>JAYSUV010000224.1:0-1869 GCA_043718945.1 Planctomycetota bacterium
TTCATCAAGGGGCACTGGCGGTCGTTTGAGGCCGCTTGCGATGTGGGTAGTGACTGGCGAGTCATACACTCACCAGTGTCGTGCCGTTTCAACAGACTCGGGGGGCTGACCCCGCCCCGCTCACAAGTGACTACTCGTCGTCTGGATCGCCCTTGGCTTTCCCGCGCAGGTAGAGCCGGATCGGGACTTCCTTGAACGGCAAGTCTTCGCGGAATCGGCCCAGCAGATATCGCTCCCAAACAGGACTGAACAGCTCCACGTCGTTGACCTTGACCACAATCGTCGGCGGCTCAGTGGTCACCTGGGTCGCAAAGAAGACCTTCGGGGTGCGGTTCTTGGCGATGTGCGGCGGGTTCGCTTTGAGGGCCTCTTGCAGCACCCGGTTGAGCAGGCCGGTCGAGACGCGCTCGCGGGCTTGTTTGAAGATCGCCTGGGCCAAGTTAATCAGCTGCTTGATGTTGTGCGAGTCTTTGGCAGTGATGAACGCCACCGGGACGTGCCGCATGCTCTTGAAGCTGTCTTCGAAATACTTGCCCCACTTCTCGGTGGTCTGGCCGAGTTCGAGGCCCAGATCCCACTTGTTAACCACGAAGATGCAGGGCTTGGAGTTGTCCTGAATCTCCTCCATCAGCTTCTTATCGACCTGGGAAATCGTCTGGGTCGCGTCAAACATGAACAGCACGACATCGGCCCGGCGGATGCTCTTCTGAGCGCGGACCAGTCCGTAGAACTCGATATCATTGGCCAGGCTCTTCCGCTTACGGACACCCGGCGTGTCGATGGCCACGAACGACTTGCCGTCGAGTTCGAACCGCACGTCAACGCTGTCGCGCGTCGTGCCCGCGATCTCGCTGACGATCATCCGCTCGGTCTCGGCGAGGGCGTTGATGAACGTACTCTTACCGACGTTCCGCCGTCCGACGATCGCCATCTTCAGTTCCGGCTCCTCGGCCAGCGACTGCCCCTCGGCGTTTTCGCCCTCAGCTGCGGGCGGCAGCAGGTCGATGATCGTCTCCATCAAGGCGTCGCGACCGCGATTGGCCTTCACGCTGGTCTGCAGCAACTCCGCCTCGGCGAGGCCGTGGAACTCGTGAATCTCGGCATCCGTCTTGGTCGAGTCGCACTTGTTGATGACGATCAACTTCGGCTTGTTCACCTTCCGCAAGCGTTCCGAGACGACGCGGTCGAGCGGCGTGACGCCAGTGATCCCATCGACGACGAACAGAATGATGGTCGCCTGATCGATGGCGACCTGAATCTGGCGTTCGATGTCCTCGGACAGGTCGTCCGAATCCACAATCCCGATTCCGCCGGTGTCGACCATCTCAAAATAGCGCTCGCCCACGAACATCAGGTGGCCCACGCGGTCGCGCGTCACCCCAGCTGTGGGGTCCACCACGGAGACGAGCCGGCCCGCTTGCCAGTTCAGAATCGAGCTTTTGCCCACATTCGGACGCCCGACGATCACCACTTTTGGAACTGACATCACTCACCTCGCCTCGAAACCCGGACCCTGTATTGTCCGGAGTTTGGCGGCAGATGCAACTCGGTGAGGAAAAGCAGGCGGAGAAGGGCGGAGAAATCGGAAAGCGTTCAGGTATCAGCTGTCAGCCCGAGGGGAGTAACTACTGCCCGGTCAAGCCTAGATTTGGGGATGAGCCTCGTCCCTGTGCTGTGAACATGACTGGAGTGTAGGCGATGTCGCTCCGCGACTCGCATTTCGCCTGCCGAAACACGTCTCCCACGAGGCCCGCAGGGGTCATCTGGCGGGCGAAATCTCAGTCGCGGAGCGACAGTCAGAGACGCCGCGCAGGCACGGGCACGTAGGAAACGTGCCCCACGAGGATCGCTATCATGTTCACAGCACTG
>JAYSUV010000225.1:0-1868 GCA_043718945.1 Planctomycetota bacterium
TGATCGCCTCGCTGGGGTGTTGGTCAGTGCGGGAGTGGTGGGCCACGGACCGCCTGCCTCGGTGGGTGAGTCTGGTCCTCCCCCTCGGAATCTCGGCCCTGCTGGTTGCCGCTGAAATCCCCTGGACCATGTGCCCCACGGTCGCTCTGGGGGATGACCGGTCGATTGTCGTGATGGGTGACTCCCTCTCCGCCGGACTTGGTGAAGAGGAAGGCACTCCCTGGCCGCTTCAACTGCGTGACTCTCATCGTTTGAAAGTTCACAACCTCTCCGAGGCGGGGGCGACGACGAAAGATGCTCTGCGACAGATCAAGTCAACGGACCATTTCCCGGGGCTGGTCATCGTCGAACTGGGGGGGAATAATTTACTGGGAGGTCGATCGTGCGCGGAGTTCGAACACGATCTCGATGGTATACTGGCCTACCTGCACGACCACCAGCGAACCGTCATCATGCTGGAGTTGCCGGTTCTGCCGGGCAAGAACCCATGGGGAGTCGTCCAGCGCCGCCTCGCCAGGAAATATGATTGCACGCTCGTGCCGAAACGGCTGCTGGTCGACGTACTCGCGTCCCCAGGAGCGACCGTGGATACCTTGCATTTGACTCAACTGGGCCATCAACGGCTGGCGGAGATGGTGTGGCGCGTGATCGGTTCAGACTCACCTCCTTCCCCCCTTGGGCTTGGAGGCGGTTCCGCTGTACCTATTCCGTAGATCCCTGTGGGAACTCCCCCAACTTGGCCAATGTCTGGCGGATCGCGATGATCGCGGG
Organism: Planctomycetota bacterium; assembly: GCA_043718945.1. Classification (GTDB taxonomy): domain Bacteria; phylum Planctomycetota; class Planctomycetia; order Planctomycetales; family Planctomycetaceae; genus TH-plancto1. Next base: position 772 of record JAYSUV010000225.1, read on the forward strand.
GCGATTCATGCGCGAGCGCGGCGGCTGTGGCTCGCCCGATTGGCGTGCGGCCAGCAATCTTTCCGCCACGCGTCAAGCGGAAATGATGGCTCCAGTGATCGCGGCGGGGATGAAACAGCGGGACGAGTTGACCTGTGACGGCATCTCGGACTTTCGTTCTCGCGGCTTTGCGCAAGGAACAAGTCACACACGCCAAGGCCAAGTTCTCGGCGACGGTGGGTCCATCCGCTGAGTGCGATTGGATGTGGTCAATGTGAAATGTGGCTTCCTGAGACGACTGTGGCAACCGGCAGTATTCGCACAGTCCGAGAGCCCGCCGCCTCACCAAATCCCCCAGTGGTGTGGGAATGCGAGGGATCATTTCTTTGCCACACGGGACCGCAATCTCATCAGAGAGAGCAAATCGACGAGTTCCGTGAGTGCCAACGCCTCGCGCCGTTCGCGCGGCGTGAGCTTACCGTCTTGGTCCTGGCGGTCAAGCAAATCCTGCAGCCGATCATTCAAGGCCGGTGGCAGACGAAACGTCCGCCAGTCCTTGGGAAGGTCCATCTCGACCAACACCGATTGAGTCATCGTCCATCTCCCGTTGTCAGTGGTGTGCTGACGACCGATACTCGCAATGCAGTTTACTGTGCGGAGTCACCTTCAAGTAATGGTTACTGCCCCGAATGGCACTGTCGCCGTCCTAACTTCTGTCAGTCTTTGTCGTTGCCCGCGAGGAGTCGGTCTCGCAGCACTTGGCGGGGTTCTTGCATCAGGGGGTAGTCGTGGCGGCGGCGTTTGAGGACGCGGGGTTCGATGCGATCGGGGCGGTCGGCGACTTCGCAGTTCGCGAGATGTTTGAGAAGTTGGTGGCACGCGGCGGTGGCTTGTGCGTCGCGCGAGGTGGTATCGGACCAGTGGGGCCACGCGGCCACGACGTAGTGGCACGCGCTGGTGAAGCTGATCTGGCGGGGCTTTAACTTGTGTAATAATGCCGCAGCTGCGGCGGTCGTGCGAATGTAACTGTTAACCCCGTCTCTTTCGCGGGGGCGCGGCTTCGCACCGTCGCTTGAGGAGTGAGCGAGTCACATGTGGTTTCGGTTACGCAGCTGCTG
>JAYSUV010000226.1:0-15129 GCA_043718945.1 Planctomycetota bacterium
CGCGCGAGTTGAGAGATGGTCTTGTCGGAACCGCGCGATCCCCCCGACCAGTTCCGCCGCATGATCGCCCCCTTCATCCTGCCCGTCTTGGCCTTCCACTGGTCCCGACTCCACCGGAAACTCCGGACCAAGACTCGCCACGGACTGAGAGATGCACGCCCCTCGTCCCCACCCCTGCCACTGTCACTGCCAATGCCAATGCCAATACCGCCATGACCACGCCCTCCCTGACGCCCCCACCCCACTCTCCCACGAAACAAAACCGACCCCATCAACCAGACCGCAAACACTCCGTCAAGACCAAGTTTTCATCAGCCTAGGGGCCGGGGTGAGGGGCTTGGAGCGTGACGTGTGGCCCCTCCAAAAGCCACATCGATAGTGGGGGAGAGGGGGCAGAGAGATGCCACTGTCTACAGACCTGATTCACACACGGAGGGAATGGGAAGTCGGGACGAGGAACGGAAATGATAGACCTCCACTTCGCCCGACTCCCATTTTTTTCTGCCGAGTCAGGTGCAAGTCGTTCCAGCCTCGTCTATAGTTCGTAAAGTTGTGGATCACTTCCCACGGAGGGAGCGGCGAGTTCTTGATTTACGGCGAGGTCATGTGATCTTGCTTCCCGACAGTCCGAGAAACACAGGAACGGATAGTGTAACGGGTTGCGTCAACTATTGACCGTATTCCGCAAGACTTCGCCTCCCCCGACCAGTGCAGTGATTTCATTTTCTTGATGGGCCCGACAGGTAGATCCGAATGCAGTTTGAACTGAATCGATTGCTCTCAAAGCTGACTGAAAAGTTAGTGCGCGACTCTCAGGAAGACATGGAGCTCAAGTCCGAATTGCGGGCCTTGGCGGCCTGTCTTCTGGAAGTGACTAAGGGGGGACCGCCGATTCGCGGAACGATTACGCGTTCTGAGCCACGGGAATCGGAAATCGCTCCAGCGATCCGTCCTCGTGAATTCACCCGCGAAGAATCCGATGTCCCCTCCACCCTGGGGGGACGGACACCGGGACGCAGCGGCGCGATGCCGGTCACCGACGAAGATCTGCCGATGATCGAAACGCGGTGCCGCCTGAAACGCGAGTCGCTGCTCTGGGCGATTGATCGTCAAGGACTTCTGGCCAAGCGGGCTGACTACCAGACCGAAATCTCTCCGGTCGATCGCGAACTGATCCGCCGGGCCAAGGAACTTCCGGACTGCTACTTGTGGATGCTGTCGTCCCAGTGGCGTCCGCCGGAGAATACCCGCCTGCTCGAAGACCTCGCCGAGTGTTTCGAGAACATGGCAGCTGCGACCTCGTTGGCACGTCGGCTGCTCGCTGATGAAGGCCGGGACCGGATTGTGTTTGAGCAGGCTCTGGATCTGCTCGCCGAAGCACAGTCCGCTGTCCGGATGGGTGTCTCGCAAGTCAACGACTACTGGGACTTCGACCAGAACGCGGTCTTCCGCTGGCTGCGTGGGGTGGCTGCTCGCGAGCACATTCTGATCAAGCGGCATATGCGTCTGGACGATCCTGCCGAGCCCGGTCGCTGGGCCGATCTGCAGTCTCGCATTGGTGGATTGGAGTCCGAAAGCCTGAACAGCGAAGAGCGCAATCAGGAGCGGGCCCGGCTGTTTGTGAAGCTCCATGGACATGTCACCGAGATCAAGAATCTCAAGAACGAAGACGAAGGAGACGAGCAGTGGCGTGAAATCGCCGAGAGCGTCGAAAGCCTACTCAAGCTGGGCGTCGCTCCGACGAGTCGCGAGCTGTACAACCTGTTTGAGGGAGTTCTCGACTCGGCTCCGATCATCGAAGACCATCCGGGCTTCGAGCGAGTCTTAGAAGAGATCGAACGCCGCTCCGATGCGGGTGGCTTCACCGAAGAGGAAGTCGCGGAAAGCGACTCGAAGGACTCCACCAGCGATGACGAAGCAGATGACACCGACGACGACCTCGACGACCTCGACGACGATGATTCATCGGATGACGATGACGATGAGGCGGAAGCGGAAGTGGCCCCTCCCGTGCGTTCGACACGCCGCGCTCCAGCCACCACGACGCGGCGCCGTGCCGCAGTCGTCGAGCCGGAACCAGAAGCCGAAGACGACGACGACTTCGGCGGCGACGATGAAGAGGCCGCAGCTGACGACGAGTCGTGGCCCGAGCCGGATGTTCTGGAAGTGCGCAAGCTCTTGAAGGGACGCCACGTCGTCTTCGCTGGTGGTGAACGCCGGGCGGATGTCGCCGAAGCTCTCATCGATGGGTTTGGCCTCAAGGAACTGACCTGGGTCGCCATGCGGGATGATGAGTCGCTCGACCGCCTGGAAGAAGAATTGGACGAAGTCGATCCAGCGATCGTCCTGGTTGGCGTGCGGGGCGTTAGCGTTCCGATCAAGAGCGTGCAGCGGCTGTGTACTATCGCCCTGAAACCCATGGTCAAACTGCCCACGGGTTACAGCCCAGCTCACGTCGCCTCTCAGATTCTGTCGCAAGCCGGTGACGAACTGCGGGACGAGTAACCGCAAGCCTTGATGGTCATGAATTGCGTTCACCAGAACGCAAGACACACGCACACAGCCGGGATCTATTGTCCCGGCTGTGTGCCATTGAGCTGGCCGATACCTCGCGCGGTGCCGAGTCAAGCGTTTCGACGAGTCCAAAGCGTTCGCTCTCGGAGTTCCGGCGAACCCCCCGCGTGAGCCGGGGGGTTCCGGCGAGGGAACTTACGCTGGCTCAAGTCGACTGTTGCGATGCGGTCTCATCGGGTCCAAGTTCGATCACGACGCGACGCTGGCTGGCTCGAACACCCCGGCTCACGCCGGGGGCTCGCCAGAATGTCTCATTCCACGACGCGTGAAGTCTCAATGAGAGCCACCATCTGCTTGGAGAATGAGTCGCCTAACTCGGTCGACGCAAAGAATTCCCAGCAACCCCTCTCAATCCAGATGCTCACCACGAGACATCAGCGGAGCATTGCTCCATGCCACACATTGAACTCCTCGGACTCGCCCGGCGATATGCGGGCGTCGAGAAAATCGACTGTGCCGGAGCAACTCTGGAACAGCTGCTACGCGACCTCGGAACCCGATATCCAGCGTTTTCGAAACACTGTCTCCCCGGAGAGTTCCTGCCTCGTGGTCTGATTGTGTGCGTCAACGAGCGTCGCTTCACGATCGACCTCACCGAGACGATCCAACCGGACGACCGGGTGCTGATCCTCTCCGCCGATGTTGGGGGATAGCCGCCTGGCCGACATGAGATCCCGCGGACGAGGCTTTCCTCCATGAAACATGTCTGTCTGGCATTCCCCCAAGACTTCGATGTCCACGGCGACAGTTGTCGTACTGATCGGCTCGTGTGGTGCTTTGTCGTCAGCGGGGAACTTCGGTACAGTGCCACCGTCCCCGGACTCGCGGTTCGGGTTGTCCGGGTGACCGGTGTCGAAAATCTAGGCCCAATGAGTTCTCCGCGTCGAGTTCTCCGCTGAAGGTGCAGCCATGAAAGTCAACAACTACCCCAAGCTTCACAATGCCGCCTGGCCCGGCGTCGTCGGCAAAGGCTCGCCCGGTGCGGAGCCGTTTATCGATCTCGACACGATGCTCGACCACACCGCCAAGGCCGAGGTGAATGGCGTCAAGTTCGATGGTTTCGACCTCTTTCTGTATGACCCGCACATCTCGATCGATGCCACTGAGGATGATCTGAAGCGGTTGGCCGAGAAGGCTTCGAAACGTAATCTGACCATCGGCTCGGTCGTAGCTCCGGTCTGGCAAGGGACTGGAGGTGGTCCAGCACTGGATGAGGGGGAAGGCCGCAAGAACTTCCTGACCCAAGTCGAAAAGGGCTGCCAGATCGCCATGACTCTGCGTGAGATGGGGGTTCGCCCCTACGGGATCGTCCGCATCGACACCGCCTGCGGGCCTTCCGATTTTCTCAAGGACCCAATTGGCAACCAGCGCAAGATCGCTGAGACGCTGTGGATGGCCTGTGAGATTGCGGAAGACTTTGGCGAGAAGCTGGCCGCCGAAGGGGAGATTTGCTGGGGCGGAATGCAGTCGTGGATCACGATGGTCGATCTGCTGGAGCGCGTCGACCGCCCCGAGACGCTCGGCTTCCAAGCCGATATGGCTCACACGTTGCTGTACCTCCTGGGGTACAATGCTCCCGAGCATCGGCTGTTGCCGGAAGGGTTCGACTGGAAGGACGAAGCCGCCTTCGACGAAGCCTACATGAAGCTGACCGATACGCTGCGGCCCTGGACGACCGACTTCCATGTCGCACAGAACGACGGCACGGTTCACGGTTCCGGCAGCCACGACAAGACCGGTCGCCACTGCCAGGCGAAGGACCCGAACGGCAAGCTCGACATCGTCAAGCGGGCGGGCTCTTGGCTCCGCGAAGGCGAAGGCGGCATGCCGCACATGCGTTACCGGCACATCTGCTGGGACGGCTGCATGTTCCCGAACTCGGTCATGAACAACCCGCAGACCTGGAACGACATTCTGTCGACGATGATCGACGTACGGAACGCCCACGGGTGGCGAGAGTAGTCCAACGTAGGACGGGCCCATTGGCCCGTCCGTCCTTGGAACACATCCAATCGCAGCCCATGCCGGGTGGCATGGCGTCAGCAAGTCGATCGGGGACGGGCCAATGGGCCCGTCCTACTCTTTGGTGGTTTCGCTAACTGGAAGGACTCTCATCATGTGGCAACGAATTGTGGGTACTGTGGTTCTGGTGGTGGTTCTGTCCTGGAGCGTAATCGCCCAAGCGGCCACTGTGGCGGGCGTCGTCGCTTCGGTCGATGCCGATACCGGCGCGATCACCGTAGACGCCGCCTCGAAGAAGGGGCAGGAGTTCATCACCGACGAGAAGACGAACATCACCCTCGATGGCAAGAAGGCCGCGTTGGCCGACCTCGCCGAAGGGCAGCGCGTCACCGTCACGACCACCACAGCCGGTAAGGTCACCAAGATCGTCGCCAAGTCGGTCGCGGGGGCCGCACCTCGCACCGGTGGGGCGAAGTCGGCGGGAGCCACAGCCAACACCGGCTGGCACCAATACGGCGGGCCGAACCGGGACAATGTTTCGCCAGAAACGGGGCTGCTGAAGACGTGGCCGTCGGGCGGACCGGAATTGAAGTGGACTGTCTCGGGGATGGGGGAGGGGTACTCGTCGGTCGCCTTGTCAGGTGACAAACTCCTGACGATGGGGAACCGGGGTAATGCGGAGACCACGATTTGCCTCAACGCCGAAACTGGCAAGGAACTGTGGGCCACGCCGACGGGAAGTGCCTACCGCGAGAACATGGGGAACGGTCCGCGCGGGACACCGACGATTGATGGGGACAAGGTGTACGTTCTCGGCGGCAACGGCGATCTGGCCTGTTTGGAACTCGCCTCTGGCAAGAAGGTCTGGGGCGGGAATATCCTCAAGGAGTTCGGTGCCAATAACATCACTTGGGGGATCAGCGAGTCGGTGCTGATCGATGGACCGAACCTCGTCTGCACGCCCGGCGGCAAGGGGGCAGCGATGGTGTCGCTCGATAAGAACAGCGGCAAACTCAAGTGGAAGACGACCGTTCCCGGCGACCCGCAAACCGGGTACTCGTCGATCCTCCCGATTGAGTTCGGCGGCACGCGGATCTATGTCAACTTCGTGCATACGGGAGTGATTGCCGTCGACGCCAAGACCGGCAATCTGCTCTGGGGCAATGCCTCACCGGCCAATGGAACGGCCAACTGCTCCTCGCCTGTGTTCGAGGGGGACTCGATCTTCGCGGCCTCGGGGTACGGCACCGGCGGCACCTTAATCAAGATGTCCGGCTCGCGTGGCAAGATCAATGCCACCGAGGTCTACAGCACCAAGGACATGAAGAACCACCACGGCGGGATGGTCGTCCTGGACGGGCACTTGTATGGATTCGACGAAGCGGTGCTGAAATGCCTGGAACTGAAGACCGGCAGCGTCAAGTGGCAGGACCGCTCGGTCGGCAAAGGGGCGATCGTCTACGCCGATGGTCAACTCATTCTGCGGAGCGAGCAAGGCCCGGTCGCCCTCGTGAAGGCCACGCCGACCGGCTATGAAGAGACCGGTCGCTTCGAACCCTCCCGCAGCGACAAGCCCGCCTGGCCGCACCCGGTCGTGGCGAACGGCTGCCTGTTCCTGCGGGATATGGATCAGCTGATGTGCTACAAGTTGAAGTAGCAGTCAGCGATCAGCTTTCAGCAGTCAGCCAGAGGGAGCGAAACATGAGACAAGTCCTTCCTGTTGTTGCGTCGAGGCTCTTCGTAGCGTGGGCTTTAGCCCACGCGAGACGGTTCACTTACGGGATGCGTGGGCTAAAGCCCACGCTACTTGTGTTGTTTGCTGTTGGACTGACGGCTACAAACATCGACGGCGCCGAGAACACCCCCGCTCGGCGGAACGTCATCCTGATCGTGGCGGATGACCTCGGGTTCCAGATCAGGGCCTATGGGGACAAGGAGGCGAAGACCCCGGGACTGGATCGGCTGGCCGCTACGGGGACGCGCTTCACACGCGCCCACTGCACGACGGCCAGTTGCAGTGCCAGTCGCTCGGTGCTGATGACCGGCCTACACAATCACTCGACGGGGCACTACGGACATGCCCATGACACGCATCACTTCTCCACGTATTCCTCGGTGCCAAGTCTGCCCGTCATGCTGGCCAAGGCGGGGTACGCGACCTGCTCAATCGGCAAGTACCACCTCGCTCCGGAGTCGGTGTATCACTTCGAGAACTACCGCAACGACGGGATTCAGGGAGCCCGCAACTCCGCGAAGATGGCCGACAATGCCATCCAGTGGATGAGCGAGACGACCGACAAGCCGTTCTTCCTCTACTACTGCTCCAGCGACCCGCATCGCGGCGGCGGTCCCGGCGGGTTCGGGAACACCAATGAGCAGGGGAAGCCTGCCTACCCCGGCTGCGAGTCGGTCGCGTTCGACCCGCAGTCGATCGTCATCCCGCCGTGGCTGCCCGACCTCCCCGAAGTACGGGCCGAACTGGCCGAGTATTACCAGGCGATCAACCGCTTCGACCAAGGGATCGTCAAGCTGCTCGATTACCTCGACACCAGCGGCCGGGCCCAGGACACGCTGGTCCTCTTCCTCTCCGACAATGGACCTCCCTTCCCTGGTGCCAAGACCAACCTCCACCAGCCCGGCATGCAGCTGCCATTGCTCGTGCGTAATCCTTTGGCGAAGGAACAGGGCACAACGTGTGACGCCCGGGTCGCGTGGACCGACATCACTCCGTCGATCCTCGACTTCTGCCAAGTCACTCCCGCACCCCAGCCGCCGATCCAGCCCGGTGCGAACGATGACAACCCGGAAGGCCCGCGCCCGAAAGCTCGACCCGTTCAGCCGGTGACCTTTCACGGCCGGTCGTTCGTCACCGCGATGACCCAGCCGCACCCCGAGGGGTGGGACACGCTGCACGCCTCGCACACGTTCCACGAAGTCACGATGTACTACCCCATGCGGGTGCTGATCGACGGGGACTTCAAACTGATCTTCAATATCGCGCATCAGCTGCCGTACCCGTTTGCGAGCGACCTGCAAGCCTCGCCGACGTGGCAAGCGGTACTCAAGCAGGGATTGACGAACTATGGTCGCAAGACCGTCGACTCGTACCTGCATCGTCCGCGGTTCGAACTGTACGACCTCAAACACGACCCGTGGGAGACGACCAACCTCGCCGACAATCCCGCCCATGCCGACCGCCTGAAACAGTTGCAAGCCCAGCTGCACGACTGGCAGAAGCAGACGAAAGACCCGTGGGAGTTGAAGTGGGATTACGAGTGAGCGTGCAGAGAGCCATCAGCGGTCAGCCATCAGCCGTCAACCAGATTTCGTGGCGGGGAGGATCGAGGCGAGCCGGAGGCCGTGAGGCCCTGGATTGTCTTGCGGAGTCAGCGAGCCAATATCTCTGGGGGCTGATTCCCAATGATGCTGAATTTACCTTACTCACCCGACGCGTCAGCGAGGGACGCACGGGGAAAAGTCGCTTACGCTCCCCCTCACTGACGCGTCGGGTTGATCAAATCGTGGCCACTCGGCTGACGCCCACCGGATCGCCGGGTCGAACTCTGCGGCGGCACCGGCCTGGCAAGGCCCGCGCATGGACGTGAACGACCTGTTTATCACGCTCGTGCTGGTGAACTGTGTGTGGCTACTGACCATGCAACCCGCCCGCGTGTGGGTGATCAAGACGACGGCCATGCTGGCTCTTCTCGGCGGAACTTGGTGGTGGTGGCCAGACCGCGCCGGGTGGTACACCGTGGGCCCGTGGGCCTTGCTGATCCTCGTGCCGATGTGGCTACAGCATTGGTCATACCAGTTGTTGCAGCAGCGACAACTGGGGCTGGCGCGATGGACCTCAGTCATACTCGCTCTCTTGCAACCGACGGCATCCGTGCGGCGCTTGCGACGGATGGTCCAGGTTCTCAGTCACCTCCAGCGGGGCGAGATAGCGACCGGTATACAACTCGCGGAACAGTCTGGATTCCACGACAGCAGCCTGCGGAATCTCTGCTTGGTCACCGAAGCTCAGATGTCCGGCGACTGGCCCGCGTTTGAGCATCAGCTCGACTCACTCTCCAATCAGGGGCTGACCGATGCCAGCTTAATCGCTGGTAAGGTGCAGGCTCTCGCCGAACGTGGGGCGTGGGAGGAACTCCACCGAGCCAGCCTGCTCATCGGTCAGAGCCATTTCTCACCCGAACAGAACGCCGCGTTGTCTCTGCGAGTGTTCGCTGTACTGGGTGATCTGAACACGATTCAGAACCTGTTTCTGTGCAGTGGCCATCTGATTGCGAAAGAGACCCGCGAGTTCTGGCTGGCAGTGGCCGAGCAAGCCAGCGGGGAGACCGTGCGCGCTCAGCAACGGCTGACGAAGCTATTGCCGCGCTCCAGCCCGGCACTTCGACCGATGATTGAGCGTCGACTGGGCCTCCCCGCTGTTGGCCCTCCCGACGACGCAGTGCGAAGTCGGGGGCGACTGGAACTCAGCGGCGTGCGGTCAGCCATCGCTCACGATGCGCATTACGCTGTCCTGTCAGGGCGCGGTCGTCGCTGGCCAGTCATTACGCTGCTGCTGAGTCTGGCCATCGCCATCATGTACCTGCGCCAGATTCCCGGCGGGAGCGAAGATGTCGACAACCTTGTCGGACTGGGGGCACTGGAGTTGCCGCTCGAGGGCGAGGCACTGGAGTGGAAGGCACTCGCTCAGCGCGTTCTCGCCTCGGGCTTCCTGCACTTCGGTCCGATTCACCTGTCGCTCAATCTGCTGGGGCTCTTGTTTCTGGGGCGGATGTTCGAGCGGGCCAGCGGGCCAGTCTGGATGTTGGTTCACTATATGGCCTGCGTGATGGTGTCGGGATGCCTGTTGCCGTGGCTGACGTTTCTCGATCCGGGCGAGACAGCTGTGTTCGCGGGGGCCAGCGGCGGGATCATGGGACTGCTCGGCGGGTTGTGGGGCGTGTTGCTGGTCGGACGGTTGTCGAAGGGGACTCCACTGGTGCGGGGCCAGTTCGGATCGGCCTTTTCGTTCATTGTCCTTCAGGGCGTGTGCGACATGCTGACGCCGAAGGTGAGCATGACGTGCCACATGCTGGGACTGTTCACCGGGATTCTCGGCGGCATACTGCTGGGGCTGCGCGGCGGTCGCCGCTGAGATGTCGGTCCGGTATAGTCCGAGCCGCTTGCCAGAATCGATCTGTCAAGACCCAGCTTTCCCCGAGAGATCCCTGATGAACCAGGACACACCGCAACCCGAGTCCCGCCGCGTGCTCAGCCTGTGGGATGTGGTGAGCCTCATTCTGGGTGTGGTCGTCGGGACAACGATCTTTCGCATGCCGTCGATGATCTTCTCGAACATGCCGGGGGTCGGGTCGACACTGCTGCTGTGGGTGATTGGCGGGGTGCTGTCGCTGATTGGGGCGTTGTGTTTTGCTGAGCTAGCCGCCGCCTGGCCGGAGCGGGGCGGGGATGTGACGTACCTCAGCCGCGGGTTTGGCGACTGGCTGGGGTATCTGCTGGGGTGGTGCCGGATCATGGTCATCATTCCAGCCAACGTCGGAATTATGTCGTTCGCCTTTCAGGACTATGTGATCCAAACGGGGGAGTTCGACAAGAGCCTGAGCCCGTGGATTGCGCTGGCAGCTGTGGCGGTGATGACGGCGATTAACCTGACCGGAGTGCAGTCGGGACGGCGGGCGCAGAATACTCTGACCGGGGCCAAACTGGTCGGATTTGTGATTGTGGTGCTGGCGGGTCTGTTCATTGCGGCGAAGGGGAACTGGCCCGCGATGTCGGCTCCGCTCGCTCCCGGCAGTTGGCCGAATCCGGGGCTGGCACTGGTGTTTATCCTCTACGCTTTCGGCGGCTGGAACGATGCGGTCTACATCGCAGCTGAGCTGAAGGAGCCGCAGCGGAACCTGCCGCGCGCCTTGGCCGGAGGGGTCCTGGCGGTACTGCTAGTGTACCTCGCGGTGAATCTGGCGTATGCGACGCTGGGGATTGATGAACTGCGAAGAGCGGATATTCCAGCTCGCAATGTGGTGATGAAGGCATTCGGAGCCGGGGGAGGTTTCCTGGTCACGGGGCTGTTGATGATCTCGGCCCTGGGGGCGATGCACGGGACGATCTTTGGCGGCACCCGTCTGACGGTGGCGATGGGAGAGCGGTACACCTCGCTGCGCTGGTTTCGGTATTGGTCCCCCCGAGGTGCCCCGACGCGCGGCGTGCTGCTGGTGGGGCTCAACACGTTTCTACTGGTCTGTGCCGTTGAGACCGGGACCGGACATGAATACGTCGAACGCCTGCTCCAGCTGATCGGAGTGAGCCAGGGGATCGAGTGGGGCAAATTCGGCGGTGGGTTCGACACGCTGCTGACCGCGACGGCCCCGTTGTTCTGGGTCTTCTTCCTACTGACAGGGGCCGCTCAGATCGTCTTGCGAATCCGCGAGCCTCATACGCCGCGGCCGTTCCGCACCCCGCTCTATCCGCTGACCCCACTGCTGTTCATGGCGACGAGTGGTTACATGCTCTATAGCAGTGTGAAGTGGGCAGGTTGGCTCTCACTGATCGGGTTCCTGCCGGTGCTACCCGGGCTGGTGGCTTGGCAGATCGAGCGGTCGAAATCACGAAGCGAGATTCAACGTCACTAACCCGAAGCGTCAGCGAGGGAGCGTGCCCAGCCGCGCCCTCTCCGCGAGTCTGGCCGACTGACGGGGCGGCGGATTGAGCGATTCGACCGCCGAGAGACGTATGCCCTCGCTGACGCGTCGGGTTGGTGAATTGAGGCGTCGTGCATGGGGGCGATTCGATCCTGCACCCGCATGTTTTTTCACACTTCCCAAAACCTCCCAGCTTACGGGACCGGTCCAACCGTTGGATAAGTGACGATCCGTGTGTCCCTTAAATCGCATTTTCTCGAAATCTTCGGCACAGATGTCGATCTCAACACGGAGTAACCATGCCAAGGTCGCTCAATCGGCACACTCGGTCGATGACCGATCGGCAGGAAATGCGTGTCTCCGCCATCAACCGCGGAGCGAAGGCTTGGGGGGAGAGAACATGCTGCGGCGAACCTTGCAGATTCTGGCTCTGTGCTGCGGAGTCTTGGGACTGACGATTCCGGCTCAGGCCCAGTTCCGGTTCTCGACCGAGGCCCTCTTCATGAGCCGGAGCAACTCCGGCAGCACGCAGATCGTGAATGGCCCCGGAGCGTTCTCCAACAGTGGGTCATCCGATTTCGAGCCGGGTTATCGCTTCATTCTGGGTGGCTCCTTCGGCAACTATGACGTGGAGTTCATCGGGTCACAGATTGATGGTTGGAGTTCCAGCTCCTCGGGCACCTTGGCCAGAGCTTTAGCCTTTGACGACACCGCCGCGAACCCGGTTGTGTTCCCCGGAGGAACAGCGAACACACTCGCGTTTACAAACTCTCTCTACACAGCTGCGACGACACCGATTGATGAGGATTTGGAGAGCGAGCGTCTGCAAGCGGGGGCGACATACTTCGTCAATGAATCGTCGCGGTTTCAAGATTACCAGATCAATATCGGTTCGAACCCGACACGTTATCCTTGGCGTTTCTCCGTCGGTTGGCGTCAGATGCGGTTGAACGAAAACAATGCGGTGGGTATTACGGGGATCTTCGATGCCTTGGATACCGCGACGGGTGATGTGGCCGGTGATCCGGGGAACGTGGCCAATGACGCCTTGTCGCATGGAGCGATCGTCGGGGCTGGGTATTCCCTGCGGTCAGGAGCGGCGAACGGGTATAACGCGTTTGATGTGGGCGGGGTCGGGATTGCACCTGATACTCTCCGGCTCTACTACAACTCACGTTCGCAGAACATCCTCAACGGGGTCCAAGTCAGCACCGGCTATCAGCTCGCCTCAGAGAGACTCATGACTCTCGAAGTTCTCGGGCGATTCGGGCTCTACCACAACTATTCTCAGGGGAGTGTCGGTGAATTCCTGATTGGGAGCGTGAACGATGATTCCGTCTACCAACGGACGTTCTCGGGGAGCCAAAACGGAGTGGCTGTCGGGGGTTCACTGGGCCTCAAGGCTGCGGTCCCCGTCACGGATTACGTCTCTCTGACCGCGGGGTACGAGGCTCTGTATGTCGCGAATGTCGCCCTGGCATCCGCCCAGTTGCAAGGCTTGACCACTGACGTACTCGGTGGCCGGAGCTACTCCGTGCGGAATCGAGATCGACTCATACTGCACGGGCTTTCAGTGGGGATGCTGGTGACTTGGTGAGTCGGGAGTCGGGAGTGGCAAGATTGGTGAGCCATTGAGGTTCCCCCGCCACAACTCACGGGAGAATCGCGGGACTCTCCGGGCAAGCCACTCCCCGCGATGCCCCCTCAACCTGAGTCGCAGCGACCGCAGCCAATCTTCTGAAATCTGCGTCAATCTGTGGACACTTTCACCTCCCTAAAGAGGCTCGCTCCAAGAGGGATTGGTCTACAGATCACACAGATTTCCCTAGCGCGGCACAGCCGGTACCAAAGGGGAAAGCAGTCAGCGGTCATCCAGAAACCACTCATCGTCAAGGCGACCTCTGCACCCTGAAAGGGCTGGGCCGAGATGGGTGTTCCGCGACACAGGAACGGAATGAGTTCCGTTCTACATGATGTGCGATTGCAAAAAAGCCGCGAGGAGTGGCCCCCTCGCAGCTTCGGAATTCACGGACTCCACCGGGAGTTACTCCGGCTTCTCTTCTTCGGCGGCTGGAGTTGGCTCAGACTCGGGAGCGGGCTGTGCCGCTTCGCCGTCTTGGCCCATGCTGAAGAGCGGGCCAGCTGTGATGCCCATTCCGCCCTTCAGTTCGCGAGGTCCAGCCGGAATGCCAGCAGCACCGCCGCCTTCCGCCTTCGGTCCGGAGGGAGCCTTGTACTCTTCGATCGGGGCGTCGAGCTTGCGGGAGAGGCCGATCTTGCGATCCGCACTGTCGACGCGGAGTACCTTGACCTCGATCGTGTCGCCGACCTTGACCACTTCTTCCGGGTTGGCGACCTTCTGGTCGGACAGCTCGGAGACGTGGAGCAAGCCTTCGAGCTGCTCTTCGAGTTCGACGAAGACCCCGAAATTGGTGATCTTGGTGACCTTGCCCTTGACGATCGTGCCGGGGGCGTAGCGTTCTGGAATCGGTCCCGACCACGGGTCTTGATCCATCTGCTTGAGACCCAGCGCGATCCGCTTGCGTTGCTCGTCGACGGAGATCACCTGGCAGGTGATCGAGTCGCCCTTCTTGAGCATTTCGCTGGCGTGCGAGATCTTGCGGGTCCAGGACATGTCGCTGACGTGCAGGAGTCCATCGACCCCCTCTTCCAGCTCGATGAAGGCTCCGTAGTTCGTGAGGTTCCGCACCGTCCCGGTGACCACTTGGCCGATCGGGTACTTGGCGGTCACGTTGTCCCACGGGTTGGCCTGGGTCTGCTTCATCCCCAGCGAGATTTCCTGCTTGTCGGTGTTGATGCCAAGGACGACCACGTCGACCGGATCACCCGACTTGACCAATTCGCTCGGGTGACTGACCCGCTTGGTCCAAGACATTTCGCTGATATGAACCAGACCTTCGATGCCGTCTTCCAGCTTCACGAAGGCTCCGTAGCTCATCACGTTGACCACTTCGCCCTTGATCCGCGCCCCGACTGGGTAACGCTTGTCAATGTCGTCCCACGGGCTAGGCAGCTTCTGCTTCAGACCGAGCGCGATCTTTTCCTTCTCGCGGTCGATGTGCAGAACCATGACCTCGATTTCGTCATCGATCCGGACCATCTCGGTCGGATGGCCGATGCGGCTCCAACTCATGTCGGTGATGTGCAGCAAGCCATCGATGCCGCCCAGGTCGACGAACGCCCCGAAGTCGGCGATGTTCTTGACTGTGCCCTTGCGGATCTGCTTGACTTCGAGTTCGGCCAGCAGCTTCTTCTTCATGTCCGTACGGACATCTTCGATCAGCTTGCGGCGCGAGACGACGACGTTCTTGCGGACTTCGTCGATCTTGAGGATCACACACTCAACATGACGACCCATGAAGTCGCCGATGTCGGAAGGCCGACGGATGTCGACCTGGCTGGCGGGGAGGAACAGGTTCACGCCCTGAGCCCCGGGGCCGGAGTCCTCACCACGAGCAATGTTGACCAGCAGACCGCCCTTGATCTTGCGGACGACGGTGCCAGCGACGCGATCGTTTTCGTGGTACTTGGCCACGAACCAGACCCAGTCGCGGGCGCGGTCGGCCTTCCGCTTGGAGAGCAGCACCAGACCGAAGTCGTCTTCCACTTCTTCCAGCAGGACTTCGATCGTCTCGCCCGGCTTCGGCACGACTTCATCCGGTCCCCACTCGGACAGATGCACGATGCCTTCGCTCTTGTACCCAATATCGACGAGGACTTCTTCCCCTTCAATGCGAAGGACGATCCCCTTGACCAGTTGATTGACATCGAACGAACTGGCTTCGGCGTAGAGTTCGTCAGCGTGTTCTTCGGCTTCGGCGATTTCGCGGAGAGCCATGCCCATCGAGAGTTCGAGTTCTGCGTCATCGCAGGGGAATTCTCGAAGTAAATTACGATCGACCATGTAGAGACCTTGGAT
>JAYSUV010000227.1:0-5041 GCA_043718945.1 Planctomycetota bacterium
GCAAAGCCTTCTGACCCCGCCACCCACGTCGTTTGGCACTCCTGGCCGAGTTGTCGTTGCCGGTTGTGCTGCTGAGGATTTGGTGGCGGCGATGCCGCGTCTCTCTCATGCCGCGAATTCTGGTTTCCCTCAACACATGTCAACTGGATAACGTATCCCTCCGCAGAGGACGCCGATTCACCCAACACGAGGAGACTCCCATGTGGTTCACGGAAACACCTTGGCCGCCGCTGGCGATTCTCGGGCTGGTGGGGGCACTGTTCTTGTTTGTGGCCCTGCAGACCCAGCGGGGCAAATGGCTGGTCGCGGTCGGAGTGTGCGTTGTTCTCGCGCTGGCAGTCTGGTTCATCGAGCGGGCGATTGTCACTCCGGGTGAACAGGTCGAAGGAAATCTGCTGGCCCTCGTCGAGGCGTTTCAGCAGAATGATGAGCCCGGCACTCTCAAATACATTTCCACGGGTCCGAATAGCTTGGGGCTCGTGGTCCTGGCCAAGCTGGCCATGCATGCCGTCGACATCGACGCGAACTATCGTATCACCGATGTCCAGATCCAGACGCAGGCGAACGACACAGCGGCCACGAGCCACTTTCGCTTAAACGCCACCCTCCGCATGGCCACGCAGGGAAACCTGGGGCATAAGCCATTCCGGTTCAATGGCAAGTGGCGAATCGAGGCCGAGGAATGGCGACTGGTCGAGATCGAGGAACTCGACCCGATCAACGGTAAGGTGCTCAACCGCTTTGACATGCTGAAGTGATTCGCAATCCGCCAGGGGCGGTGCATGTCAACACACTCACCACCGGCGGCAGGTCGCTGGCCCACTCAGATATGACAAAGCGACGGTGATCGGTACGGCGTCATTGAATCCCCAGCGTCTCCTCACCAGAATACTATTGTCTCGCCATTCCTCTTGTTCCCGGCGGCACTTGGTTTCACTGGACAGTGAGATTGTGAACGCTGCGGAGTCCTTTATGCGTCGCCTGTTGACCTTTGCCCAAGGGACTCGCCTTCCCACCTACAAGACGGAAGCTGAGCGGGACGGCTTGCGCGCCGCCGGTCAGTTTAACGCCCAGCTGATGGACTTTCTGCGAGACCATGTCCGCGAGGGTGTTACGACCAACCAGCTCGATGCGCAAGCTGAAAAATACACGCGCGACCACGGGCACATTCCCGCGTGCTATGGGTATCAGGGATATCCGAAGACGATCTGCACGAGCGTCAACGAGGTCGTCTGCCACGGCATCCCCAATGACAAGCCGCTCCGAAGTGGAGACATCGTCAACATTGACTGCACCACGATTGTCAAAGGGTGGTACGGCGACTCCTCCGAGACATTCCTGGTCGGGGATGTCACTCCGCAGGCCAAACGTCTGGTTCAACTGGCGTTTGATGCCTTATGGATCGGAATTGAGGTACTCAAACCGTACAGCTGCGTGATGGATATCGGGACGGTGATTGCTCGTTTTGGTCGCCAGAACGATCTGGGGATCGTCGAGAACTTTCAAGGACACGGCATCGGTCGGAAGTTCCATCAGGATCCCGGCATCCCGCACGTCCCCAACCGCAAGAGTCGCAAGGACATCCTGACTCCCGGTCTCTGCTTCACCATCGAGCCGATGGTCAACCACGGTGGCAAGGACACGGACGGCCCGCTGTCGGACGGCTGGACGGTCCTGACGAAGGACCGGTCGCTGTCGGCTCAGTTCGAACACCAGATTCTGATGACCGAGGAGGGGCCGGAGATTCTGACTTTAACGAAGAACGGGCCGCAGGCCGGGCATCGGTTTTAAGGAAAGCTGTCAGCTTTCAGCAGTTAGCCAGAAGCTCCACTTGCTGGCTGATCGCTGACGGCTCCCCACCACCCAGAGGTTTTTCACTCACCGTCCCGCTAAACTTCCCGCACCGGGCCAAAACCCGAGCTAGGTTCTCTCTGACCCCCATGCCGTCATCGCCCTGTCGATGACGATTGGAACTCGGAGAGACACAGATGGTGGCTGCCAATTCCCCCGTTGACCGTTCGCTGACCAAAACCAACGACCGTTTCTTGGATTGCACCGAAACGGTGATGCAACTCCTCGAAGCCGAATTCGAACTCGACGGTCCCTTGATCGATATCCACGAACTCCAGGCCAACGTCAAACGCGCCGCCCGTGGCAAGGTGGTCGCGGTGATGCCTGCATACAACGCAGCTGCCACACTCGAACGCACAGTGGCCGACATCCCGCCGGGAGTGGTCGACGAGATCGTGCTGGTCGACGATTGCAGCCGCGACAAGACCGCCAATCTCGCCCGCCGCATGGGCCTGAAGGTGATCGTCCATGAGAAGAACAAGGGCTACGGCGGCAACCAGAAGACCTGCTATAAGCTGGCCCTGGAACTCGGTGCCGACTATGTCGTCATGATTCATCCGGACTATCAGTATGATAGTCGCGTGGTGGGAGCGGCGGTCGAGTTCCTGCGTCTGGGCATCTGCGACGTGATCCTAGGATCACGGGTTCGTACGCGGCAGGAAGCCTTGGCGGGCGGCATGCCCGTCTGGAAGTATGTGGCCAACCGCATCCTGACCACGATCGAGAACATTGCCCTGGGGCAGAACCTCGGCGACTTCCACAGTGGCTTCCGCGCTTATCGCCGCGAAGTGCTGGAGAAGGTTCCCTTTGATCTCAACACGAACGACTTCGCCTTCGACACCCAGTTCCTGGCTCAGGCTGTCCACTTCGGCTTCAAGGTCGGCGACATTCCGGTGCCGGTCCGTTACTTCGACGAAGCCTCCAGCATCAGCTTTCGTCGCTGCATCAAGTACGGCTTCTCCACCCTACAGGTCATGGCCGAGTTCTGGCTGCACAAGCTGCGGATCAAGAACTGCCCATACTTCAAGGTTGAACCCGCCCAGCAGCCCGGCGACCAGGCGTAGCAGAATTCGTGACGGCTTGTTGAAAATGTCCCGTGGCACGGGCGTCCCGCCCGTGAATCCCTTGGCAAACGCATGGGCGAGACGCCCATGCCACGTTTTTAACAGGCCGGTTAGAATTCTGCCGTCCTTCGGCCATGGCTTTGGCAACGATCAATCGCCCCGTGACTCGATCGAGTCACGTTTTCTCGTTGAGCGACTCGACTGTGCGTGAGATCGCAATTCGCGAGACTGGGGAAGAGGATGTCGAGGACACCATCGACTCTCTGGCGTACGGCCAATGCAGCGACCGCTTTCATGGAGGGGTGTTCCGAGAGACTCAGGCACCTCGCCCATCCCCCAAGAGTCGGATGAACCGGTATTGTGTGAGGTGGCATGCGGAAGAAGTTTGGCGAAGGGCCTCGCTTGTCGATCGCAGCGATACTGCCACACTGCTGCGACTTACCGAAACTCCAGCTTCAAGACCTCTGCCTCCCAGCGTTTCTGGAAGTCGGCCATGTCGTCTTCATCCAGCACGGTCTTCAGCGTCTCGTACCCGGTGGGGTCAGTGTCCACATTCTTATTAAAGTCTTTGTAGTACTTGGTCAGCAAGGCTCGCTCCTGCAGGTAGTAACACAGGTAGCGGGCTTGAGAGTAGTTGGTCCCTTTGTCGCGGTTGTAGAACTCGTTCGTCGTGGTACTGCACAGTTCCTTAAACGTCGGCACCGATGCCTCGCCGATGGCCTCCTGAAGTCCCGCCAGTCGCCAATTGGTCAGGCCGACAATCTTGCCCCCGCGCTCGGCCGACTGCTCATAGAGCGACGCCAGCCCCTCGTTGAACCAGGACGGACAGTCGGGAAAGTTCGAGGCGATAAACGGATGCACGATCTCATGCACCAGCGTCCCGCCGCCCGTCGAGATGTTCATGAACAGGGCCTTGTCCGTCGGTGAATAGAACCCGAACGGTGTCCCCGGCTTGTCCTTCGTCAGCTTCTCGGTGTACTCCTCGTAGCTGGGGGCATCGCGGAACAACCAGATGTCGATGATCTCGGTCGGGTCTTTCGAAAAGTAATCCCGTTTCAGCTTGTCAACCGCCCACTTGACCGTCTGCTCAGAGCGTTCCGTCACGACCTTGGGCTTCTCATCCCCGATCACCACGAATGGCTCTTGAATCACGATCGCAAACCCCGCATGCGGCAATCGCTCTTTCAGCTCCATGATGTGCTGCGCGTAGTCCGCCGGTGTGAACTCTCCCTTGGCTGCTGCGGTCGCGGCCGGAAGTTTGGTGGAGTCGAGCCGCAGCCGGACCAGCGTCCACTTGTCGGGGGCATACTTGAGCGGCCACAGCTGGAGGAGCATCGAACGGGACATTCGCAGGTCAGCCCCCTTGTCAAGGGCCGGGTCATGATAGAGGATTTCATCGGCCTGCCGGTCATAACCGATCACGAGCCGAAAATGCTCAGTCGTCCCCGGCTGGTCGTCGAAGTGGGTGCAGACAATCGACGGGATTCCCTTCACTAAGTCGGCATGCAGTTGAGCGAACGCCTTATCGAGTCCAGCCTCGGCCTGAGCCACGGGAACCGTCGTGAAGACCGGACCGACCTGGAACCCCATCTTGCGGAGGGCCGTCGCCAGCTCCTTCGTGTAACACCCGCGGGCCAGCAATGGGTCGAGGCCCGATTGATCAAACACGTAGTCCTGATCCACCGTAGCCTTCCGCTTCCTCAGCCACATCTCGGCGCACGCCTCGCCACAGAAGTCGGGCTTCTGCTTCACATGCGGGATGCCGGTGATGGAGACCGAAGGGAGCGCATCGGCGGCGGTGAGGCTGCCCATGAAGAGGTGCCCAGCCGTGAGAGCCGTGACGAGACACAGAAACCTCAATAGCCGAACGCTCATATCCGCTCCTCACCGACTGACTCAGCACAACGGAGACAACTGGCATCAATCGGAGTATCTCAAAGGCATGGCGGCGCAGTCCAGAGGGATTGTCGATGCCGTGGCCTTCCGGCACGCGCCACACCCTTCGAAGACTCAGGGTGTGCCACCCGACCCGCTTGAGATCGAAGGCAATCGCGTAGCGACCTTCCGAGCCGCGAAAGCGGCGATCGCAAATAGCCGTGAGCGAAGCCCACGGACCCTGATCCCCA
>JAYSUV010000228.1:0-5038 GCA_043718945.1 Planctomycetota bacterium
TTGGGTTTCGCCTCTTTGGACTGAGTAGTCTTCCTCTTGCGACCCGAGACAAGCGGGGCGGTATCTTCGAATAGAATCTCATCATCGGGAGTCATACGATCACCTCCCGGTCCAGCACGCCGTCCTGGCAGATCGGTCCGAACTCCGATGGAGAGATCGGGGGGCGGTCGAGAACTTGCCAGAATTCGCGGTTCAGGATGCGACTCGCGGTCGATCGTGCGACCGCTTCCGCCTCGCGCAGCTCCTCCTCCGACCAATCGGCGAGTAAGCACTCCAGCCGGTCATTGTCGCGCGGGATCGAGATGTACCCGAGTTGGACATCGCCCGTGACGCCATGCGGTTCGGCCAATAACCGATACAGCGGTAACTGCAAATCAACCCACTGGCCCTTGGCGAAGTGGACCTCGCTCGGGGCGCGGCGTTGCTCGCCGGTCTTGTAGTCGAGGATGGCCCAGGTGTGGTCGCCGCGATGACGATCGATGCGGTCGATCTTGCCGTGAACCTGGACCGAGCGTTCGTCGCCCAGAGCCAGCGTGACCTCGCTCGCCTTCTCCGTAAAGATGATCTCCCAGCCCTCGAGAGCCCGTCTCGCCTGCCAGGCTGCGAACGCTTTCAGCCGGTCGCGGGCCTGTTCGATCTGGATCTGCACCGGGAACAGCGGGTCACCGCCGTACGTCAGATCGGCGGTGGTGTCGAGCTGTTGATCGAGGTAGCGAGCGATGGCCGCTTCGTCCTTGGAGTGCTTCCAGTCGCTGTGCCCAAACCCCTTGAGGACGCCATGCAGCAGGTTGCCGAAGTCGCGGGCATCGAGTTCTTCGACATCATCATCCAGCGTTCGCAGCTTGAGGACATGCCCGAGATAGAACCGGTACGGCGAGGCGAGGTACGCCGAGAAGCCGGTGACGGGGATGGCTCCATCGAACTGGCGTTCCGGGTCGGGGCGTGGGACGGTGAGGCGCGTTGGGCGTGGGGTCTCTTCCTCCGTAGCGTGGGCTTGAGCCCACGCGTCTTGAGGGGGGGCACTCTTGCGTGGGCTCAAGCCCACGCTACGCTGGAGCACCTCGCCGTAGAACGACTGAATCCTTCTCGCCACCGTCTCGGCATCGGCAGCGAACCACAACCGGCTCGGTCGCAGCGCATCCCCGCGGGGGTCGGACCGACCGGCGATCAGCGTCACGCGCCTACGCGAATGCAGGATCGCGGTGAGGGCATAGACATCGCGGGCCAGCCGTCGCGAGTTGTCGGTCATCCCTAGTGGAGACCGCAACGAATTCGGCAGGAACAGGTCCGAGTTCAGCGACGACGGCACGTTCCCCTCGTTGAATCCGGCGATGATCAGTTCCTGCGCATCATCGAGCGGGAGTTCCAGCCAGCCGAGGAGTTCGAGGGCCTCGTCGTGCTGAGACGGAGGAATCAGTTGGCGGTCGAGCTGCTCCAGTGTGAGACGGAGGGCTTGTGCAGCATTGACCGAGGGGGCCAGTAACTCCGGCAGGTTTTGGAGGGATCGCAGTGCGGTCACGAAGCGCTCACAGGCATCGATCGCAGCAGCATCGGCAGCCACCTCTCGATGGAACTCGCGGTGGGCATACAGACTCAGGAGCCACTCGATCAGCGGCTCGGTCCACTCCCCCGCCAGGCGGGCCGGCTCAAGCAGCGGGGCGATCATCGCTTCGATCAGCTCGAACGCTTGGCGGCACGACGCCGAACGCTCCGGCAATCCGAGCCAATGACCGAGCGATGCCGGGAAGTGTTCGCGGATGTACTTATCGAGGGCGATCACCCACGCCGGGTCGGCCCCTTGATGAGCCAGCCACGCCGACACATCGGGATGCCGGACGAGGGCGGCGAACGGGTGGGTCTGCCGCGTCTCCAAATACTCGATCAGCCCGCGCAGCAGTTGGGCCAGCGGTGAATCGCGAACCATCTGCCCGGCGACCCACCGCGTGGCGACGCCCGATTGCGAGAGGACACGCTGCGTGGTCGGGACCAACGCGTCATCCGCCAGCCCGATGGTGATCTCGTCAACGCGAAGCTTGCCGTTGAGCGAGGCCAGATGAGAGGCGATGGACTGAGCCTGATCGGCGGGCTTCTCGGCCAGAACCATCTGTTCGGGGAGTAACTCAATGGGACGGTCGACCCAGTGCCTCGGCTCCAAACAGCCATGCGGGTCGAAGTGCCACTGGAGATCGGACGGGGCATGGATATACACCGTGACTTGGTCGGCCACCTGATCGAGCATCTCGCGCAGCGTCTGGTTCATGTCGACCGTGCCCACGAGTACGATCTGCTTCCGAGTCTGGCACTCGCGCTGCTCAATGGCCACGAGCCGGGCGGTCTGTTGGTCCCAGAGTTGGAGGCCATCCAGGATGCGCAGATACTCCGCTTGAATCTCGCTCAGGGCCTGCCAACGGCGAGTCTCCGTGAACTCCGGTTGGGAGGCCATCTTCGTCAGCACATCCGCAAACCGCAGCCGGTCGGCTGCCAGTTCGCGATGCAGCTTGGCCAGCATCTCGCCAATGTGGAGCCACGCATCGACATGCTTGTCTTCCGGCGGGTGCGGGATGACCTCGCGTACGAGATCATGCGGGAGGTTCCGCAACGCCAGCTTCCAGGCCAGCCGCTGCGTCAGCTCATCTGCAAACGGCTTCTGTGGTCGATAGAGTTTTTCGGGCAAGTCCCCGACAGTGATGACCTCCGGCGGCACGTTGCGGTTCTGCGTCCGTCCAGCGAGTAACTCCAAGAACCGCCGCGCGGCCCGCTGACCGGGGAACACGACCGTCATCCCCGACAGATCGCAAAACCCCATCACTTGGTTCTTGGCCACCAAGTCCGCCACGACCGCGACTAGGGCGGGCTGTTGCCAGTCGATGAAGCGGCGGGTGATGGGCATGGCGGGGGTCAGTGGTTAAGGGTGAGTGGCGAGTGGCGAGTGGCGAGTGGCGAGTGGCGAGTGGCGAGTGGCGAGTGGCGAGTGAGCTGAGATGATATCGAGCTGCCCCTCAAACGGAGAGGCGAGCCGGTGGCCGTCAGGCCCCGGACCTGAGTACGTGGACCCTTAACCCCCGAAGTCCGGGGGCTGACGCCCTCCGGCTCACCGGGGTTGATGACGGAGATGAGGTGCTACGGAGCAGTCGCCTCCGGTGTGGGAGGCTTCACCACAAACTCGAACTCCAGTCTCTGATGAACCAGAATCTCAATCTGAATGGAAGTCGAATCAGAACGGGGTTGGAAGGCATGCCATCCCACCCAACCGTAATCGACGATCTCGTGGACGGGACTCAGGTTGTTTCCATTTTGGTCAGAGATATGCACATCGAGATGAGTCAGGGGGGGCAATGATCCCGGTTCGATGTAGAGCGCGGGGAAGTCCGTCTGAATGTCCATGAAGTTGGCATCGCCATACACATACGATTTAGGACCACCACTGGAAATTGTGTTGACAGTGGCCGAGACCAATTGGCCCTTCTCAAATCGATAACTCCCCGGCCCCATGAGAGACTGTGGTTGAATCAAAACCGAGTTGATCGTACGGGCGGTGATCGTCTGGAGTGATGCACTGATGGTAGACGCTGGAATCGGGAAGCTCCCTAAGTTCCATGTTTCCTCGGGGGCAAATTGAGCATCGATGCGGCGGCGGAATTGAGTCTTGAGCTTCCACGCAGGCTCGCGGAGTGGCAGCCACGAGCCGCGATTGCCCGTCGCATCCGAGAATTCGTCGAACTCTCGATCGACGTGTAAGGCATCCCATCCCGGTGTGTTGGACCGCAGCGAGAACTGTGGCTTCAGCTGCCGTGCCACGTTGTCGATCTGAATGTCCGTCAAGGTGACGGTCAACGGGCCGACCGTCTGTGTCACGGGACACGGCGGAGCGCTCCAATCCGGAAATGTGGGCTGGTATCCGGGATTGGGGATGGTCCGCTCCATCAATGTCTCTGTTCCATCGTCGCTCAGCAACCGGAAATGGAGTGTGGGCTCACGACGGGGGAATGCCTCGCTCATGTAGAGCATACCATGCTGGCGGGCATTGCCACTACTGGATATTCCTTGCTGACGAGCAACCGGATAGACGACGCCGTTCTCATCCACGAACTCCAGCTGCGGATGAGGAAGACTCTCCGGAGTTGGTTTCAAATGTGCCGGAGAGTACTCCATAAACAACAGGAACAACGTACCGTCAGATTCATAATTGACCGAGACGAGCGGCTGCATTTCCAGCAGGATATGCAGGCCCATGGGAATCGCATTCTTGACGCGAGTCCCGAGTGTTGATTCGGAATTGTAGACCATCCGGTCCACGCTCGCGGCAACGAACTCCATCCGCCAGCCGTGGCCGATCTCCACGCCCTGGGTGGGGAAGTAGTAGGCCCCTCCGGCCCAGAGGGCGACGATCCCCAAGGCGAATCCAATCATCCACTTTTGGCGTCGAGACATTGCTGGCCACTCCTGTTCCAGACCACTCAGCTGGAGAAGATCAGTGATCCACAGATTACGTAGATTTCACAGATTCAGGTGTGAGACTCTTCCTCTGTGAAATCGGCTTAATCGGTAGATCGAACGCTGCTGTCTCCATCCGGTGAATGGGCTAAACGGTCACTCTACCGGCTGGGGCCTCAAATGGCACTTTCCGTGAGCGGCACACCGCTCGCCCAATGGTACTGACTTTACCAACCCGACGCGTCAGCGAGGGGGAGCGAAAGCGACTTTCCCCTGCGTTTCCCTCGCTGACGCGTCGGGTTAGTAACATAAAGTAAGTGCCATTGGGCGAGCGCCCTGCCGCTCATGGAATCGGGCAAGCCAGTTCCGCGTAGTCGGGGCGGTCGGCGGGGGACTGGTGGCGGAAGGCGCGCAGGACTCTCCCGTTCTCAATCAGGAATGTCCCTGGCATTTGGAACATGCTCTCCTGGCTCATCCCAAATCCGTGGCCATCGCCGAAAGCGGCCAGCATGCCACGCCACCAGACCTTCAGACCCAGTAGTTGGGTGAGGCCACCAGGTTGCAGGTCAAATTCGGTGTAGAGTTGCCGCTGAGGATCGCTATA
>JAYSUV010000229.1:0-15077 GCA_043718945.1 Planctomycetota bacterium
GCTGGTCAATGCGACCTATTGGTGCGTCGGACTAGATGACAAGATTGCCGAGTCGGCCAATGTGGACTTAGTCGGTGAGTACACCCCGACCGCCTTCGGATTTAATGGATTCGTAAAGGGCGTGAAGCCCGCAGCTCATCAGTAGTCGTCTTCAAACAAGTGGAACACAACGCCAAAGCCCAGGGGTTACAACCCCTGGGCTTTTTGGTTGTGACAAGTCCACTGGGCTGACCGCTACCCCTTGTTGCCATACCACTCGTCCGGCGAGCCTTTCGACAACACGCTGTTGGCGTCGAGGTCGTGCGGTGGCGGGATGGACGGCATCGCGGGGGGATCGACGCGGCGGTTGGCCGGGCTAGACTGACGATCATGAATCGCATCCCAGCGATGGGCCTCGTCGAGGTCGTACTCGCCGGCGTCATAGTCATCGTACCGGCAGGTATAGCCCGGTTGCTTCGACCGGTAAACTTCCTCCTCATACTCGTCCAGTACCCGCTGTTGAATCAAATCGCGACACTCCGAGTTGATCGGGTGAGCGATGTCGGCGTACAGCTTCGCCCTTCCATCCGCCCCCTTCACCGCTCGGTCGTCCCGCTGCTTCAGGCCGCATTGCGAACAGTAGCTCGATCGCAAGGCGTTCTTGCCGTGGCAGCTGGGGCAATGATCCGTCAGCTTGCGACTGGGCATGGCCACGAAGGCCCCCTTGATGCCGCGAATGATCTTGAGATCACGCACGACAAAGCAGCCATCAATGGTCATCGAGCAGAACGCCAGCAGCCGCTCGGCGTTGTCGCTCATCAGCTTGATGCGAACTTCCGTTATCTCCACGGGACCGTCCTCCTGAGGGGAGTGGAGCCAATGGCCAAACGGGCCACGAGCGAGAGGACATGAACACGGTGTCAATTCAAGGGTGTCAATCAGTGACCGGCGAAAACCTCGCCAGTGCGGTGTTATGTCGAGGGTGTAATGCCCTGAATTCAGGGACTTGTCTCAGGTGGCCGTCTGCACGACGAATACCTGGCCAGGATGCACTGCTCGAAGCTGATGGGCTGCCCGCACTGCCTGCCCGCGATGGGCACACAGTGCGAAGCAGGAAGACCCGCTCCCGGTCATCATTCGGCCCACGCTCGTCACCCGTGCGAGGGCGGCCAGAACTCCGGCCACCTCGTCGCTCAATTCTCCAGCAGGCACCTCGAGCGAGTTGTGCAGCTGGGCTCCAATTTGAATGGGATCGCCGGTTTGAATGACTTGCCGTATGGCCGCGCTACTGCGAGTGGCTCGATCGGGCTTCAGGGCCTGGAACACATCGCGAGTGCTCAGCCCGCCGGGGG
Organism: Planctomycetota bacterium; assembly: GCA_043718945.1. GTDB lineage: Bacteria > Planctomycetota > Planctomycetia > Planctomycetales > Planctomycetaceae > TH-plancto1. The sequence goes on from JAYSUV010000229.1 coordinate 1,332, forward strand.
GCTTGACCACGACGAAGTGCAGCGGACGCGGGAGGTGCTCGGGGGTGATCTGCTCGCCTCGACCCCGGCAGACTGCCAGCGGGACCGAGTCGAGAAAGAAGTTCACATCGCTGCCGAGTTGGGCAGCCAGCGGATGCAACTCTTCCGAGGTCAGCCCCAGATTCCACAAACGATTCAGACCCACCAGCGTCGCAGCTGCGTCGCTCGATCCGCCGCCCAGACCGGCCTGAAGCGGGATCGACTTGGCGAGTTGAATGGTGGCCCCGAGCTTGCAGCCGGTGTGATCGCGAAGTAGCGATGCGGCCTTGAGGATCAGGTTCCGTTCATCCAGCGGCAGCAGAGATCGCATCGCGGGAGTCAGTCCCGGCGAGGCACTATTGAGCGACAACCCGAACCGGCCACTCGCGTTGCATTCAAAACGGAGAGTGTCAAACAGGCCAATGGAGACCATGAGGGTCTCCAGCTCGTGATAACCGTCGGGTCGCTTGCCGAGAACGTCGAGAAAGAGATTGAGCTTCGCCGGCGTTCTCACGACAAGGGACAGCCCCTGCCAGTGAAGTCGCATCCGTGTCACATCCTGATGAAGAGGCTCACGCTGCTGTGACACAAGAACCGGCAGCTGATTGCTGCCGCTCCCACATGTCGTTCACACGTCGTTGCTCAGAATGAGCAGACCGTGCAAGTCAAGAAAGGATCCGCGAATTTGATGTTAGATCATCCATACGGAATGTCAATACGGCTTAACACCGAGGAGTGTGCGAGTGTGGCCAGTTTTATGGCGGAGGAAGTATCACTCGTCAACTTGCCAGGCCATCAAATCTGGCCGCACATCACTTTCAACTTCAGCCACCACGCATCGCGTTTCATGATCCGGCCCATCACATTCGTGATCGCCCGCGGTGATCGAGACCAGTCGCCGCGATTCGTCTTGCGATTAGAACACCGACGGCTGGGGCTTGCGGAACCAGCGTGTGATCGGCGGTGTGGAATCTACACCACCTCGGCCATCGCGCCTTTGAACTTGGCCAGCGCCCCCATCCAGACTCTGGGCACATCCAGCGGACCTGTTCAGTTCTTGTATCCTCACGATGCAATTCCTCAATTTTGGAGTGGGAATCTTGCCTCTCAGTTCCGGGATCGTGCCGTGTCGCTGGCTCTATCGCCTATACTCCACGCGGAATGTCCCCTGGAGGAGTAACACCGTTTGACTCGCATCTTCGCCTCGCTCGCGCTGCTGGGGAATCTGGGATTGATCGCCGTGTTTGGGCTCGGCTGGTCGGTCGGAGATGATGCGCAGTCCGTCGAGACACGCGCCCAGTTGGCGTCGCACTTTCGGGCCGCACTGGCTGCGATCCCCGTGGCCCTCCTCGTCCATTCGGTAGCGTTCACCTACTTCATGGGGACCGGGCGGTGGATCGAGGAAACCTCCGAGGCGTACAAGCTGGGGCCGGAACTGCGGGACCAGAACGTCAAGCTCAAGTACCGCATGCTTCCGGGGATGATGCTCTGCGTGGGACTGATGCTGACCACGGGAGCGTTCGGGGCCATCTCTGACCCAGCCGCGAATGTCCGCATGGCCCACTCGAAGGTGATTCACTTCTCGTTGGCGATCTCTTTAATTCTGGTGAACCTGCAGGTGACTTGGACCGAGTGGCAATCGATCTCCCGCAACGGAAAGCTGGTCGAAACCGTGATGGATCGTGTCCGCCAGATCCGCCGGGAAAAGGGGCTGGACAACTGACCGGAAAGGCCAGTGTGGTCCAACGCTCAGCGAGAGACAGTCTGGCGGAGGCCGTTCAGGTATCAGGGGGACTTTGCCCGCTGCGGATCACAACGACGCCCTGGCATCAGCTGCGGATTGACTGGCCTCAGCACTCGTGGCCCCTGTGGTCGTGATGTGCCCCATCTTGCGGCCCGGCTTGGCGTCGGTCTTGCCATAGAGGTGCAGCTTCGCGGTCGGCCAGCGGGTCACGGCATTCCAGTCCGGTTCACCCGCACTCCACTGATCGCCGAGCAGGTTCGACATCGCAGCCGGTCGGAGCTGTTCGACCGAGCCCAGCGGCAACCCGCAGATGGCGCGGATGTGTTGCTCGAACTGACTGGTGACGTGCCCCTCGATGGTGAGGTGGCCGGAGTTATGCGGCCGGGGAGCCAGCTCATTCACGAGCAACCGGCCATCGCGCGTCACGAAGAACTCGACGCACAGCAGCCCGACGACTTGCAGTTGCTCCATCAGCATCCGCGTCACGTCACGGGCCTGCGATTGGATCGATTCCGCGATCGCATCTGCGGGGCAGATCGAGATGTCGAGGATGTGGTGCTGGTGATGGTTGATAATCGGGCCGTAGAAGACGACCTCGCCCGACTCACTGCGACAGCCGATCACCGAACACTCGATTTCGAGGTCGATCCACTCTTCGAGGACAGCGGCCCGCCCCTTGAGTTGGACAGCTGCCTCGGCCACATCGGACGCCTCCTTGAGCAGCCACTGCCCCTTGCCGTCGTACCCGCCGGTGGTGGTCTTCAGGACGCACGGGCCGCGAAACTGGCTCACTTGCGAGGCCAGATCGTGGGCCGGATCGATGGTGGCGAACTTCGGCAGCGGTGCCCCCAGTCGAGCCAGCGTCTCCTTTTCGAGGCGGCGGTTCTGGGCCACCTCCAGCACGCAGCGGCTGGGCCTGACCCGCGTATGTTGCAGCACGACATCGACGCACGGGAGCGGGACATGCTCGGTCTCGAACGTGGCCACATCAACTTGCTTCGCGAACTCGGCCACCCGGTCGAGGTCGTCAAACCCTCCGACCACTGTGTGATCGGCCCACTGCGCCGCCGGGCCATTGGCCTCGTCACTGAAGATGACGACGCGGTAGCCCATGCGACGTGCGGGCCAGGCCAGCATGCGGCCCAGTTGACCTCCACCCAGAATTCCAATCGTGGCTCCGTGAGCCAAGGCACCGCTCATGTCAACTCCTGTTGCATCACTTTGTCGGCGAGTTCCTGGCGAAACTGTTCGAGTTTCTTCCGTAGTTCAGGGCGACTATTGGCGAGGATGCGGCACGCGAGTAGCCCCGCGTTCTTGGCTCCGGCCTCACCGACGGCGAGCGTCCCGACGGGGACACCACCAGGCATCTGCACGATCGAGAGCAGCGAGTCGACCCCGTGGAACCACTTGCTGCCGACCGGTACGCCGAGGACCGGCAACGTCGTCAGCGAAGCGACCATCCCCGGCAAGTGAGCCGCCCCTCCCGCGCCGGCGATGATGACCTCCAGCTTCCGACTGACGGCGGTTTGAGCGTACTCAACCATCCACTCCGGAGTCCGGTGAGCTGAGACCACGCGGCACTCATGCGGCACCCCGAACTCGGTCAGGATGTCCGAGGCCGGGCGCATCGTCTCCCAGTCGGACTGGCTGCCCATGATGATGCCGACGAGCGGCGAAGGAGCGGCGGACATGAGGAATCCAGTGAGGGGCAGGCCGTAGAACGGAATTCATTCCGTTCCCGCCGGAGAGAGTATCCCTGCCGCCGGAGCGAATCAACCCGCCTGCCTGGGAGGCTTCTGCTGCGGGAGGCATTTGCCCACCAGCGAGACAGGGCTGTTGATTAGAAAAATGCGGGGCAGCACCCACGCTAGAACTCGTCCCCCAGCCCTACCAACCCGACGCGTCAGCGAGGGCGAATGTCTCTCGACGCTCGCCGAGTCGTTCGGCTCCCCACAAGAACTTGCGGTCCTTCCCCCCTCTCGGAGGCGAATTGGTAGCAGCCTTCGCTCACGCTCGGCCCTCGCTGACGCGTCGGGTTGCTGATTCTGAAGCCCCCCAATAGACGAATGCACGCTCTGTTGTTTGGCCGTTTATTAGATGGTCTTACCTGCGGCGCAGCGTTTGCTTCAGTCGGTATTCACAGTCGCAAGGCAGTCTCTGGCCCCCCTTTCGACAAAACTGCCTTGGCGGCAGTGCAAACTTTACGCTAGGAATCGCTGGTCATGTCGCGAGTTCTTGCCACCATTGTCACTCTGATCGCCCTGCTGATGGCACCGGGCTGTGTGGCGCTGCATCACCCGGAGTGCTGGTCGGCGAACTGTTTGCCTCAGTCTGGCCCGGTGTTCAGCTCCAGTCTGCCTCAGGGTTGTCTCCCGGGCCCCGTGGCACTGCTGCCCTGGGATCAGAGGGCTGTGAACGGGGGCATCCCGATCATCACCGAGTGCCTGCCCCAGGTCGCAGCGGCAGAATCTGCCGGTCTGGTCTCGTATGCGACGGCCACCCCCTCGACCGGGCCGACGCCCTCCACGACGGTCAAACTCTATTATGGCACGAATCGCTCGAACGTCGCGGCCATGACTCAAACTTCGACCAACCATTACGGTCGGTGCGAGGTCTCGATCCCCCAGCGGCACCAGTTCGGGGAACTCGAACGCCCCAGCTTCTGGCGGCTGGAGTTTCGCGAGTCGGAAGCCAAGCATGTGATGCTGAAGCATGTGGTGCCGCTGGACGCGGACGTTTGTCTCGATCAGCTGCGCGCCGACCTCACCTCGAAGGACGAAGCGGATCTATTCGTCTTCGTCCACGGGTACAACGTGGAATTCGCCGAAGCGGCGCAGCGCACGGCCCAGATGGCCTTCGACCTGAAGTTCCAGGGAGTTCCGCTCTTCTACAGCTGGCCATCGCATGGGACGCTGCGCGGCTACTCCGACGACCAGCGGAGTGCGGATGCCTCGGCGGCTCCACTGGCCGAGTTCTTGACCCGTGTGGCGACCGAGACCGGAGCGAGACGCATCCATCTGGTCGCTCACAGCTTGGGGAACCGGGCCTTGGTCGGCGCGCTCGCTCAACTCGGCCAGACCCCCGAGACTCCGGTGCGTTTCAATCAAGTGGTGTTCGCCGCACCGGACCTCGACGCTGCTCAATTCGCGAGTGACATCGCCCCGCGCATTCGCCCCGTGGTCGAGCGGGTCACGATTTACTCGTCGGGCAGTGACCTCGCGCTGTGGGCCTCGCGGTTTTGGCATCGGACGGTGCGACTGGGGCAGCCGGGACCGTACTGGACTCAGATTCGGACCTACGACTGGATCGATGTCATCGACGCGACCGCCGTCGGATTCAAGTGGTTCGAGCTCGGGCACTCGGCGTATGGGGGCGAGTTGCTGACGGATGTCGAGCGAGTTCTGGCGGGACGGCCCGTGGGAGAATCGCTCGCGGGTCCGGGCGCTGGCCGCTGGACTGTGACCCGCCCACCCGCCCCGAATTGTTCACTGACCGACACCGTCCCCCCGCCCATGTACCTCTATCGGCCCGTCGGCCCGTGGCCCTTTGCTCCTGTCGACCGCTGGCGGTGAGGGCAACCCCCGATCATCGAGCGTTTCGTCGCGTTGCCTATCGACTGGGCCGGAGAACGCTGGTCGGATGATTCCATGAGCCCATACGCCACTCTGACCGAGGCCGACATCCTCACGGAGGTCGTCGAGCCGGACCGACCAACGCTCAGCCCACAGTTGGCTGAGGAGTTGCTGACTTGGCATTTCAACGAAAACGCCACGAATCGAATGCGCGACCTCCTGCAAAAGAACAATGCGGGCACGATCACACCTCCCGAAAAGCAAACGCTGGAAAACTATCTTCGTGTCGGTGAGTTCGTCGATCTGATGCAGGCGAAGGCCCGGATGACGCTCGCGAAATCCGGTCTTGCGGAGTGATGACGAACACACTGCGAGAGCAAGTACGCCAGCGGGCGCGGGACTGTTGCGAGTATTGCCAGATGCCGCAGTCGTGTACTCAACTGCCTCACGAGTCAGACCACATTCGTGTCCAAAAGCATCACGGGCGAACCTCGCTGGATAATCTCGGATGGTCCTGCGCGTTGTGCAACTCTCATCAGGGCAGCGATGTCTCGGCCTATGTCCCCCACACGGATGAGTTAGTTCGGCTATTCAACCCTCGCATGGACGTCTGGTCCGAACACTTTGAGTGGGACGGCCCCCGGTTGGTCGGCATGACTCTCATGGCACAGGCCACATTGGAGTTGCTCCAGATCAACAAAGACAGCCGCGTCAGCCTGCGCCGAATGCTGATCGAAGTTGGCTTATTTCCGCCAGACCTTCCGAAATAACAGGGCGGTGAGCATTTGAGAAATCGAAGTGTCCCCACGAGCCCGAAGATCGCGAATCAGCCGATTGGGAGTGCCAGCCCGCACGAGACGCCGTATCATGGCACTCATCGAAATTGACGACCAACGGAGACCGCTGCCATGAACGGATTTGTACGTCGACCCTGGGATTTGCCGCAGTCGCTGCACACCTCGCCCGAGGCGTATCGCGGGGCACGACCTTCGCGACGTGAATTCCTGCTCCGCCTGGGCGCGTCGGCCTTCGCATTAACCGGGTGTCAGAATGCTCCCACCGATGAAGAACTGACAGCTGCCGGAGCGGTCAAGCTCGACACGTCGAAGTACCCCGCTGCGAAGAACTTGAAGTTCGAGTATGGCCGTGACGAGTCGCGGAAGCGTGAAACCGAGCAGTACGCGAACTTCTACGAGTTCGCGTCCTCGAAGGACGTGTTTCGCCATGTTGCCGCGTTTAACCCGACGCCGTGGTTGGTCGAGGTCACTGGCCTGTGCCGCAATCCCCAGACGTACGACCTCGACCAGATCGTGTCGACCTTCCCTCTGGAAGAAAGGGCCTACCGCCACCGCTGCGTCGAGACTTGGGCCATGTGCGTCCCGTGGACCGGGTTCGCCTTAAAAGATCTCGTCGCAGCTGCCGCCCCCTTGCCGAGCGCCAGGTATGTGCGGTTCGAGACCTTCATGCGGCCCACCGAGGCCACGCAGCAAGAGGACAAGAGCTATCCCTGGCCGTATCAGGAGGGGCTGACGCTGGCCGAGGCGACGAACGAGCTCGCCTTCATCGCCACCGGGATCTACGGGTCTCCGTTGCCCAAACAAAACGGGGCCCCGGTACGTCTGGTGGTCCCCTGGAAATATGGTTTCAAGAGCATCAAATCGATCGTGAAGATCGAGTTCACCAAGACCCTACCCTCGACGTTCTGGAACTCCCTCAACCCCCACGAATACAGTTTCGAAGCCAACGTCGATCCCAGCGTCCCCCACCCCCGCTGGAGCCAGCAGTTCGAGTGGATGCTGGGCACCAAAGAGACGTTCGACACCGTGAAGTACAACGGGTACGGCGACTGGGTGGCGACGCTGTATGAGGAGCGGCAGGCGTAAGCGTGATGTCACCGACTTTGTCGCCTTTTTCTCCGAAAAAGGCGACAATCGCGGACTGTAGCCGCAGAAGTAAGTGCCCTCGGGCGAGGCGACGGAGTGGCACTGTCGACGGGGCTCCACCATCGAATGAGGGTTGATTTAGGGGTGCCGCTGGCGGTCGCTTTGGGCCGCCAGTGTCTTCAAGCTTGAACCGTCTCTCTCAAGTTGCTGATTGCCCAGCACTGGCGAGAGGGAGTCGGCTGGCACGCGGTCGAAGCAGAGCTTCGAGGATATGCGTTCCCCACCCGGAGCTTGGGACCGAGGATCAAATGATTGAGGTCGTGACTGACTGGCAGTAGAGTAATCACAGCGTGACTCGGCGAAGCAGAGCTTCGGAGATAGACGTTCCCAAGCCGGAGCTTGGCAACGATGGGAATCATGCTCAGAGGTGAGAAGATGTCCAACGAAGTCTTCATCAGCTATTCCACCGAAGACGCCGACTTCGCAAACTCAGCTTGCGAAATTCTCGAAAAGAACGGCGTTCGCTGTTGGATTGCGCCTCGTAACATCACACCGGGCCTGGAATGGATGGCCGCGATCATTGAGGGGATAGACGAGTGCAAAGTGATGGTCCTGATTTTCTCGTCACATGCCAATCGGTCTGCATACGTTCGTCGCGAAGTGGAAAACGCAATTTCCAAGGGACTAACCATCCTGCCATTTCGAATCGAAAAGGTTGATCCCATCGGAGCACTTTTACTTGCATTAAGTGGCACGCAGAGACTGGACGGTTTTCATCCGCCGATTACTACCCGTCTGAACGAACTGGTCGAAACGGTCCTCAAATTGCTTGGAAAAGAATGCGAGTCACTCACCAACGTGGCATCACCTCCGCTGGTCAAATCACAGTCAACCCGCAGCTATTACCTTCTCATCGTGATCCTGTTGGTGGCGGTGGCGATGCCCCTAAGTGTTGTTTGGTTTTCAATGAATCGGGAAGACTGGAATCCTTCCAAGATACAGACACCAGTTGATCAGATTCCGGTCAAGCCAAAAGTTCCTATCACCACAATTCCACTTCACGTCCACAAGAGTACTATCACGATTGGATCCCGAGTGATTTTGTGTGTCGATCAGGCACCTGGCTACTTCAATAAGAGTCAACTGCAATTTGAAACTATCAGCAGGGGAATGAAAGGCAAAGTCGAAGAGTTTTTTCCAGATGGGAATCTTTACCTCGTGTTACGTGACATGCCCAACGGCGACGAAGATGATCAAGACGGTCTGTGGATTTCTTGCGATCACTTGCAACTTGAGGAGAATTCCCGCTAAATTCAACATCAGTTCCATTTCTATCCGAGGAGAAAATGCCCATGTTCCGAGCAATGATCAGCGTGGTGGTGGTGTCAGTGGCTTTATCTAGTGTCCAAACTGCCCATGCGGACGCAAACATCGCGATCGGCAAAAAGTTCGAAGGCGAGCTTGCTCTGCCTCAGACCCGCATCAGCAACGTCGATGATTTTCGTAATTCAGTTCCGTGTTATGCGACGCAACTCACGGTCAAGTTGATAGCTGGCCAGGACATTTCCATCACAGCACAGGTGACGGGAAAGGAACGGAAAGTTGGAATCCTCTTGGAGGATCCAACCGGAGCGCGTGTTTTCTACACTGGCTTTGAAGTACAGCGGGTCGTCCTAAGTGCAGAAGAAGTGAACGCCAGAGGAAAGTATAAGATCACCGTTATGTCCGACCGGATCGGTCCATTCACGATGAAGGCAACCGACCCGGCGAAAGAGGATGAAGATACTGCTGATGTGGAGGCGCTCGAAGAGACGGTCAATCGACTCAAGAAAGAACTGGACGAAGCCGAAGCAAAACTGAAGGCTGCCAAGTCGAAGAAGTAGAACTTGTGTATATTTCCTCAGATTGGCGGGGGTGGCTCAGGCATCGCTTTAGATCTCTGGGTGACGCAGGAACAAGATGATTTCCAGAAGCGAGCGTGTCTGCTGTCACCTCTTGTTGCTCTGCAACTCAGGCACTCAAAGCAGTATCTGGTCGAACCACCGTGGCAGGTCTCGACAAGTCTCGCTGGCAGATCGAACTATTCTTCCAATAGATCAAGCAGAACCGGCGGATCAAAGCCTTTTTCGGCACCAGCGAGAACGCCGTGAAGACCCAAGTCTGGATCGCGATTAGCACCTACGTCCTCGTGACGATCCTCAAACGCGAACTGAAAATCGACCGCAGCCTGTCCGACATTTTACAAATTCTCAGCCTCACCCTATTCGAGAAACCCCCGGTGTTTCATGCCCTTTCTCACGAAAAACGCCGAATTCCGACAGCACTGTCCCTAACCAGAAGACACTGTACGACTTATAGTCGGACAGTTGTGATAGCATTCGTCAAAGTCCACCGGGTGCAAAGGGTGGACTTTTCGTATTCCTTCAAAGCGATCCCCCATGCCCCAGCGTTATCTCATCACGGCACCCGACACTCTCCCCAGCCCGTCGTTTGTGGTTTTCCGCGAACACTTGCGGCACAACATCGACACGATCCTCAAGATCGCCGGTGACCCGCAGCGGCTGCGGCCGCATTGCAAGACACACAAGATGGCCGCTGTCGTGAGGCTGCTGCTGGATCACGGCATCACGCGGCATAAGGCAGCCACGATTGCCGAGGCCGAGATGCTCGCCCGCTGCGGCGTGAAAGACGTAATCATCAGTTACAACATGGTCGGGCCGAATATCACCCGCATCGTCAATCTGTCCACGGCATTCCCCGAGGTCGAGTTCGCCGTCAACGCGGACGATGCCGGCAGCATAGAGCTGCTGGGGGCAGCAGCGACGAGGGCGGGAGTCTCGATTGGCGTGGTCCTCGACATCAATCCGGGTCGCGACCGCACGGGAGTGATCCCCGGTCCGGCAGCTGCGGCGCTGTACCGGCAGATCGCCCACACGCCGGGTCTTCGTCCGGAGGGACTGCACCTGTACGACGGGCAGCATGGGCACCCCGACCCGGTCGACCGGCAACATGCCGTCGAGCAAGTGTGGGAGCGCGTGATCGCACTCCGCGAGCTGCTGGAGCGGAACGGCTGGGCGGTGCCTCGCGTCATCTGCGGAGGGACGCCGACCTTTCCGATCTACGCCCGCATGGACGATCCGTTCATCGAACTCAGCCCCGGCACCTGCATCTTCCACGACTGCAACTACGGCGAGAAGTTCCGCGACCTCTCCGCGTTCGTGCCCGCTGCGCTGGTCTTTACTCGTGTCATCAGCCGACCGACCGCAAACCGTGTGACGCTCGATGCGGGAACGAAGGCGATTGCCTCGGACCCGCCGATGGGCCAGCGAATGGTACTCCCGGCAATCCCGGACGGCGTGCAGGTGCTGCACAACGAGGAACACCTCGTCATCGAGACGCCCAGCGCTGCGAAGTGGAAAGTCGGCGACTGGCTGCTCGCCATCCCCCGCCACGTCTGCCCCACCTCGGCCCTGCACCGGACAGTGATCGTGATCGAGAACGGCCAGCAGGTCGACGAGTGGGAAGTCTCCGCGCGCGATCGAAAGCTGACGATTTGAAGCACGACAAGAGCAAGGCAGTCTTCTCATGCGGTGTTCAATCCAGAGGGTTGGAACGCTAATCTTCGCTAATCAACACTAATCCAGATCAACCCTGTCGCCTCAGCGATAACAGGGCAGAAGACCTTCCTTCAATCGCCTTCTGGATTAGTGTCGATCAGCGGAGATTAGTGTTCCAAATCTCTTCCCCTTCTTTCCTCAATCCTCTTCCCCCATGCGCTACGTCTCCCATCTCGAAGCCGCCATCGACGGCACGCGACTCGATCCGTCGCAGGTCCATACGCTCCACAATGACCGCCCGATCTGGGTCCGCTATGACCTCGACGCGGTCGGGCAAGTGCTGACTCCCGAGATCCTCCAGCAGCGCCCGGAGACCATGTGGCGTTACCGCGAACTCCTGCCGTACCGAGAGGAGGCCGATGTCGTCTCCCTCGGCGAGAAGTGTTCACCGTTACTCGCCTGCCCGCGACTGGCCTCCACGATGCACATGGACCAGCTGTGGATTAAGGACGAATCCCAGCTGCCGACCGGGAGCTTCAAGAGTCGCGGTCTGGCGATGGCAATCACGATGGCGAAGTCGTTTGGCATTAGTCGAGTCGCCCTACCGACGGCGGGCAACGCCGGGGGAGCCGCAGCCGCCTATGCCGCGCGGGCGGGGATGGAGTGTTTCGTGTTCATGCCCGAGGACACGCCGGTCATCAACCAGTACGAGTGTGCCCTGTTCGGAGCGAAGACGTTCTTGGTGAATGGTCTCATCAACGATTGCGGACGCATCGTGCGTGAGGGGAAGGACCACATGGGCTGGTTCGACCTGTCGACGCTCAAGGAGCCGTACCGGATCGAAGGGAAGAAGACGATGGGGCTCGAACTCGCCGAACAGTTCGAGTGGGATCTCCCGGACGTGATCCTCTACCCGACCGGCGGCGGGACCGGACTCATTGGGATGTGGAAGGCGTTTCAGGAGCTGCGGTCGCTCGGCTGGCTGAAGTCGCAGAAGTTCCCGCGCATGATCTCGGTGCAGTCGAACGGCTGTGCCCCGATTGCGACGGCGTTCGAGCGCGGGGAGCGTTTCGCCCCCGCGTTCCCCAACGCCCATACGATCGCCAGCGGGCTGCGCGTGCCGGTCGCGGTCGGTGACTTCATGATCCTGGATGCGGTCCGGGAGAGCGGCGGCCTCGCCCTCGCAGTCGACGAGAACCGCATCCTGGACTGGATGCGATTGGTCATGTCCCGCGAAGGCATCCCCGTCTGCCCCGAGACCGGAGCCTGCCTGGGAGCCCTCGAACAGCTGCGATCCGCTGGGCAGATTCAGCCCCACGAGCGAGTCGTCATCTTCAACACCGGAGCGGCTCAGAAGTATGTGGAGGCGATGCACACCAACCTCCCGAAGCTTGACCGGAATCAGCCGATCGACTGGGCAGCACTGGAGCGTTGAGTCTGCTCTCAGTCCTCGATGTGGTTGAGAACACGAAAGTGCGCCCCAAGCCACGGGCGAGCGCTCCGCTTCGAAGACTTCGCGTCGCGGCTAAACGACGGATCAACGAAGCGGAAATTTACTCGCGGCCATCGCGGGCGTAGTTCGCGAGCGTTTCCTGGAACCGCTTCTTGCCGTCTTCCACGACGCGGCGGATCTCCTTGGCGTTTTGCTCGCTCTCCTTCCGCAGGTCGGCGATCATTTGCAATGATTCGACTTGGAAGCTGCTGATGGCGTCGACCAGCTTCTGCACCGACTCGGGATTGATGGTCGAGCCGTAGCCCGCCTTGAGGGCCGCCTTCTCCAGTTCCTTGCCCAGGACGGCCACGTCTTCGAGGCTCTTGTTGACCCCCTTCTTCATCGCTTCGGTCGCTTGCGTCACCTCATGCAGACCATGCTGCGAGGTGTACACGGTGCCCAGAATCGTGAAGACGTGCTCGTTGGTCGTGAAGAACGTCACCGCCCGACGGTAGACCCGCTCCTTCACATCGTGCGTCTGCTTGAGTTTGGCGATCAGCGTTTCGCCGACATCGTAACCCACCGACAGGTTCTCGGAGATGTCTTTTAGCAGCTGGTATGTGCGGTCTTCGTCTTCGTAGGCTTCGCGGGCTTCGTCCCGCTTCAGTTCGAGCCGCGACTTGTCGCTCTCGTTCTTGCTGCCCGCGTCGACTGCCGCTTGAGCATCGGCCAGACCCTGCTTCGAGGCATCCAGAATCGGCAGATCCTTGTCGAGCAATTCGCGGGCGACGACTTCGGCTTCCTTGAGGGCGAAGCGGAAATCGATGTAGGCATCCATCACCAACCCCTCTTTGGTGAGCTGATCGCGAGTGTCCTTGGTCACGTCCTGATACGACTCGACGATCTTCTCGAACCGGGCCGACGGGGTGCCGCGTCGCATCCGCATCCAGAGGTTCTGCGCCTTCTCGGTGATCCCGATCTTGCCGTCATCGAGCTGAGAGATGAGGGTCTTGGAGTCCTCGCGGATGGAGTCGAACATCTGCGTGATTTCGAGGTAGCGATTGCCCACGTTGATGTTCTCGACGTTGTCTCGCACGAGGGCGTTAAACGTGCTCATGTGCTTGATCGTGTTGGCAATCGCCAGCACGCGCGGCTCATCCAGCTTCCGAACCCCTTCGAGGAGCGAGATCAACTCCTGCGGTACATCATCACGCGGAGCCACTCCCAGTTTCTTGAGGACGCCCAACGCCCGGTCGAGGTATTTCTGCATCCCGGTATTGGAAGTTGGGGCCTTGTCGGGAGCGGGAACAACTGCGGGAGTCTTGGAGGTGCCAGCCATGAGATGCTCTTGGTGTCGGTGGGGTCAAGAATGAGAACCAGGAAGTCTATGAACGACCAGACTACCACGACTTCGCCGCATTCGCCAGAACACGGGCAGACGGACGGGTGTACGTTTCGTAGCGTGGGCTTTAGCCCACGCGAGTCGTCCGAGTCTTCCCCCCTCAAGGGGGGGACGCGAGGGGTCTTGGCCACGGTACGG
>JAYSUV010000230.1:0-5036 GCA_043718945.1 Planctomycetota bacterium
GAAGAAAAACTCGCCGAACCTGTTGCCAGCAACCTTGCCTCGCGCCCGGTCGTGGCTCTCGCCGACCCGCATGTGGTCATCCTCGCTTCTGCTGGAACGGGGAAGACATTCCAACTCACCAACCGCTATCTCACTCTACTGCGATCGGGAAGTTGCGACCGCATTCTGGCCTCGACGTTCACTCGCAAGGCCGCGGGCGAAATCCTCGACCGCATTCTGGTGCGGCTCGCACGAGCCATCCTCGATGAGGCCGAACTGACCAAGCTGCAGCCGTTCATCGGCCATCCGCCGATCACGCGGGACGAGTGCATCACGTTGCTGCAACGAGTCACCAAGCAGTTGCACCGCGTGCAGATCAGCACGCTCGATGCCCTGTTCTCGAAGCTGGCGTCCAGCCATACGTTCGAGCTGGGGTTCCCGCCGGGATGGCGAATGATCGAAGAGGTCGAGGCGGGCCGCCTGACCGACCGAGCCATCGAAGCGGTCCTGCGGAAGGCCGGTCGGCAGGACGCCCGACGGCTGATGCATCTGCTGAGCAAGGGCGAGAACACCCGCCGCGTCCACGACCTGATTCGCGAGACGGTGAGGAACTTCGTAGCACCGTACCTCATTACCCAGGAGGCCGACTGGAACCGGCTGCCGGACCTTCCGCTGCTGAATGATCTTGAACTGCACGGGGCCATCGCAGTCTTCGAGAGCCTGCGGTTTGACGACAAGCGGATCATGAACGCCCTCGACAAGAACCGCCACCAAATCCGCGAGGACGACTGGGAGAGTTTTCTCACCGATGGCCTGCCACTCAAGCTCGTGCAGGGGGAGACGACGTACTACAAGAAGGATCTCCCCACCGAATTGTTGGCTGCGTATGCCCCGCTGATCCACCACGCGAAGGCCCTGTTCTACAAGGTCTGGGCCAGCCAGACTCGCGGGACATGGGAGACGCTCGACCGCGTCTACACCGAGTTGAACCGCCTCAAGACTGAAGAGCGGGTACTCGATTTCGGCGACATCTCGCGCACGCTGGCCGAGCGCCTTGGCCAGCACGCCGTCGACAGCGTGGCGTTCCGGCTCGATGCGAACATGGACCATCTGTTGCTCGATGAGTTCCAGGATACCTCGCTGGATCAGTGGCAAATATTGAGGCCGTTTGCCCAGTCGACCATCGGTAGAGTGGACTTTAGCCCACGCGAGTGTGTTGCTTCTCCAGAGGCGTGGGCTAAAGCCCACGCTACGACACCCAAATCGTTCTTCTGTGTCGGTGACCGCAAGCAGGCCATCTACGGCTGGCGCGGGGGCGAGGCGGCGATCTTTGACACCATCCAAGCCGAGTTCCCGATCCTCCAGTCGCGACACCTCGACCGCAGCCAGCGCTCCTCCCCGGCGGTCATCGAAGCGGTCAACGCCGCGTTCACGTCACTGAGCGGCACCTCGAACTTCGAGGAGTTGTCCCAGGTCATCGCTCAGTGGTGTCACGACTACCCGCAGCACGACACCGCTCGCACCAGTCTACCGGGGTACGTCCAGTTGGAGGTGGCCGATGAGCCACCCAAGTTAGAACTCAACGATGGCAGCGACAGAAGTAGCGTGGGCTTTAGCCCACGCGTCACCGGAGAGGACGCTCGCGCGTGGGCTAAAGCCCACGCTACCAACAATGCCAAGGCCCCGAAACCCAGCAAGGCCGACCTCTCCGATCTGGCCTTTGACCTGACCGCCGATCGTATCGAGGAATACTCGAAGACGGTCCCCCTGGCCACGATCGGCGTGCTGTTCCGAGGCAACGCGGCGATTCGGTTGCTCGGGAATAAGCTGCGGGCGCGGGGGTTAGAGTTCAGCGAGGAGGGTGGCACGCTGATCACCGACTCGGCAGCCGTCCAACTGCTGCTGTCGCTGCTGAAGATCGCCGACCACCCCGGCGACCGCGTGGCCCGGTTCCATGTCGCGACTTCGCCGCTGGCGGAGATTCACCAACTCGGTCGCTGGGAGGACGATGCTGCGGCAGTCACGGTGTCGGAACATCTCCGCAGCCGTTTGCTCTGCGACGGGTACATGGCCACGCTGCAGCGCTGGGTGCTGCAGCTCGGAACAGTCGCCACCGAACACGACAGGTCCCGACTTCAACAGTTGATCGAGCTGGCCGAGGGGTATCAGGCGACCACCCGCCCACGCGACTTCATCCACTTGGTCGAGACCCGCAAGGTCGAGAACCCGACCCCGGCGCGGATTCAATTGATGACGGTCCACAAGTCGAAGGGACTCCAGTTCGACATCGTGTTCCTGGCGGACCTCGTTACCCAGCTCGTCCAGCCGCCGAAGTACCTGACCTCGAAGCCCGCCGAGGCCGCCCCGCCGGATTGTGTCCTTGTCTATCGATCCAAAGAACTCAAGGAGATCCTGCCGCCGGAGTTGCAAGTCGCCTACGACCAGACGCAAGCCACCGACCTCACCGGGAACCTGTGCGTGCTGTATGTGGCGATGACGCGGGCGGTGCATGCACTACACATGATCCTGCCCGCCAAGGAGAGTCAGACGGTTCCCAAGACGTTGGCGGGGCTGTTGATGGTGGGACTCGGCGGCGGCCAGTCGGTCACGCCGGGTGCGACGCTGTATGAGGCGGGCGATCCACTCTGGGTCGAGAAATGTCCGGACTTGCAACGGTCTAGCGAAAGTCTCGTGGGCTTTAGCCCACGCGAGAGTGAGGTCTTTCTGGAGGCGTGGGCTAAAGCCCACGCTACGGGGATGATTGAGTTCGCCGAACTCACCGGAGGCCGCCGCCGGGGTCTGGAGCGGATCATCCCCTCGCAGCTCGGCGACATGGCCACGCCGGTCAAACTCGCCAGCGTCCTGCCACTCGGAGAGACGGTCGGGATCGATCGCGGCACGCTGTTCCATGCCTGGCTCGAACGGGTGACGTGGCTCGAAGACAGAGTCCCGCCGGACGATGAGCTGCGGCAGATCGCGGAGGTCATGCGGGTGCAGCCCCTCGACAGGGAACGCTGGCTGTTGGAGTTCCACGCGATGCTCCAGCGACCCAGCATCGCGGCGTTGCTCTCTCGCCGCAGCGATCAACTGCCGCGCGTGCTGGCCGAACTCGCCGCTGGAGATTGCGAACTCGACCTCCACCAGGAGCGACGACTGAACGTGATCGATGCCGGGCGCACGATCTCGGGCAGCATCGATCGGTTGGTCCTCATCCGGCGAAACGGGCAAGTCGTCGCAGCCGACATCATCGACTACAAGACTGATGCACTCATCGGTGAAGAGGAGGCCGCCGTGCAAGACAAGGTTGCCGCCTACCGCGACCAACTGCGGTCCTACGCCCGCGCGGTCGCTCTGATGTACAAGCTCCCCTCCGAGCGAATCTCGACACGACTGGTCATGCTCGCGACCGGACGGGTCGATACGGTCGAGGTGTGTGCATCAAAAACGTAGGCAGAGATTCACCACGGAGGCACGGAGGCACAGAGAGTTGGTCGTGGTGGTCAACTTGTCCGTGAATCAAGTGAAGTATTGACTGGATGAACAAGAGGAACAGGATGTGGGTTAGTGTCAACTGGTTCTGAAATCCAACCTGTTGATCCTGTTCGTCCTATCAATACATTCAGGCTCCCAGCCCATCAATTGTCCGCGATGTCACTCTCTCCAATTTCTCCGTGCCTCCGTGTCTCTGTGGTGAATTTCATCCGCTGCCTACTGTTCGGCGGCACACACACGGTAGAGTTCGGCCCATGAATTCCTTCCGCTTTCTCCACGCCGCCGATTTGCACCTCGACTGTCCGCTCAAAGGACTGGAGCAGTACGAGGGGGCACCGGTGCAACAGATTCGGGACTCCACACGGCGGGCGCTGGAGAACCTGATCGAGTTGGCCATCGCGGAGCAGGTGGCGTTCGTCGTCATCGCGGGCGATCTGTTCGATGGCAAGTGGACCGACATTCAGACCGGCCTGTGGACGGCCAATCAGTTTCGGCGGTTGGAGAAGCAGGGGATCAAGGTCTACTTGATTCGTGGCAACCACGACTCGATGTCCGAGGCAGCTCTGAAAATCTCGTGGCCCCGCAACGTCATCGAGTTCCCCACCGACCGCCCGACCACCGTGATCGATGAACGCACGGGAGCGGCTCTGCATGGGCAGGGGTTCGCCACTCGCGAGTGCTCCATCGACCTCGCCAGCAACTACCCGCCCGCCGATCCGAGTCGCGTCAACATCGGGCTGTTGCACACCAGCCTGATGGGGGATGTCCAGCACGATGCCTATGCCCCGACCACGCCAGATGTACTCATCAGTAAGCGGTACGATTACTGGGCCCTCGGGCACATCCATGCGCATCGCATCGTGCATCCGTCCCCGACCATCGCCTATCCCGGCTGTACGCAGGGGCGACACATTCGCGAATCGGGGGCCAAGGGGTGCCTGCTGGTCTCGGTCGAGGGGCACACCTGTCGTCCGGAGTTTCGCCCGACCGATGTCCTGCGCTGGCAGTCGGTGACGATTGACCTCCCGGCCTCGGCCCAGCGGCCCGAGATGCTCGAAGCGGTCCACTCGCAGCTGGAGGCATGTCGCCAGCAGTCGTCGGGCCGGTTCAGTGCGGTGCGTCTGACACTGACCGGACGCAGCGAGTTTCATCGCGAGGTCGAGCAGCCGCTAGGCCGCATCGAGATCCTCGGCGAGATCCGCAACGTCGCTAACCAGTGGGACGACTTGTGGATTGAGAAGGTCGAACTCGAAACCGCCCCACCGGTGGATGTCGAAGCACTGCGAGCCGGGCAGGATCTCTTCGGCGAGCTGCTGCGCGACTTCGACCGCTGGCACCAGGCCGACAACGCGGAACTCAGCGTCCTGGCCAAGGAGCTGACCCCGCTGGCCCAGAAGATCGGCAGCGTGATCCCCCAAGGCGATCTCGATCTCTCCGACCCTGCGAAGATTCGCCACTGGTTGAGGCAGGCCGAGTCGATCGTGTTATCACTGGCTCCCAGCGGCGAGTGAGCGGCACGGCGCTAGCCGCCGGTTCTTCAGGCGTTCGGTCCGGGGAACCGGCGG
>JAYSUV010000024.1:0-6630 GCA_043718945.1 Planctomycetota bacterium
GGTGCATTGCGCCAGTGAAGACAACCCGCAAGGCCCCCAGTCACTCCGCAAAATGCGGAAAGTCGTCGTCGAACTCCCCGCGCGCGCCGCCGCCGCCGCCGCTTCCCAAGCCGCCAACAACCGCTACCTGGAATCACTCGCGGGCGTCGAGACCGCCGCCCCCCCCTCAGCCAAGTCCTCGACCAACTGGCGAAACCCGTCACAAACAACGGCCACCGCCCCCGCCCGCCGCACCCTCCCCGGCCTGCTGGACATCCGCAACACCAATCCGCAACGCTTCAACGAACTCGTCGTGAAAATCTCTCACCACATGTCAACTTGAATGGTTTGCAGTGCGGAGGCCACTGCTGCCGAATCGCCTCATGCTTCATACTGGCGTGTTGCTAAAGGGCGGCAGGGCTCGATCCTTACCGAGAATCACTGAGGCCCCGGCGTCGACCAACGCGAGTAAAAAACAAGGCCAAACCCGCTTCCCGCCCGATGGATCGAGACCCGACTGAACCTGGCGCAAAGATTGCCTGCCCTACTCGCTACTCGCTACTCCCTACTCCCTACTCCCTACTCCCTACCGCAGGCCCATCCCATACTCACCAGCCGCACCGATACCTACCTGGTCTCCGACATCGGAGCCTGCCTGATGCTGAAGCTCTGCGGCTTTGTCGAGCAGTACCGGGCGGAAATTCGAGATGTGAGCGAGAACCACCTACGTCTTCGGCTCGGCGGATCGTGGTTCCAGCGACTGCTGGGCAGCAAATCTCTTGGGCATCCCCTCGAACTGGAAATCCTGTTTGTTCCCGTCGAGTCGGAAACAGACACCCGGCCGCTCGCTCGAGTGCAAATCGTTGTGCAGAACGCTCACCTCTTCTCGTCCCCCGACCGGTTCGAGGTCGTCGCCCACCGTGTCCTTTGGCAGTTGCGAAATCACTTGATGGTGGTGTGATGGCCGGGATTGGCTTTCCAGCCTTGATGATCAGTCCGGAAAGACTGCCAGTTGGCCGGTCGACCGATCGATTCTTCGTAGCTTCCGGGATCGCATGAAATTTTCTCGATCTAATCTGGACATTCTGGGCAACCTTGACTATTGTAATCCGGTCCGATTTTGCATTTGCTTACGCTTCTTAGGTTTGGTTCCCCTGCTCGTCCGTTCGGATTGTGCATTCTCCAAGACTGAGCAGCTGACTGCAAAGGCACACGAGGTGGCTGGCGAGTGGTGCTTGTAGCATCAAGGTCAGACCGACCCCAACCCGGGCAGATCTCGAACCGTACAATGGTCCGCCGGGACCGGTGGTGTCGAGATGGGTTCTCGAGCGCAAAGGCGCAAGTTCAAAGCATGAGCATGAAACTGTACGTGGGCAATTTGTCGTTCAAGACGACAACCGATGACCTGCGAGCGGCTGTGGAACAGTACGCTCCCGTGACATCGATCGATGTGGTGATGGACCGGATGACCGGTCAGTCCCGAGGGTTCGCCTTCGTGGAAGTGGGCGAGAACGGCGAAGCTGTGGTCGAAGCACTGAACGGTGCTGATCTACAGGGTCGCAAGCTCGTGGTCAACGAAGCTCGTCCCCGTGAAGACCGTCGTCCTGGTGGCGGTGGTGGGGGCGGCGGCGGTGGAGGTGGAGGCGGCTATCGTGGGGGCGGCGGTGGTGGTGACCGCGGCGGTAGCGGCGGCGGCGGCGGTGGAGGCGGTTACCGTGGCGGCGGCGGTGGTGGTGACCGCGGCGGTAGCGGCGGCGGTGGTGGATACCGTGGCGGCGGCGATCGTGGCGGTAGCAGTGATCGTGGCGGCGGTGGTGGTGGTGGTGGTGATCGCGGACGCGATCGCCGTTACTAAGGTTCAATGTACCGTCAGGTTCGCCTGATGAGTCAACAGACAATTGCGGAGGGGAGAGGGCGAAAGCCGTCTCCCCTCTTTGCATTGGGTGGCCTTAAGTTTTATCGTACGTCGCTCATGTCGCTTCGCGACGGAGACCCCTTCCGCAAAGCACTCTGTGGATTCCGGTGAGTCTCCTCAGAGTGGTTTTCACTCTGAGGAAATGCGAGTCGCGGAGCGACATCGCCTACAGGATTGACGCCATGAAAACCCGCAAGATTGAAGACATCATCGCCATGTGCCACGTCCGGGAAGGCAAGAAATTCCGCCTGAAGGACCACGACCCAGCCTGGGAGGGAGACAAGAATATCCCCGAAGAGCGCCGCCGTCAGTTCGCGGAAACACTCCTCTCGCAGGATGTCTCCGAACTCGCCGAGGCCCAGGAACTCCTCTACGCCGCCGATACCTGGTCACTCCTCGTCGTCTTCCAGGCCATGGACGCAGCTGGCAAGGACAGCACGATCAAGCACGTTCTCACCGGGGTCAATCCGCAGGGCTGTCACGTCACCAGTTTCAAGCAGCCTTCGCCCGAGGAACTCGACCACAATTATCTGTGGCGGTGTTCCAAAGCCCTCCCTGAACGCGGCAAGATCGGGATCTTTAACCGGTCTTACTACGAAGAGACTCTCGTGGTCCGGGTTCATCCCGAGTACCTCCACTACCAGCAACTGCCCGAACTCCAGAGCCCCGACACGAAGGTCAAGAAGTCATTCTGGAAGGATCGCTTCGAGGACATCAACAATTTCGAAAGCCACCTGACCCGCAACGGAACCGCGATCGTCAAGTTCTTCTTGAACGTCTCCAAAGACGAACAGCGTAAGCGATTCCTGGAACGCCTGAACGAGCGCGACAAGCTGTGGAAGTTCTCGTTGGGCGACCTGAAAGAGCGGGCCCGCTGGGACGATTATATGGCCGCCTACGAAGAGACGATCGAGGCCACCTCGACCGAAGACGCTCCGTGGTACGTCATCCCTGCCGACAACAAATGGGTCATGCGTTCCATCGTCGCCCGAGTGATCGTCAACACGATCAAGTCCCTCAAGCTCGAATGGCCGCAAGTCCCCGACAGCGAGCGAGCGGAAATGGAACAAGCCAAGGCTCAACTGCTGGCGGAGAAGTAAGGGGCGGTGCGGCGAGAGACTTCATGCGGGGCCGGGGAGCGTCTGGGGATCGACGGACGTGTGTGCGGCACAACAACGGACACGGATTCGACCGAAATCTGGCCTGTGACGGGGCACACGGTGAAGTACATCTAGTGCCCATCGACGCGACACAACTCGGACGCCGTCCGCTAGCTCACTCACTTCCCGAAGCACAGCACCTTGCCACCGGTGTTGTCCGTCCCGATCACAAACCGGTCGCCGGAGACTGCTGCGGACCCGCGAATCGGCTGCCCCGCGTTGTGCTTCCACAGCACCTCGCCGTCACTGAGCTTGACTAAATACAGCTGTTTGTCATTGGAGCCGAAGATCACTTTATCTCCGGCGATGACTGGGGAGCAGGCGATCTGGGCGCGAGTCGGGACGGTCCATTTCCCCTTGCCGGTCTTGCGATCGATGGCGTGTAGATGCTTATCGCCGTGGCCAATTACCACGAGGTCATCTGTGACGGCGGGCGAGGAGTCAATCTGCTGATCGCGGTCTGGGTTCGAGTAAGTCCAGACGAGCGTCCCCTTTGTGGAGTCGAGGGCGTAGACCTCGCCGATCTCGTTCCCGAAGTAGAGGATGCCATCGCGGTAGGCGGCGCTGGCGATCAGCCGGCCTTCGAGCTTGATCTCCTTGGCTTCCTTCCCGGTCTCAATGTCCACGACCTTCAGGAACGGGGCCTGGCAGTTCGTCGCAAAGGTGGACTTGCCCGCGATGGTCGGCGTTCCATTGATCGGCCCGCCAGTGTCGTACTTCCAGTGGACGGTTTTCCCCGTCGCCTGATCGAGGCAGGTCAGCTGTCCCTTGTGGGTGCCGAAGATGATGCGGTCCTTGTGAAGGTTCGGTCCGCCGACGAATTCACCGCCGTCTTCGTACTTCCACACTTGCTTGCCAGTCGCTCTGTCGACCGCATGCAAAGTGCCTTCCTGATCTCCGGCAAAGACCAGTTTGTCCGTCACCGCGATCGGAGCCATGAACGCCGGGGCCAGCTCATTGGCCTTCGCATTCGGCAGTGACTGGTACTTCCAGACCTCTTTCCCGTCCGCCAGCTTCACGCAGAGCAGGTCGCCCGAGACCAGGCCGATGTAGACATGCTCACCCAGAATCACCGGGGTCGAAGCCATGCCGTCGCCGGTCTCGATCTCCCAGATCAGCCGCGGTTCGTCGGGGAGTTTTGCGTCAGCTGCAACGCCTTGCAGCGCGGAGTCGCCTCGGAACTGATTCCAATCGCCAGCCAGTGATTCAGTGACGAACAGGGCCAAGCCAATGGCCAGTAGACCCAGTAGCGTGGGCTTTAGCCCACGCGGATGTGATGTTACCCCGCATGCGTGGGCTAAAGCCCACGCTACGTTTTTCACGGCAGCGCACATTGATACAACTCCAAGAGTGACGACGCATCGACCGGACGTGGATTGAACTTCCCCGTCCACTGTAACGCGGCCTCGTCGGCTAGGGTCGGCAGCAGATCGGCAATTCCCGCACACTCGGCCAAAGTCGACGGACACCCGGCCTTCGTCGCGAGATTCCGCAGATACATCGACAGCAGATCGCCCGCCTCGGGATCTTGCCGATCGCACAGCTTGGCATCCTCGGCGAGCGAACCGTACAACGCCCCGACAACCGACGAATTATACCGCACGACATGGGGCAGCAGCACCGCAATCGCGTTTCCATGCAGCCAATCGAAGTGAGCCGAGATCGGATTGGCCAGCGCGTGCGTCGCCCCCAGCATCGAGTTCTCAATCGCCGCCCCTGCCAGATGCGAGCCGAGCAACATCGCTCCCCGGGCCGAGAGGTTGGTCGGGTCCTTCAGCACGACGGGAAAGGCCCGGCACAACAGGTTCCACGCCCGCCGGGCAAACAGCATCGAGACCGGGTTCCGCTTGGTCGAAACATAGCTCTCGATGGCATGACTGATCGCGTCGATGCCGGTGATCGCCGTCACCGAAGCGGGCATCGTGATGCTCAATTCCGGGTCGAGCAGGGCCACGCGAGCGGCTGCCTTTTTATCCCCACAGGCCATCTTCATATGCGTCTTCGCATCGCCGATCACGCAGTAGGACTGGGCTTCGCTCCCGGTCCCCGCCGTGGTCGGAATGGCGATCAGCGGCAGCATCGGCTGAGTCGCTCGGCCCGAACCTTTGTAGTCTTCCATCCTCCCGCCATTGGTCAGGAGGAAGTTCATCCCCTTGGCCACATCCATGCTGCTGCCACCGCCCAGACCGACCAGCAGGTCGATCGACTTCCCCTTCGCAAACGCCACGCCCCGATCGACATCGTCGGTCGTCGGGCTGGGCTGGAGTTCATCGAAGACATGGACTCGCAGCCCTGCCGCTTCCAGGAACCCGCAAGCGCGGGCCTCGTGGCCCGCTGCTCGAATCCCCGGATCAGAGACGAGCAGGACCTCTCGCCCCCTCTCGGCTGTGGCCAACTCTCCGAGTTGCGACAACACCCCGGCCCCGAAGACGACTCGCGTGCGCGGGTCGTAATCAAAGCTGGGCAGTGACTCGGCGGTGAAGTGGTTGTGAGTCTCGTCAAACATGGCGCAGTCGACACTGGCGGCGGGTGGGCAGGTGGGAGGGAGGGAGCGACCAGTTCGGAATGGTCGCATCCCATAATAGGCAACCCGAGTCGGAACGAGAAACCCGGAGAGGATTTCAGGTGCGGTCGGATTGGGTTCGCGAGTGACTTGGACACACGAGCCAGAGTTGCCATCATCCGTGGAACGGTGAATTCGTTCCTCCTCCTGTTGTATGGCCGACTCATGTCCTCCGGAAAAAAGAAGAAGTCCAGCAAGAAGACCAACACCGGGAAATCGATCCTCCCGATCGTGTTCGGAGCAGTGGCGGGACTCGTGATCGTGGGGGCACTGATCTGGGGAGGGATGTCCGTGATGGGGCAACGGAAAACCGTCGCTGGTTACGACACCTCGGTGAAGAGCATTACCGAAGCATTGCGGACCCGCGACCCCGAATCGACGCAGGGAGCCCTCAAACTGAGTGAGATCGAAGCAATGCTGACCGGGGCCCCCACCGTGACTCGCGACACCAAGGACGGAGCAGAGTACGCTGTCTACAACTGGTCCCCTGCGGTGGGTTTTCGCCTCAAGCTGGAGAAGAACGGGCCGACCGATGAGGTGGTCGAACTCGTCACGCTCGGAGCAAAATAGCCGGGCGCCGGGGCGCCTGCTGGGAGCGATTTGGACAACTGCCGGGGCGGCGCAGCCGAAGTGGGTTCTGCGTCGAGAGCGACTTAGCAGGAGCTTCGCCCTCCCGTCAAACACCCGAGCCGGAAGCATCAGTGTCCGTAGCCATCCGCACGCTGAACCTCCGGGAACCAAAGTCGACATGTGCCACTGGCAAGTGCTTTGACCCGCCAGTGCGATTTGCGACGACGGGGTGGCCCAGACATCGCTTTGGGCGTCTGGGTGACGCAGGAACAAGAGGCCATTCACTCTCGATGCGAATCATAACCAACAAGACTTCACAACCACCCGTCCGAGAACGAGTTACAACATGCGGTCGAAGCGACTCCGGATCGCGTGTGCGTCCACAGTTTACATAGAATTCAATAGATTACCATAGATTTACGGACATTCTCGGACAAAGCCAA
>JAYSUV010000231.1:0-5035 GCA_043718945.1 Planctomycetota bacterium
ACTTCGTACAAGACCAAAGACCGCATGCACTTGATCGACATGATTGATGTCGAACTGATCGATGAATCGTGGTGCGAGCGGTTCCCGCCGGAACTCGCGGCGAGGCTCAAGGAATTGATCGACAACCCCAACGGGTAAGTGACATCGTGACATCGACGCGACTCTGGTCACGTGTTCAAATACAATTCAGTCCGAACATTTTACAACCCTGCAACACAAGGATCAAACATGCCCCAGATCATCGGCCAACTCAACCACAACAGCTACCTGGTGACGCCGACGAAGACACAGTTCGATGCTCCGATGATTCCAGCTCCTGTCAGTCCAGTCTCAATCGACGCTATGAAGTGGGCGAAAGGGACACTCAAGATTGACAGTGGTTCGACATCGTCAGGGAGATTGATTTTCGCAGTCGGTCCAACGCTGGCTGATGGTCCGGAATTGGCTGTGGAATTCACCTTTGAAGCCATGTATGACCAGACGATCTTCAAGGGGCGGGGCGTGGGCAAGTCCGGACCGCTGCTGGGGGTGGAGTATCATTTGCTCGGTTGGGCTACCGTTGCTCCCGATGGGTCGGTGACGGAAATCGCTGGGGGGATTCTGGCTGTAAAGGGGGCGGATTCCAATCCCGCTGTGGGACTCGGGGGACAAGATCCAGGGACAGTCGGGTACTTTAAGCTGTCGCAGTGATCACATCAGGCGCCTGGGAGGTGCAAGATTGGGCGGGGCGTGGCAGGTCCAGGCACTGACGCTTCCGGCTCATGCCGGACGCTCGCCGTGCACGATTGACGACGACCGCGATCCGAGACTTAAGTCTGAATCCCCATCTCAAACGGATCACGCGGGTCCAGCAGCAGCGTGGCCTCGGCGTTGACGTACGCGGTGCCGGTGATGCGGGGGATGATCTTGGCTCCGTCGGGGCGGTAGGAGCCCTCGAAGACGCTGCCGAGAATGCTCTCCTGTCGCCAAATGGCTCCGGGGGCCTGCTTGCCATTGGCGGCGAGGTGATCGAGGAATTTTCAGAATGGTTTTACAGGTCAGGCAGACAGGAATGTCTGCCTCACTGCTGTTTCCGGAGTGAAGACCCATTCTGAACATGCTCTAATGAACTCAACCCTTTGCCTTCACCCCCTTCAGGCTCACAAACTCCGGTAACTCCCCGACCAGCGGTTGGGCATACTTGAGGAACGCCTTGGTGATGTCCATGCCGCTTTCGTCGATGTACTCATCTGGCATCGGCCGCTCGTGATTGGCCACTTCGCTGAGGGGAGCTGTGCCGTAGTCGATGGCGTAGTCGCTGCCCTTCTGGCGGACCATCGTTACCATCACGCCGCCGTGTCCCTTGATCGCCAGCTTGACCGCCTGCCGACCACAGCCGTACGCCTCGGCGACATCGATCTTGGCGACCCGGTCCGATGCACACATCGGCAGCGACTCGGTGACTTGGAACTCGCCGCGCCAGCCGAAGGCGTCACTCACGATGCGATGCAGGACCATGCCGACACTGGCTCCGCCCATCGCGCCGAACTCGACGTTGTTGAACTTGTCTCGTGTCAGCGAGGCGCTGACTGGTGAGCCATCTGCATTGCGAATTCCCTCGCCGCAGACGATCGAGCAAAAGCCGTACTGCTTCTGGACCTCTTCGACGCGGGCTAGGAACTTCTCCCGATCAAACGCTCGCTCGGGCATCAGGATGATGTGCGGCGCATCCCCCTTCTTATTCCTCGCCAGTGCCGCAGCTGCCGGGAGCCAACCCGCGCTGCGACCGACCGTCTGGAAGACCACGAACTGGTCGACTCGCTGCATGTCGCGGGCGAGCAGACCGGCCTGTTGTACACTCAGAGCCACATACCGGGCTGCACTTGGATACCCCGGCGTGTGGTCGGTGCCGAACAGATCGTTGTCGACTGTCTTGGGGACTCCGACGCCGGTCATCTCCCAGCCGTTCGCGTTGGCATGCGCCACGACGCGGTGGATCGTGTCCATCGTGTCGTTGCCGCCGATCATGAAGTAGTAGCGGATGTTGTACTTCTTCAGCTGCTTGAGGATCGTTGGGAAGTGTTCCTCTTTGAGCTTCAGTCGGCTCGATCCGAGAGCGCTGCTGGGAGTATGCCGCAGTCCTTCGAGAACGTCTTTCGACTCCACCCCGAGATCGATCAACCAGTTGTTCAGCACGCCTTCGATGCCGTACCGCATGCCGAAGACCTGTCCGATCTTCTTGTCGGCCTTGAGGCAGCCGTCAATGACTCCTGACAACGAGGCATTGATGACAGCAGTCGGTCCGCCGGACTGGCCGACGAGAGCATTGGCGATTTTCATGAGTGGTCTTTCGGTGAGTGGTAAGCAGTCGAGACAACAGGCTAGAGCACGCAGAGGCAATCGAAAAGTGTGTTCATGCAAAAGTCGGCTGCATTCTCGGCTGCATTCTCGGCTGCGACTCGCAAGGCACCGGCTGCTCTCTGTAAACTCTCTGCGTTTCCTGCCACCCAACACTACGCCTCAGGACTTCGCCCATGGCCCAGACGCCCTTCGAACTCGAACTCATCCTCGCCTTGCGACAGCATGCTCCGCCGCTGCTCCGCTGGGCCGGAGCGATCGCGAAGCAACTTCGGAAGTTCAATATCCAACTGGAGGGGAAGGCCAGTGGCAGTTCCAACACAGACGCTTTGACGCTGGCCGATCTGACTGTGCAAGAGCTGCTGGTGTGCGGCCTGCGCGATGCCGATCCGATCTTCCATCGGTGTCGCGTTGAAGCGGAAGAGGCCAATGGCGACCTGGGTGCCTTTGACTCCAGCAGCGACTACACGATCGCCCTCGACCCGATCGATGGGACCAAATACTTCAGCGAGCGAACCGGGAACGGATACGCCGTGATGCTGCACCTGCGGACTCGGGCCGATGTCCTCTACTCACTGGTTTATGCCCCCGAGATGGGAGAGCAGGGGAGTTGGACAGAGGTCTACGGGCACTGCGTGAAAACCGGGGACGACAACCCCCGCATCCCAGCGGTCGCCTGGCTGAGTAACATGCCCTCGATCAGTCCGCTGATCCGCCCCGACTCGAACAAGATCTATCTGATTGGTTTTCAGCAGGCTGACCGCGACCGCTCCCAAGCGGTGACAGCTGCGGGCCTGTGTGGTGTCGCTCCCGATGACATGCCGGGCAGCATCTATCCCTTGCTGGCCAGCGGTGAGTTCGGTGGGTCGCTGATTCACACGCCAAATATCTACGACTACCCCGTCGCCCTGCACATCGCCCGCGCTCTGGGCGGCCAGTCGGTCTGGGTCCATAACGGGCAACCCGTCCACTTCGGCGAAACCTGGATGGACGAGCGGGCCGACATGCTGCGCCTCCCCGGAATCGCCGCGACAGCGATCCATCCGGGGACGCTAAAGATCCTCGTTGATCTGGCCAAGGACTGGAGTCGAGTCAGGTATGAATAAGGGACATGGTCCAAGACAACCTCCTGTTTTCATGGGGAACAGAAGGTCACGAAGGAAACGAAGAGCCTTTGGATTGATCCCTTCGTAGCCTTGCTTCCTTCTGTTCAAATCGGGATGTGAATTTGACACTCTTCGCTGAAGCCGCCTGACAGCAAAGGACCAAGCACACGGAGTGGGTCACTTGGGCCGCCCGACTCGTCCGAGGTCGAGGTTTTGTACACAGATTTCGCAGATCATCACAGTTTCCGAGGGGAGAAATGCAACCTCTCGTCCAAGGTCGCCGTCGCAGCCTGTTGCCAATCTGTGAAAATCTGTGCGATCTGTGTACCGATTCATTGTTCTGAGGCAGAGGCCCGGCACTCGGTGTGCGGAAGAGAGAGCCAGGCACTCTCCAGAACGGCAGTCGTCTTCAGCGCAGATTGTCATGTATTTAGAGCAATTCCCAATGGCGATCTGCGAACCCATGCCAGGGGCACTTTGAACATGTGCCCCCGGTGTGGCCTCTCTACTTGACCTCCACCGTGACCAGCTTCTCCTCGGGGTTCTCGGTCAGGATCAGCCCCCGGAACCGCAGCTCCTGCGCCACCGAGTTCGAGTGCAACTGGAGGCCGAGCGGGCCTTCCTCGCACAGTTCCGGCTTCGGGTCAGTCCAGTCGGCGACGGCGTGTCCATTCAGGGCGAACTGAATCCGCGCTCCCACGGCGACAATCTCCATCTGATTCCAGTCGTGCTGGTGGCCGACCTTTTTGGCGGCACCGTCCTTGTCTTGATAGATCCCGTTGCGGCGGTAGAGATCCCAGAAGCCGTAACCCGAGGGGTACATGACGAGGTGCCCCTGGTAGCTGAAGGCGTCCCCGTCCTTCTCGATGGTCTTGCCCCACAGGGCGACCCCCGAATGCATCTCGCTCTCGACGAGCTTGCTCTCGAATATCAGCCGCAGGTTGCGGTACTTCTTCTTGGTGACGAGGTACGTGCTGGCCTTGGGAGCGTTTTCCTTCTCGTTGCGTGCCACGATCTCGCCGTTGTCGACCTTGAAGTACTTGGCCGTCTGGCCGTCCCAGCCTTCCAAGTCCTTTCCATTGAACAGTCGGATGGGAGTCTCCGACTTCGGCAGCTTGGCGACCTGCTGCTCGCACCAACTGGCGGGCTTGTCCTCAGCCAGGAGGGGGACACAGAACATCAGTGACAACAGTCCGGCGCGGATCAGCTTGAACATGATGGACCTTCTTGGAGTGCGAGTCGTGAGAACGGGGCGGAATGCCCGTGCGTCATTTGTATCGGAGCAGAGCGGAATACTCACGCGAGGGAGGTGGTCAGCAGTCAGCCAGTGTGCGGGCAGATATTCTGGCAAGGCAGGTTGGACGATTGGGATCTAAGACCCCGCTGCCTCTCCCGTGAACTGGGTGCCAGCTGGCTCTTCCCTGACCAGCCCGCCGCGGTAGCCAAGGCCGCGTGCCAGAAACCCTGGCTGGCACAGCGGGCTGAACGATTTCCAGAGGCCAAACCTCCGGGACTCGGTGAGACCAAGTCCGTCCGGCAGGGTGATCGCCTTTTTTTAAAGTCGCGGGGGGGTAAGCCCCCGCGGCGCATCC
>JAYSUV010000232.1:0-5032 GCA_043718945.1 Planctomycetota bacterium
CACCCGGCTTTCGCAGGCGTCTGTCGTCCCTGACGGGACTCGACGGGTTGGTCGGAATCGCTTTCCCACCGTTGAAACGGTGGGCTACTGTCGGGTGTCACTCGCGGGACAAAGACGGGAGTTTCCTCTGGAAACAAGGCCTGGGCAGCCGTGCCCCGGCGAGGTGGAAGAGTTGCTCGAAGCTCACGGGTTTCTGTGTAGAATGGCGACTACACTCCTTCCGAAGTCTCAGAAGACTTCGGAAGTCTGACGGGCAGGAGACGCTCCACATCGAAGACTTCGCGTCGCAACTCAACGGGGGGGCTTGGCCGGTACGATTCGGCACATTCTGCAACGAAAACCTCCGACCGGGAAACTCCTCTAGCCGCGAATTGGCCTTTCGTGGCAGAATCCCTCTAGTTCGTCCCCCTGTTTGCCGAGTGGTTGCGGGTGGGGAGGAGCTTCCGTGTGCGAATGGATTCGCCTGACATGTCCTTCCTTAGCCCACTCCAGCAAGCACAGCTTCCAGCAACCTGGGGACTGGCCTTGGCGGCGATGCTGCTCGGGGGCGGCTGCGCGAACCGTGCGGCTCTGGTGCGATCACAAAGTCCACACGGCGGCGATGTCCGCTTGGTCGCGAATTCGGATCGACACGCCGATCCCTATGCCGAGACTGATTCTGATACCCGCTATATGGGGCCGATGGAACGGACCTTGAAGCGGTCTCGCTGGGAACGCAAGAAGGCCGATGCGGTCGCCAGTGGAGAGGCGTTCTCCATCGAGGGACTACACGAGTATCAAGCCGCCGAGTCGCTCTATCTCGATGGTCGACTCTCCGAGGCCGAGAAAGCCTTCAAGAGGTTGGCCAAGGCCTGCCGGAATAGCCACGAATCGTTCGGGATGAAGATGGACCGCTGGTGGGGAGTGAAAACCTCCTCCCTCGATACCTATGCGAACTTTGGGGACCCCATCGAAGAAGATGCCCTCTTCATGAAGGCGGAGTGCCAGTTCGATCAGAAGAAGTATGCCCACGCTCAAGACAGCTACGACGACTTGCTGACCCGCTATCCATCGACTCGTCATCTCGATTCCGTTTCCCGGCGGTACTTCGAGATCGCCCGCTACTGGTTGGGCTTTCCGGAACAGGTGCAAGAGTCTGGCGATATCGAGATGGTGTCCGACTCGACCGAGGAGACACCAGATTTCGAGAACGTCGACTCATTTCACATTCCGATCATTCCGAACTTTCTCGACAACACCCGCCCCGCATTCGACACACGCGGGCGAGCCTTGCAGGCCTTACGTTCCGTATGGCTACACGATGCGACGGGCCCACTCGCCGATGACGCTTTGATGGTCTCAGCGAGTTTTCACCTGCGGACCAAAGACTTCGAAGAGTCGGCCCGGATGTACAAGTTGCTCCGCGAGCAATACCCCGACAGTCCGCACTTCCGGGATGCGTTCCTCCTGGGGTCGCACGTCACGCTGGCTAGCTATCAAGGATCAAACTACGACGGACAGAATCTCAACGACGCGATTGACCTCAAAGAATCCGCTTTGCGAATCTTCCCCGATCTGACCGAGGAAGAACGGGATCGCCTCGGCGGCGAGTTGCAGAAGATGTATAGCGCCGAAGTGGCCCGCATCTGGGACAAGGTCGAATACTACCAGGCCAAAGAGTCCCCCGAGTCAGTGGCCGTCTATTGCAACATCCTCATCCACCGCTTTCCCGACACCGTCTACGCCGAACAGTCCCGGAAGATTCTCGAAGAACAGGCCAGCACCTCAAACCATCGGCTCAGCTTGCCCCAGTTGCCGGGACGAAAGACGGCTCAATCTCCGGAGTCGGAACCTGAAGGCGAAGTTGAGGCGGAAGAAGCAGTCCCCGAGAAGAAGCTCCCGCTGAAGTTCCCCAAGCTCTGGTGGCCCGCGAAGCCTGTCCCGAGTGATGCCGACGCCGATGACTCAGCGGCGGAAGAGATGCCACAAGAAGAAGTCAGCACAGGGAATCGTTCATCCTCGGGTCGAGCCTCATTGGAGTAGTCCTCACTGCCGTGAAGCCTCAAGCCCTGCCTTTGGAAATCCTCACACGCCGGTCGGCCTTGCGCCAACTCGGCGTGGGACTGTTTGCGCTCGGTGGGATCACCGCGTTCCCGGGTTGCGGATACACCGTCGGGGCTCCCTACGCGACCGACATACGTACTGTCCATGTGCCGACGTTCGAGTGTGCGGATTACCGCCGCGGGTATGAACTCCAACTCACTGAAGCCGTGCAGAAGCAGATCCAGCTGCGAACTCCGTATCGCCTGGCGAAGGAGCCGGGAGCGGATACTCGTCTGACCGGGCGCATTGTGAGTATTGATAAGCGGGTGCCTAATCAAAATAAGTTCGACGACGCTCGCGAACTGGAACTGGCGATCGGAATCGAAGTGAAGTGGGAAGACCTGCGTAACGGGCAGGTCATCAACCAGCAGACGATCCCTCTGTCGGGTAATGCGGCCCAGTTGCTGGGAACTTCGACGTTCGCCCCGGAAGCGGGTCAGTCGCTGGCGACCGCGACCCAGGAGGCGGTGAGCACTCTCGCCCGGCAGGTGGTGGGGCTGATGGAAGTGCCGTGGTAGGGCGATAACTCCCCCTGGAGGGCGCGGCTCCTGCCGAGCCGCTACCGCGAGTCGACGTATCTCTTGACTCGCGGCTCAGCAGGAGCTTCGCCCTCCCGGGTAGAACTAGCCCAGTCACAAGTCTTAGCGTTAACGAGGCACAAGGCTGCGACGCAGCGTTCACTTCTGGTCCACCTGCCACACTGCGAGACCGCCCGAGTGAGCGGACGCAGCGACGTATTTGGCATCCGGCGAGTAGGCGATCCGCTCGAAGGACATCCCCGGATGCTCCCACGTTGCGGCGAAGGCGGGCGCTGGGTAAGTCATCACGACCTTCAATGTCGAGAGATCCCAGATCGCCAGGCCCCCATTCATTGTGATGCTCGCCACTCGCTTTGCATCAGGTGATACTGCCATCACGCCTGCGAATTGAATGTCGTGGCCATAATCATAAAAGATTCCGCGACCATCTGGAAGGTTTTCCTCCTTCTCCGGCCAACGTGGACACACCGTTTCCGGCGGAATCACAACGCGCTGCTTCGGTTCATGGATCGGGTGCCAGAAGCGAATCTCCCCTTTTTCGAACACGACGAGTCGGTCACCGCTCGGAGTATACTGCAGGGTCGATTGTTCCTTACCCGCCGGATCAAGGGGTGAACCGACTGGCTCGCCTTTCTCAAGATCCCACAACACGAGATAGCCATAACGACTCAGACTGGCGAGCGACTTGCCGTCCGGCGAAAACGCGAGCGCTGCCATCCGTTCGCCCTCGCGACTTGCCTTCTGCAAATGATGCGTCGGCTTCTCGTCGCCGACCGTCCACACGAGGACCGTGCCGTCGGTGCGGCACGCGGCAACTTGTGTTCCCTCGCGATCTATGGCGACGGCATAGACGCTGTACTCCGGCCCGACTTTGAACGTCTGCTTCGGCTGTAACGAGTCGCTCTGTCGCAACTCAACCGTTCCGACATTCGTCCCAGTCACGATCATGGTCGGTCGTCCGCCAACGGCCATCGAGTTCGCATGGTTCGGCATCCGCACCAGTTGATTTAACTCACAGCCGACCAGTTCCCCATGGTCCGTGTTGCCCCGGATCGAAAACATCCACTGGCCCAGACCGTTGAACTTTCCCGTCGTGTAGAGCGTGGAAGAGCGAGAGTCCCACGCCAGATGATCCACTGGCGAGGCGTTGCCCACGACCGGTGCGGGACCGGGAGGATCAGCTGCCATGATGGTGAAGGGGACGATCAGTAACAGGAGTGCCCGATTGAGCGGGAGCGGCATGCTTTGTTCTCCTTGGTTGGATACCTGCGATCACCGGGCGACTGCATTATTTCCCATCCCGGAGGGATGAAGGAGATGAGCTGGCGGTGTAACGCAGCGATACCACCGGGATCGGGATTGATGACCATTCCGATAGCGAGCGGCGGACGTGAGTCCGCCGTGCCAGGGGGAACGTGTCGCAAGAGAAATGGCCGTACCCGCAAGACATCGTCCCGCGTGGCACGGGGGACTGACGTCCGCCCGCTCGCTGGATGTTCCTACTTCGCAGCCTCTTTGAACCGTTCATCGATGATCGGCGTATCAGCTGGCAGCGGGATGCGGTTCAGGTCGACGATGCTGCCATCGACGATCAGCTCGATGTAGATCGTCTGTTCCCAGTTGCCCTTGGCATCCTTCCCGTCGGCGATCGGGGTTTGGCCTTCGGGAGGAGTGTGGACGCAAACCCCCGCATCCTTCTCTGAGCGTCCGAACCAGAAACTCGGCCCGCGCCGCAGGACGACCGGGGCTCCCTTCGTCTTGACCGACACGATGTGCGGCCAAGCAGCTTCGAACTCCTCACGCTTCGTGAACGGGATCGCGTAGTGCCGGTATTCCACGAGCGGCCCCACCAATGTGCGCGATTGCTTGCGCAGCGGCTCCATTTCCTTCGGCCAAGTCTGGGGCCAGTCGCCTGTGTTACTGACCGAATAGAGGGCGTACACCGAACTGGCCGCACAAAGTGTGACGGCGGCCAGGAGGGCGATGGTTCGTTTCATGATGAGTTCTTTCTTGGGTTTGATGGTCAGCACCAAGGTCAGCACCTCCCATCCCGGAGGGATGAAAGAGATTAGCCGGTGGTTGAGCGCAGCGACACCACCGGAACACGGCCCCCACCTGCTCCCGCATCCCGGAGGGATGCCAGAGGGAGCAACGATCGATCCTCGCCATCGTCAATACCATCCGTGGTCGATTTCTGCCATCCCTCCGGGATGGGGTTCGCTTCTGGCCTCATCAACCGGTGGTGTCGCTGCGCTCAACCACCAGCTAATGGCTGTGACCCCTGCCGGGGTCGAGTTTGACGACCAGTCGAATAGCGAGCGGCGGACGTGACGGCCTGTTGTTTTAATTCTCCTCTCGATTACCATTCTGCCCGTCTAGGGAGGCTGGCGGCACAGGGAGGGGTGGGTGAT
>JAYSUV010000233.1:0-5028 GCA_043718945.1 Planctomycetota bacterium
GGCGATTTCTCCGAAATCGCCGGGACGATACGGCCAGCGGAGGCGACTTCAGAAGTGCTGAGTCGAACCAGCGATTTTAGAGAAATCGCCGACCAACAAACTGTGACAGGTTTTTCAGCGTGTCCTCTTCAACAAGACCGACAGGCGGGAAGCCTATCCCACGGGGAGTTCCACCCAACTGTGGCAACCGGCCATGTCGGGTGTTTCTCGCACGGTGAAGGGGGTGGATGTGACGGTGCAGGTGACCTCGATCACGTACAGCTCTGGGCGTTTGTAATGGAACCGCTGGAGGACCGTCTCGGGCGAGAGGATCTGGCGGTCGAGATACGGGCTCAGCTGCGCGGGATCGGTGATCCGCTGGACCGACTGAACTCGGGCGAAGAGTGAGATCGGGACGAGTCCGGTCTCGGGTGGGAGCGTCAGGCCATCGAGCAGCACGGCCCCGGCGGGAGTGAGCGACTCGGCCCCCTGATGAAACCGGGTGGGGTAGAGCCAGAACGCCTCGTGCTCGCAGCGGAACGTCCCGCCCGGTTCCGAGATGCCCCCCTTACGGAGCAGCACCGTCTGCACGCCGGTCGCTAGCGCACGGCACACGACAGCCCACTCTTTGAGGGCGAACCTTTGGGTGTCATTCAGAGAATTCATGTCGGGTCACTCCGGTATACTTCGCGTTGCCACAATAGACACATTCCGTGAGCGGCACGGCGCTAGCCGCCGGTTCCCCTCACCGCACGCCAGTCGCAAAACCGGCAGCCAGCGCCGTGCCGCTCACCACTTTCGATCAGATGTGTTAGTCCAAGCCATGCGCAGTATAAAGCACCTGACCGTATCGACAGTTATAAAATCGACGAAGACTCACCGCGAAGTGTGGGCATCGAAAAATCAACTGCCAGTGCTTTGTACTCCCTCTCCCCACTGGAATCGCAACTTTTGGAGAGGGCGTCACTGTGGGGAGTGGGAGCAGAAACAGACTGCTGAACTGCTTTTCTGATGCACACATGACCGTGAAGGGATTATCCGTGGAGCGATCTCCACCCGGTGACCCTGAATCAAATGACTTCGAACACTTGCCCCAGCTCCGGCGATCCGATCTCCAGGATCTGAATCGACCCCAGCGAGTGATCCTGAGAGGATAACCGCTGGATCTCGCGCATGACTTCTGGGGGACGACGGGTCAGCAGCAACATCCGCGGCTGATGCGAGCGGTCCGCAATAGTCAGTTCAAACAGCGGAGCGATCTCGCGATTCGGATGAGGCTGTAAATCGGCCAGCAGATCGAGTAACTCCTCGATTTTCTGGCCTCCCGATCCGCCACGCCACACGGCAGCCTCTCGCCCCAGGACCGCCAACGAGGTGCGTGACTCTCGCCCATTGCGAGTCGCCTCGACACACACAGTCGCCGCGAATGACAGCGCGAGTTCAAAGCCATCCAGTTCGCTCTCCTCGCTCTCCGCAGGCATCCAGGAATCGAGCAGCACGAGCAAGCTACGGTCGCGGCTATCCCGATACTGCCGCACCATCAGCTCATTCCGCCGCGCAGAGGTTCGCCAGTGAACCGAACGCAGGTCGTCTCCCGCGCGGTACTCGCGCAGGCTGTGAAACTCGTCCTCGAAGATGCCGCTCTTGGCGACTTGGGACGTGGTCTGCTCCATCGCGTTTTGCAGCTTCCGCTTCCAATCGGGGGCCAGACGCCCCAGTCGTGGGTAGACGCGCAGTGTGTCTGCCACCGGCAAATTCAGACCACGTTCGACCAGTCCCAGCGGGAATCGCGTGTCCACATACACCGGCCCAAACTGATGCACGCCGCGACGGGCCAGGACCAGCTGGTAGTGTCCAGACTGCTGCTCACCCGGGGCGATGCGGATGAAGGCGACCTCGGGGGCGAGTTCCGTCTGCGTGGCCGACACATGGTCCTTGACGGTCATCAGCCAGGCCGAGAGCCAACTCTTGCGGTTTCGCAAGGCGATCTCGACGGAGAACGGCTCCCCCGCCATCACTCGCGGGGGCAACTGGCGTGTGACCGACACTCCCTTCAGAAAGGTAAACGTCAACCACCCGTTCATGACGAACGCGCCCGCCATCATCGAGAAGACCAGCATCAGCGGATTCGAACGTCCGAGCAGTGATCCAATAAACAGCACGAACATGATCAGCAGAAACGCCCATCCCTCGAGCGGGATATGAAAGCGATTGCGGATCAGCCCGTTCCGCCCCAGTCGCGGCCACCAACTGGCGATCAGCTCCTTCAACCCCCAGACCGAGAACAGCAAACCGCAGCCGAGAATCGTGGTGTGCCCATACGGTCCCAGTCGCTCTTGGACAAAGCCGGTGGTCAATTCAATGACCGTCATCCCCAGTCCAACGGCCATCGCCGACACACCACCGATCGTGACGCGTCGTAGTGGGGGAGGAGCGTCTGGGGGGGAAGTCACAATAGGTTTCAGCAATGAAGTCGGAGGCACGGAAGAGGTGGAGTCGATCGCCAGTGCGGGCAACGGCTGGAATGATGCCGATCAGGTGGAACCCGCAGGCGTCCCACGATTGGGCATCTGACTCACGAGCGAGTCGATGGCTCTGGCCAAGTCCCGACATCCGCGTCCAAATCGCTTCTCGCGGAGTGCCTGCTCCGCAGCGACCATCGACTCACGATGCACCTTGAAATCGATGCTCCAATTCTCCTCCGTGGCCGATCGCAGCAATCCCTGCTCCACATCCCCCAGCAAGCGGAAGAGCTCTTCGGAACTCAATGATACAGCCGTGCGATGAGGGCGACTCAGGTTCGTGCGGGAGAGATCATCCGTGTTGTGGAGGTGTTTTCGCAGCGCCTCACGCTGAATACTGAGCGCCTTCAGAAGGAGAATCACCATGCCGGTGGAAGACAGGCCCGTCAGCGACACCCCGGCCCACGGGCTCCCGAAAATCCAAAGCGTGATACCGCCGACAATCGCCAGTCCCATGAACCAAAATGCCGCCAGCCACATCCACCCCAGTGCGCCCGGCAACTCTTCCTCCGGCTCAGGAGGGGGCGGCGGGACATTCGCGGGCAACTCACCCACACGGGCGAGGACGACCGTACTGTTGTCGGGCCCCCCGCGCAAATTGGCCAGCTGTACCAGCATGCGGCACGCCTGGTTCGGAGAGAGTTCGCGGACGATGGCCCCCATCTCCGGGTCCGTCACCTGATTGCTCAACCCATCCGAGCAGAGCAGATAGGTATCCTCCGGCAATACGAGAAACGGCCCCTCCAAATCGACTTGGACCTTGGGTTCCGGCCCCAGTGAACGCAAAATGATGTTGCGGTGATTTGAGAAGTCGAGCTTCTCCGCCGCCTTGCCATCTCGGCGACGCATCTCCCACTCAAGGCTGTGGTCGAACGTCAGCTGATCGATGCGATCGCGGCGGATGCGGTAACAGCGGCTATCGCCGACGTGCCCGATGATCGCTCCCTTGGGAGAGAGCGTCAGCACGGAACAAGTCGTTCCCATCCGTTGAAACTCTTTGTTCTGTTCCCCCTTCTCAAAAATCGCCGTATTGGCAGCGACGACAGCCGCTTGCAGCGAGATCCGTGGATCGTTGATCGGGCTTTTGAAATAGGTATGCGGGATGGTCTCGGCGGCGATCTTGCTGGCGAGTTCACCGACCGCGTGTCCGCCCATCCCATCGGCCACCAAAAACAGATGTCCGCGCCGGAGGAATTCCTCTTCTGACTGGCTCACCTGGATAGCGAGCGAATCCTCATTGTTCTGCCGGCGCATGCCGACATCGGAGAGCGAGGCGTACTGTACTTTCTGCTCCCAGCGCATGCGTCCCCCCATGAATCGTGACGCAGGCATGATAACCCGCCCGCGTGGTGACTGCCACGAAGCGAGACCCGCTCGATTCGAGAGTGAGTGCCACAACCACCGGCTACACAGATTAAGAGTGATGTTTGCGCGTTGGCGGGAATCGGCTCTGATTCGCTCGATGACCACGCAAGGAAGCGAAACGAGTGCCGAAGCTGTGCGGATTCACGCGGTGCGGTGGGTGTGCGAGGAGGGCTGGTCGACGGCGGATGCGGCCACGGCCGTAGGGTGGGCGCAGCGCAGCGTGCAGCTGTGGGTGCAGAAGTCGAAGCGCGGAAAGAAGCCCGAGCGGTTGCGGACGAAGAAGGCTCCCGGGGCCAAACCCAAGCTCGACAAGAGGCAGCGGGGACGTTTGGTCAAGTGGTTGCAAGCCGGGCCGGTCGCCGCCGGGTTCTTGTCGCAATTGTGGACGGGTCCGCGCGTGGCTCAATTGATCGAGTGGGAGTTTGCGGTCACGTATCACGCGAACTATTTGCCGGCGCTGTTGCAGTCGTTGGGAATGACGGTGCAGCGACCGAAATCGCGACCGACCGAACGGGATGAGGAGCAGATCTCGCACTGGTTCAACCACCGCTGGCCCGCGATGAAAAAAAGGCCCGACAACTCGGAACCTTCTTGATATTCCTGAATGAAACAGGGTTTCTAACGATCCCCGATTGCAAGTCCACCTGGGCCATGGCGGGCCAAACACCGGTGGTTCGGCATCGATTGCGACATCGCTTGAAGGTCACCGTGCTGGGCTCGCTGACGCTTTCGCCCACGCGCCGTCGTTGTGGTTTGTACGCCGAGTTCCTGCCGGGCCGCAGCGTGAAATCCGAAAACCTGATCCGCCATCTGGGCCGCTTGCGTCGTGCCCTGGGGACTCCGCTGGTGGTGGTACTCGACAACCTCAATCAACACAAGTCGGCCCAGCTCCGCGCGTGGTGTACTCAACGCGGGGGTCTGGATTTTTTCCCCGCCGCGTCTGGTCGTTGAGAAACCACGCGGCGATGAGTGACAGTGCTTGGTGGTGCTGCCACCTGATCCAGTTTCGCACTTGGTCGTCGCCCAGGCCCGCCTAGCTCTTCGCATGGTCATTCGCCGCCGTACTAATTCGACTGTCCCGAGTTGGTCTATTCATCATAACGTCTGATGTGGGAAGATGATGGTTCGTGCGAGGTGGCGGTTCGAGGATCACGGGGAGAGA
>JAYSUV010000234.1:0-15048 GCA_043718945.1 Planctomycetota bacterium
TTTTCGGTCTACGGATGGATGGGAGAAGACGAAGTGGAGCCGGACTTGCCAGCCGGGAAAGCTGCTCCCGATTGGACGCAAATCCTCTACACGCCCGACGCCTCAACATCGGGTCTGAAGCCAACGCAGCCGCCTGCCGAGGTCAACTCATTTCCGATCGCTTCTGTCGAGTTTCATGAATTGCCTTCCCTTCCCACCGACACGCGAGAACCAGTCTTCGGAGAGCAAAAGTGGTCTGGTGAGGCAAAAGAGAAGTACAACTCGCTTCAGGAAACTTTTTCTGCTGCCATCACGCAAAAGTGGGGAAATCCCCCCAAACATCAATTGGGTGGATTTGCCGATTACGAACAAGAGTTCGTCAAGGCTGTCGCCAAAGAAAAGCTGCAACTTTTGTTTCAACTGGCGTCCGATTTCAACATGAGTTGGGGCGACGATGGCTATCTCTATTTCTGGATTAAGCCTGAAGACCTGCGCCGCTGCGATTTCAGCCAGGTTCTCGTCGATTATCAGTGCGGATAGCGATTCCCACAGTCGTGATTCTCTGGCTGAATGCTGACAGCTGATCGCTGACAGCTTTCCCCTCCTTGATTTCCCTCCCCCCAGCCCCGAGACTGGTCTCATCTCTCGGGAGTCCCACCATGCCGACCATCCAAACCTCGCAACAAGTCCTCGACCGCCACTACCTCGAAATCCGTTCCAGCCTCCTCGACCTCGCGGCGGCACTCGATCGTCTCGAACGATCCGACGGGTTCTCGCAGACGGCGAATGATCCTCGCCTGAAGCTGATTCAAGACGGGCTGCGGATTCTGTCGTCGTCCGGCGATGATCGGGCCGAGCGGTTCCAACTGTTGCTCAGCGACAGCTACGTCCCGAACTGGAAGCCCGCTTGAGTGGGACGGGCCCATTGGCCCGTCCGAGTCGATCAAACGTAGTCCGCAGTTCTAATCACAGCATGGCCTCACCCCGAGGAAACTCCAGGAGACCTGAGAACGACGGATAAGACATGACCTCTTTACCCCGAAGGGGTTGCAGACAATAGCCCAGGGTTGGCGACCGAAGGGAGCCTACCCTGGGTTACGAGTATGCTGGGATCGAACCCTGAAGGGGTTCCACCCTTGGCGACCGGAGGTGCAACCCCTTCAGGGTTGGGCGACATGCGGCTCATTCCCAGGGTGCGCTCCCTTCGGTCGCGACCCTGGGCTACTGTCTACAACCCCTTCGGGGTACAGAGATCTGCTCGCAACCGACAATTTGTGTATCGTATGCGAATTGCAGACGCGCGTCGTCCAGAAGTTCTCCTTCCCGTCCTCTTCTCGTCCAGTCAGTTCACCCCTCATGCCGCCACGTCGCCGTTCCGATCTCGTCATCCCGCAAGCCGACTCTCTCGAAGAGGCCGAGTACACCCTGCGCGTGCCGGATGCGGAATACCTCCTCGTGCAGGAGGTCAAGGAATTCAAGGCCGACACCGCCGTCTGCACCTCGCTCGGTCGCGGGCAGTTTGCCGCTCATCTGGCCGCTCTCGACCCGAGTGCCAAGATCACCTGCTTCTTCCTCGACCAGTATCTCTCCGACGACTCCATCGACTACCACGCGGGCAGTCACCGCAAGCTGCAGATCACCTGTGGCACCGACCTGCACGAGCGCAAGGTCGAGTTCGCCGCCATGCCCGTCACCAAGGGGGGCGAGGCGGAGCTGACCCGCGAGTTGCTTCAGCAGATGCACATGCGGCTGGTGCGCGGCGGCACGTTGCTGGCCGCTGTCGACAACCCGACCGATACCTGGCTCTGCCACGAACTCGAAAAGATCTTCCGCAGCATCGCCCGCATTCCGGTGCGGCGCGGCGTGATCTATCGCTGCATTAAAGAGGACGAACTCAAGAAGCCTCGCGATTTCCGCTGCGAGTTCGCTTTCCGCGATAGCGGCCACCTCATCAAGGCCGTCTCCCGCCCCGGCGTCTTCAGCCACCGCCACCTCGACCTCGGCTCGCGAGCCTTGCTCGAAACGATGGTTGTCAATCCCGGTGACAAGGTACTCGACATCGGCTGCGGCTCCGGAGCGGTGTCACTCGCAGCTGTCCACCGAGCTGCTGGCGTGTCGGCCGTCGGCGTCGATTCGAACGCCCGCGCGGTGCAGTGCCTGCTCGAAGGGGCCGCGCTCAATGGCACTACGAGCGTGACCGGTTTGATCGACGCCTCGAGCAAGATCCCCGAGCCGGGCACATTCGACCTCGCCGTGGGTAACCCGCCGTACTACTCGCACTACAAGATCGCCGAGATCTTCATGCAGTCCGCTAAAAAGGCCCTCAAGCCCGGCGGCCGCGTCCTGTTCGTCACCAAGAAGTCCGACTGGTTCGTCGCCCGCATGGGTCAGCTGTTCAAGGAGGTGAAGGTTCAATCGGCCCGGGCGTACAAGGTCGTGTCGGCGGTCCAGCCGAAGTAGAGGCGCGGAAATCACAGGGACGGTCAACTCGCAGAGGACGAGGAGAATGGACACCGAAATTGAATGGGATGAGGATAAAGCCCGTACCAACGAACAAAAGCACGGGATCAGTTTCGAGGAAGCCTCGACGGTCTTCGCCGACCCGATCGCCGTGATCTTCGACGACCCCGATCATTCCGAAGAGGAACTGAGAGAAATCCTCGTGGGTTACTCGAACCGCAGCCGTTTGCTGATTATCAGCTTCACTCAACGCGACCCAGCGATTAGAATCATCAGCGCCCGTCGAGCGACTCCACGCGAACGAGAAAACCACGAACGGAGTCTCTTCGGAGGATAACACCATGAGCGACGAACTCCGCGAGGAATACGACTTCGACTACAGCCAGGCGAAACCGAACCGTTTCTCCCCTCCGCTCCCTCCCGGCGGTCGAATGGTGTACCTCGAACCAGACGTTGCTAAACGCTTCACCGATTCCAACGAAGTGAACCGGTTGCTGAAAGCGATTCTGGAGGCCCTGCCAACGGCCACGCCCAGCGACGCCGCGTAAGTCACCATCAAGCGGAGGTACAAGATGGTGTCGGCAGTGCAGCCGGGATGGTGTGACCGTTTTCTTTGGAGAGGCTCCTATGCGTGAAGTCGACATTGAAGCAACGATCGTATCTGTTCGACAACTTCTCGGTGTAGCGGAGCGGTTGGCGGAATCTGTAGTCAGAAATCACGGAAACCCCGAAGATTTGTGCATGGACAGCAACGCACTTGCAACATCAATTGATACCGCCTTCGCTGAACTCTTGTTGATCACGGAATCGATGGGTTTGACTCGAACTTACGATGAGATTCGCAAGTCCTATGATGAAGCGGCCAAACGCGAGGATGGTTTTTCCGCTGGCGGGACTGATCCATATGGCGAGGTCTATCTGTGTGCCGCAACTTCGATTCGGAAACACGTCAAGAGCTTGGAATCAGTCTATGGACTGAAGTCGTCCCAGACTTTCACCAAGGATGTGATCGAAGTTCTAAGAGCATCGCTTTACGCGATTACCGACATCAATTGTTTTCCCGCCCCACCAAGTTCCGAGGATGAGATGCACCATCGCATCGAGGCAGTTCTCCGGTGCGTCTTCCCTGACCTCGATCACAAGCCGGTGATCCCAAAGCCCATCAAGAATTTCATAGCCGACACGGGCTTGCCATCGAT
This sequence comes from Planctomycetota bacterium, assembly GCA_043718945.1. GTDB lineage: Bacteria > Planctomycetota > Planctomycetia > Planctomycetales > Planctomycetaceae > TH-plancto1. The sequence continues at coordinate 3,639 of JAYSUV010000234.1, forward strand.
TCGAACCTTGATTGAATATAAATTCGTCGATTCGCAAGAAAAAGCAAAGACAGTGGCGGAAGAAATACTGGCTGATACACGAGGTTACACCTCAAATGAATGGGATGAATTCATTTTCGTGATCTACGAGACAGCACGAATCAAACCTGAGCGAGTCTGGAATCGCTTGTTGGAGAAATGTAGAACTGCGGTCAACACTCAAGCAATCGTTCTTCATGGTGAGACCGTTGCTCTCAAGCGAACTCATGTGAAGAAACCACCATCAAAGCAAAGCTAATGGGTGTCCCAGAGGAGGCAAGAACGACTCTCGCTGGGTTGACGACCAACGGGAGCCTACCCTGGGTTCTAAGGCTGCCGGAGATCGAACCCTGAAAGGGTTCCACCCTTGGCGAGCGAAGGTGCAACCCCTTCAGGGTTGAGGCCAACAGAAACCAACTGACCCCGGGTGCGCTCCCTTCGGTCGCGACCCTGGGCTATTATCTACAATCCCTTCGGGGTACAGAGGTCAGCCCTCAGCGACCTTGTGCAAACATCTAGTAGGGGGAGTCGTACATCATGGACCTCGGACTACAAGGCAAAGTGGCACTCGTCACCGGCGGATCGAAGGGGATCGGGCTGGGGATTGTGCAGCGACTGATCTCCGAAGGGGCGCGGGTGGCCAACGTCAATCGGAGCGAGGCCGAAGGGCGGGCGCTGGAGCGGGAATACGCCGACCAAGGCCGCGAGTGCTTCTTCATCCCCGGCGATCTGGCCGATGTGAATGCCTGCCAGAACGCCGTCGAGCAGACGCTGAAGCGATTCGGCCAACTCGACATCCTCGTCAACAACGCGGGGGTCAATGACGGCGTGGGACTCGACGCCGGGGTCGAGGCGTTCGTCGACTCGTTGCGGCGGAATTTGATTCATGTCTACGCGATGGCGCACTTCGCCCTCGAGGCCCTCAAGCAGTCGCGGGGCGTCATCATCAACATCGGCTCCAAGGTCTGCGAGACCGGACAAGGCGGCACCTCCGGGTATGCCGCCTCCAAGGGCGGCATCAACGCCCTCACCCGCGAGTGGGCGGTCGACCTCGCCCCGCACGGCATCCGCGTCAACGCCGTCCTCCCCGCCGAGACTTGGACCCCACTCTACGAAAAATGCCTCGCCGCCATGCCCGACCCCGCAACAGCAAAGGCCGAGATGGAGCAGCTAGTCCCGCTGGGGCGGCGGTTCACGACGATCGAGGAGCTGGCCAACATGGCAGTGTTCCTCGCCTCGCCGTGCTCCAGTCACACGACGGGCCAGATCATCTTCGTGGACGGCGGGTACACTCACCTCGACCGCAAGTGTACCGTCCGGAGTGACGTGGCCTCGTTCGGAGCTGCCGCGAAGTAGGCAGGAGTCACCCGCCCTTGCCGGGGAAGGGGACACGGCCTTTGCCCCCGGCTCCGGTACCACTCGGTGGCTTCCCACGGTTGCTGCCGCGGCCGCGTTGGCTCCCCCGTTTGCCGCCCTGCCCTTTGCTGCCACTGGGGGCTGCCCCCGCACGGTCCACCGGGACATCGCCGCCGGTCATGTCGCGTTGCAGCTGGGCGATCTTGTCGCGGATTTGGGCGGCGCGTTCGAATTCGAGGTCTTGGGCGGCGGTGAGCATCTCGGCTTCGAGTTCCTTGAGGTACTCCTGTGTGATGTATTGCGTATCGTCTTTAACACCGGCGACCTGCTGGACGATCTTGCGGGCTTGGATCTCTTCTTCGATGCCTCGGCGGATGGCCTTTTTAATGGTTTCCGGGGTGATGTTGTGTTTCTCATTATAAGCGATCTGGACGACGCGGCGGCGGTTGGTTTCGTCGATGGCTTGCTGCATGCTGTTCGTGACACGGTCGGCGTATAAAAAAACCTCGGCGTTGACGTTGCGGGCGGAGCGGCCGATGGTTTGGATCAGGCTGGTCGCGCTGCGGAGGAACCCCTCCTTGTCGGCGTCGAGGATGCACACGAGCGACACCTCGGGGAGGTCGAGCCCCTCGCGCAGCAGGTTCACACCGATCACGGCATCGAATACCCCCTCGCGGAGTTCTCGCAGCACCTCGACCCGTTCGATTGCGTTGAGTTCCGAATGCAGCCACTCGCAGCGGATGCCCTCCTCCTTGAGGTAGCCGACGAGGTCTTCCGAGAGCCGTTTCGTGAGAGCGGTCACGAGCGTGCGTTCGCCGCGCTCGGCTCGCTTCTTGATCTGCTCGATGAGGTGCGGCACCTGGCCCCGCGCGGGGTGAATGTGGATCACGGGGTCCACCAACCCGGTCGGGCGGATGATCTGTTCGACGATCTCGCCCTCGGCTTGATCGAGTTCCCAATCGGCGGGGGTGGCTGTGACAAAGACCGTCTGCCCCCGCCGGGCATTCCACTCCTCGAACTTCAGCGGTCGGTTGTCCAGCGCCATTGGCAGTCGGAACCCGTGCTCGACCAGCGTGCCCTTGCGGGCCTGGTCGCCGTTGTACATCGCGCGAATCTGCGGCACGGTGGCGTGCGACTCGTCAACGAATAATAAAAAGTCGTCCGGGAAGAAGTCGTAGAGTGTCGCCGGGGCCTCGCCCTTCTTGCGGTTCGCCAAGGCCCGCGAGTAGTTCTCGATCCCCGGACAGAACCCAATCTCGCGCAGCAGTTCGAGATCATGTCGCGTGCGGGCGGCGAGGCGTTGGGCCTCCAGCAGCTTTCCTTCGGACTGGAACTTGGCGAGCTGTTGATTGAGTTCGAGTTCGATCTCTTCGAGAGCCGCATCGATCCGGCATTGAGGCAGGACGAAGTGCTTGGCTGGGTAGATGTAGACATCGCTCAGCGGCTTCGAACTCTCTCCGCTGACCGGGTGGATGATCGACAGCTTCTCAATCTCATCCCCCCACAGCTCGACTCGATAGCAGAACTCTTCGTACGCGGGCCAGATCTCGATTACGTCGCCCCGCACGCGGAACTTGCCCCGCGACAGCTCGACATCATTCCGTTCGTAGTGAATCTCGACCAGCTTCCGCAACAGCTCGTCACGGTTGATCTCAGTCGCCACATGCAACGGGATCATCATCGCCAGATAATCCTTGGGCGATCCCAAGCCGTAGATGCACGACACGCTGGCCACCACAATCACATCGCGTCGCGAGACCAATGCACTAGTGGCTAGCAGCCGGAGCCGGTCGATCTCTTCATTGATCGACGAGTCCTTCTCGATGTAGATGTCGCGCTGCGGGATGTAGGCTTCCGGCTGGTAGTAGTCGTAGTAGCTAACGAAGTAGCTGACGGCGTTGTTCGGGAAGAACTCTTTGAACTCGCTATACAGCTGGGCGGCCAGCGTCTTGTTATGGCACAGCACCAGGGCAGGGCGCTGACACTGCTGGATGACATTCGCCATCGTGAAGGTCTTGCCGGTGCCGGTGGCTCCGAGAAGAACTTGCGATTTTTTCTCCTCCTTAATGCCCCGCACCAAAGAAGCAATCGCGGTCGGCTGATCGCCCGCCGGAGCGAATTCAGAGGTGAGATCGAATTGTGCCATAGTGCGGGGATGATAGCGATTCGGAGATCACGTCGTCAGACGGTGCCGGATCACATCTTCGAAAAATCTCTGAGCGACATTCATGCTGGTGGCCTTGGGGGTATAGACCAACTGTTTCTCGGACCGATCCCACTCGCCGTGGACCAGTTCTCCGTTGATGATCAAGATCTCCCGGAGTCGTACGGGGCTGTTGTCAGTCTGGAGAATGGTGGGGTCCTCGGGGCCACACTTCTCACTCACAATGAGATTTACCAAAGGACCGGTGATGTTCAGCGAGGAGTCAAATGAGTTGCGGAAGTGCTTTCCTGCGAAAACTACATATTGGTACTGACGACCGGCTGTTCTTGCAGCAATTCGAAAACACCAATTCATTTGAGTCCTCGGCTCGGAACGAAGTGACTCCCAAGTGGCTTGGGGCGGGATATCGTAGTCTAAAATCGTGAACTCAAAGCCACTGGCGCTGCGGTTGAGCAGCGTCACGCAGCGCCGAAACGCTTCCCGCAGGTCGCGGACCTGCGCCAACCATCGAGTGTACTCCAACCTCAAGCGATCATCGATCCTCTGTTCCGATTCGGAGACGAGAGATTTCGCCCAGCCCAAAACTGCATCGTCTTCGCGGATCACATTTAAGTAGGTTTGCGAGGTCCGAATTGCTTCCGTCGTGACCATCTCCAAGAGCGAGTCAAAACACCCTTCGTCGGCTTCTGTCAGTGCCTGGTAATACTCCGCCTGTCGTGAGAAGGGAATAATCGCCGGAGTGAATTGATGTTGCAGCAGAATGAAATCTTGCCACAAACGAGACATCCTCCCGTTTCCATCTTCGAACGGATGAATTCGGGCAATCGCCCAATGGCACCAGGTCGCAAGAACCAGCGGGTCGACTGGCGAGTCGACAAGGGCTGCAAAAACCTGTTTTATCAATGGTGCTGGCTCAGCGGGCGGCTGATACTTGGCCCCTCGAATTATGATCCGTTCCGGTCTGTAGCGACCGGCGATTTCGTCACGCAAATCCGTAAACAGCACTCTGTGAATTTCAAGAAAGCGATTCTCGTCGTCATAGCCCTGCTGATGATCCATACAGTCTTGAACACGGGCGATCACCTTCCCCAAATTTATCGCTTCCAACGATTCCCTTCTGCGACCCACATCGATGACTTGTCCTGCTGCGAGAACTTGCTCCGTTTCTCGGCGGGTGAATGTGTTGCCTTCGATAGCATTACTTTGATGAACCCGATCCTCTGTCAGCTGAGTTGCGATCCGCGACACGAGAGACGGTGATAAAGGCCGTGCGGAGTCGATCTCCGCACGGAGTGCGTCCAAGTCCTTTCGCAGCTCGCGAAAGACTCCACCGGAGACCACTTGTTCAGGAAGCACGAGGTCCATCGACACGATCCTCAAAGATCTGCAGTGACCGTAATCATGACTAAAGACCACGCAGGAGCGAATCAGACGAGAGTTCGAGTTGAGCCATGAAGGGGGCATGATAGCTAACTGGGTCCGAATTGGACCATGTCCCAAGGGTGTAGTTCATGATGAGAGATCGAACTCTGCCCACGACGCCCGACGTGGATGGCGAGAGGAAAGTGGGGCTTCGCTGCGTTGATCCACGCGAGGGGCGAGACTCCCCATCGTTCCAGTTCGTACGAACGAGGACAACATTCCGGGAATAAATCTCTGAACGCGACTCTCTTCCTCGCATGGAGACGTTCTACCGCATTGCCGCTGACATGACGGTCACGCTACATCTCGCCTATGTGGCATTTGTGGTGCTGGGGTTGGTGGCGATCCTGGCGGGGTACTTTCGCAGTTGGGGGGGTGTGCGGAATCGGTGGTTCCGGGGGATTCATTTGGCGATGATTTTGATCGTGATCGTCGAGGCGTGGGCGGGGGTGGTGTGCCCGCTGACCACGCTGGAGCATGCACTCCGCGAGCGGGCGGAGGAGACGACCTACGCAGGCAGTTTCGTGGCGAACGCGGTGCATGACCTGCTGTTCTTCGATCTGCCGGAATGGGGCTTCACGATGATCTATACCGCATTTGGGTCGCTGGTGTTGTTGACGTTTTGGCTGGTTCCCGTGGCGTGGCGAAGTGGGCGTCGCGAGAGTTCACCGCTTCCGTAGGGGTGAGTCACTCGGGAGTCACACGGGGACGGTGGCCCGAGCATGCGGCGGAATGCGAGTCGCGGAGCGACATCGCCTACGAGGTCCACAACTCCCCGGCCCGCAGGCAATCGCACAGTTCACCATACACGCGATGCAGCGAAGTCGAAGTCGGTGTTGGCCCGAGATGCTCGGACAATCGCCGGGCCAGTGGGCCTTCGTTCAAGATCGTCTGCAGCGGCGCGTACGCTTCGCCGCCGTGCCGCAGCCCCTCGTCCTCGGGGTGCGAGGCCAGGTACTGCCACAGCTCGTTGAGCGACAGTTCCTCTTCCCCCGCGATCCCGAACTGAGCGAGCAGCTGTCGGTCGCGGATGACAGCTTGATCGCCGCGCACAATCGCATCAAGGAACACGGCCTCCAACGGTTCGATCTCGATCGATTGCTGTTCGTCGGTCGGAGTCCACGACTCGGCCACCAGTCGTTTCAGCACATCGACCACGACTCGGGCAATGGCCAAGTCAGCTGCGGGGCACTCCTGGACATCGATCACGCGGATTTCGATCGCGCCGCGCGTGAAGCGGGCGATTGCGCCGCGAGCATTGAGGAACTCGTCGTGCAAGTGCCCCTCGGGGTCATGCGGGGCGATCTCGCGGAACATCGGTTCGAAGATGCGAGTGTTGTACTCGGCCTGGGTAAACGCCCGCTCGGGGATGACCCGCCCGGCGATCGATGGAATTAGGCGACTGTTGAGTCGATAGGTCTCCAACCGGCTGTCGAGTTGCCCGGTGATGCGTCCCTCCATCAACGGTGAACTCGCTGCGAGAGCGGGCAGCAACGGCAGCACCAGCCGCACCGCTGCGTGCAGCTTGCCGAACTCGTCGTCGTTCGCAAACGGCAGGTTGATGTGCATGCTTTGCAGGTTCGCCCACCCGTGACCGCGACAATCAAAGATGCGGTTGAAGCACTCGTACACCGGACTGTAGTCGTGTGGCCAGAGCTGCATTTCCTTCAGTGGGTCCATCCACGGGTGCATGGCGGTCGGCATCAGCCGGGCTCCGAGCTGGCCCGCGAGTTCGTTTACTCGACCGACATGTGATTGCATCTGCTGAGCAATCGGAGCCAGCGACGGAGCCGGGTTCGAGGTCTTGAGCTCCAGCACATGTAACACCAATTCGTTCGACCAGCTGATGTCGTCGAACTCGACATCGGAGACGATCGTCCCCGCTTCGAGTCGCATGACCTGGTCGGCGATGGGGCGAATATCGAGCGTGTTCGCATCGACGAGCATGTACTCCAGCTCGATGCCGAACGCGGAGAAGAGCGACAAAGGTTCGGACATCAGCGGGGGCACCGAGCGAAATTGCGAGGCCGGTCAACCGCGCTGAACTTTCAACGGGCCGCCGCCAGCCGGGATCGTACGGCATGTGCCGGGAGTGCGCCCAGAGGGGAGTGAAGCTGGTGCGTTGGCTCAGTTTTGTTGACAGAAAGATGGCGCATTAGAGGCACAGTGCTTCCCGGAATTTTCACCAAAACGATCCATTGATTTCTTGGTGCCTTGGCGATTTCTTCAAGCACAGTGTGTTCAATACGGGCGAAATGATTGGCATGGCAGGGATTTGCAATCCGTTCGTTCTCGATGGCTGTCGACCTTGTCGGTCGGCCTGCGATTCCACCAGAAGCCACTCTTGAGTTTTGGAAACAGGAGTTGAACAGAATGCGTGCAACATCAGTGCGAACTCGTCAACTGGGTTTTACCCTCATCGAACTCTTGGTGGTCATTGCGATTATCGCGGTGCTGATCGCCCTGCTGCTGCCCGCCGTGCAGCAGGCCCGCGAGGCCGCTCGGCGAGCATCCTGCCGGAACAATGTGAAAAACATTGCTCTGGCGATGCACAACTATCATGAGATGACCAATGTGTTTCCGTTTGGATTCGATGAGCGGGAAACGCTGTGGCAGGCCATGATTCTGCCACAGATCGAGCAGGCCCCGCTGTACAACAGCCTGATCTGGCAAGAAAGCGGTGCCGGAAATTGGGACTCCGGCTCTGCGAATGAGACATCCTGTGCCATGTTGATTGATGTCTTCCGCTGCCCCAGTATGTCGACGCCGGACCACTTGACGAACAATAGCATCGAAGGCCGCGTTCCGGTCAGTTACCGGGCGGTGTCGTCTTCGAATGCCGCCTCGGATGACATCTCAACCATCCCCGCTGCCGTCTTTCCGAAGATTGCTCTGGAGATGCAAACGGGTCTCGATGGGATGTTTTACGGGTGTAGCAGTGTCAAGATCCGCGATGTCCTCGACGGAACCACGAACACGGTGATGATTGGCGAGTCGTTTACAGACCCCAATTTTGTCAAAGATGGTCAGGGAATGGACTACTGGCAGTTCGGGTCGCCCCAGACTGGGCCGTGGCAATGCGTTCCCGGCAATATCAGCGGTACAGAGTACAGCGAGGGGCTGGGCTCCTGTCAGAGTCCGATCAACTCGCGTCGCAATCCGAACATCGCGGGCGTGTTAATGGAGATGTCATTCGGCAGCTATCACGTCGGCGGGGCCATGTTTGGATTGGCCGATGGTTCCGTCCGGTTCATCTCCGACAACATCGACATGGCGGTCTATCGGGGGCTCGGTTCCATCAAGGGCGGCGAGATCCCAGGCGAGTTCTAGTCGCTCGACATGGAGGGACCGGGGGATGTGACGCAACCACCCACCCGACGCGTCAGTTTTGAAGTAGCGCTGTTGGGACACGGAAGACGCGGAGGACACGGAGGAAGAAGCCTCAGCCGCAGAAAACGTGAGGTATCGGACATCGCATGATCAATGTTCGATGCCTCATCACTCCGACTGCAAACAAGCCATTTTCCGTGAACTCCGTGCGGTCCGTGTCCCAATAGTGCCACATCATAACTCGTCAGCGAGGGCGTACGTCACTCGATGTCCTCTGGAGTCCCTGCTCCCGGATGACGCCTCAGTTTCTCCGCCGTGTTGCTGTCGCATGTGGGCGGTTCCCTCGCGACGCTCGGCCCTCGCTCACGCGTCGGGTTAGTGAGCTGGGGAATGGCCGGTCGGCGAATGCGTGGCGGTTCTCGAGTCTCAGAACTGCAGGCCCCATTGATGGACGCAGGGCTGTCTGCACCGTGATCTTCATTCCTTCTCATCGTTCAAGCGGGCGAACCGTTTGAACTCTCCTCACAGTGAGTCCCATGAAACAACGAACGACCTGCTTGTGGATTTTGTTCACCTCGATCTCGGTTGGATGCTCGACCAAACCTGGCACGGACTATTCACAGATGAATTTGTTGTCCGTGTCCGGGACAGTCACTCTGGATGGTCAGCCGTTGCCAAATGCCGTCGTGACATTCGAAGATCCCGAGCATGGAACGTTTTCGTACGGCATGACCGATACGAGCGGTGACTATCAGCTTCGCTTTGACAGCGAGGCACGAGGCTGCACCTCGGGGCAGAAGCGAGTGGAGATCAGCACCACCCGGAAGATTCTGGGGCTCAACTCGACCGAGGAAGGGTCAGCTCCCGAAGGTGAGGGGGGCGGCGAAGGAGCTGTTCGCAGTCCTCCTGGCCAGGAGCTGGTCCCGAAGCGATACAACACGCAGAGCGAACTCCTCGTCCAAGTTAGTTCCTCTGCGACCACTCATGATTTCGAACTGACCTCCAAGTAGTCTGATAAGCACAAAGCCCAGTGGTGGCCAGCACTGGGCTTTCGCATTTCTGGACTATGACTGAGCATAGAACAATAACGACTGAAAACTGACACTCCGCGCTGAAACCGACTGCTCTTTCCGGAGTGTGCCAGACTCCCCGCCGCTCGCCGAGTGTGATCCATATCCGCAGAACCAAGGATTCGTACACAGATCGCACAGATTTTCACAGATTCGAAACCGGTTGCGGCGGCGACCTTTCGCGATCAGTTACGTTCCGCCCCTCTGGATCTGTGGTGATCTGCGAAATCTGTGTACGAATCCTCGGCCTCGGACAAGTCCGGTTGAGGTGGGCGAGCCACGGGCCACATGCCATCGATGTCAGGCTGTCAGCTGCAGCGCGGAGTGTCTGAAAACTTCCCCTCACTTCTTCCCGAAGTGTCGGTCGGCGAAGTTCATGAACTGCTCCCAGTCATACGGAAGTACGTCGTGGCCTCCTCGGCGGATGTGGTAACCGATCTGCCCGCTCAACAATGGTTTATCGACTGGGGGAGAGCTTGCACTGGGCGCGTCACCCAGTCCGTTCGTCCCCAGCAGCCGGTACACCGGGTCGGCGTGGAAAGCGGCGAGGTACTCGCCTAGGGGATCAGCCCACTTGTCGTCGACGGCACTGGAGATATAGACCGGGCGCGGGGCGATGAGGGCGATTAACTGGTGCGAGTCGACGGGCAGCGATGCCTCGTTGTTGTTGTACTGATTGAAGTTGTCGCAGAACCAATGCGGGAACGAGGTGTTGATGCGGTTGACCGTCTCGCCGAACCAGCGCTTGCTGAGGGCCGCTCCGCCGCAGCCGCTGTTGTTCGAGATGACCATCGCGAACCGCTCGTCTTGGGCTCCGGCCCACAGCGAGGTCTTCCCCAAGCGGCTATGTCCGAGGACGGCGACTCGTTGGAGATCGATGTTCACCAGTTGGCGTTCCTCTTCTTCTTTCTCGGCCTTCTGGTCTGGCTCGCCTGCCTTTTCGGGAGTGGCCACGCCCGCCGGGCTTGGCTCCAAGTCGGCGTCTAAGTGGTCTAGTGCCCGGCTGAGTCCCCAGGCCCAAGCTCCAATGCTCCCCCACTCGTCGGGGTCGGGCTTCGATTGGCCGTCTTGATAGAACAACGGCTCGATGCCATTCTGAAAGTCATCATCAAAATCGGGATCGATATCGCCGTAGTAAATCGTCGCCACGGCATATCCGCGATTGATGATTTGCTCGATCGCCCAGCGAGATTTCTCGCTTCCCCGCGACTGCTCGGTCGCCTTGTTCTCGGTGACGCCTTCCTTCTCGTTGTTTCGCAGCCAGCTGTGCGCGAGCTTCACGGCGGGATCGGTCGTGACGGCGTGATTGCCCTCGAAGTTGTAGCCCAGGAAGATCGGGACCAGGAGCTTGGTCTTGGGCTTTTTCTTCTTCGAAGGTTTGTCGTCTGTGTCCTCTTGGGACGCTGCGTCCTCCGGCAACTTGATTTCGATTCCCAACTTCGACTTCTTCGGCATGTACACCAGGATGTCCATGCGTGGGCCGGTGTTGTCGGCGGTGAAGTAGACGGTGATCTGCTTGCGGAGGGCTTTCCCGTTCAACGCATCGGTCGAGCCTTCCGTCACTTCCTCGCGGATCATCGCTGGCCCCTTGGTCGGAGTGCGGCCGTAGACCTCGCTCTCGAACAGACGAAGCAACTCACCCCGACGCTGTTGCGTCCACTTCTGGGGAGTGTCAATCTTCTCGCCCGCCGTGGAGACGAGAACCTCCGGCAGCGTATAGGCCGGAACCTTCGACTCGTCCTCGTTGAAGACTTCCTTCTTGGTGTCCTGAGCTGCGATCGAAGTGGCCACAATGACTGCGACTCCCCACACGCCCGCGATTCGTCCTAGCTGACTCATGTGTCCGTCCCGGCGGTTTGCAGAAATGAAAAACGGTTCGATGCAGACACGGTATCGCGAGCGGATCGGCTCGGGAAGTGAGAGGCTCTGTCATGCTGACTCTATGATCGCTCGGCGCAAACCCCCACCCCGGAGGGGTCACAGCCCATAGCCGGTGGTCGAGCGCAGCGAACACCACCGGCTATGGGCTACAATCTCTTCGGTAGAGAAC
>JAYSUV010000235.1:0-1856 GCA_043718945.1 Planctomycetota bacterium
CCGCGATTTGACGTTGAACAGAGACCTTCACTGGGACAACCTTCTACTTCGAAGAAAACAACCGACTTTGAAACAGACTGCCTGAACCGACCCGACACCCACACCAACGCCGACTCAATACACGACAGACGGGCGGATAAGCCGAACAAATCCGCCCTGACGGTTCCTCGCTGAGTGGGGCATGCCGAAACGCCCACACGGGGAGGAGCCACACGCTCCACCCCCGGCATGAAAATCCCAATCGCTAGGCGACCGCAACCTCAACAAATGCTGCTACTTACGCAGCCCCAAACGACCGATCAGCTCGACATAGCTCGTCGGCTTGACCCGACGCAGATACTCCAGCAGACTCCGACGCTTGCTGACCATTTGCAGCAGACCACGACGGCCCGCATGGTCCTTCATTTGACGCTTCAGATGCAGCGTCAACTCGTTGATGCGATTCGTGAGTACCGCAACTTGGACTTCCGGCGAGCCGGTGTCCTTCTCGTCGCGACGGTACTCCTGAATCACCTGTGACTTACGTTCTGGGGTAATGGACATGGTCGAAATTCCTCTCCGACCCCGCAGCAGCGCCGCTGGGACTAGAAACTTGGGTTCTCACACTCTGTGAACAAGCGTGAATCATAACTGCGGGATTGAGAGTTGCAATCGAGCGAGAAACGCGATTCCGACCTAGAGATCTGTCGCCCAAGCCGCAGGGGAGAGTCGATCAGAGAAGGAGAATGGGGCAAATCCTGAATTCATGATTGCCCCCTATGGCCCAAGTCCCGACAATGAGCTTCCCGATCTCATTGACCTGCGGTTGATGTCGAACAGAGGCCCGCCAGGAGAGTCCCATTCCTACCGCCACCGCCGATTTCGCCTTTCAGACCAGCATTGCGCCCGACTGCGACAGCACTTACAGCGTCGACGAGGCGCTCACCTCCTGCCCGGTCAGTCACGAACTCCTCGACATCGAGTACGAGTGGGACAAGCTCCCGGTGCCGTCGAGCCTTCGCGAGTTCGAGGCCGCCTGGTCGAATCGGCTGAACCCGCTCGACTACAGCGGGGTGTGGCGGTTTCGCAAGCTCTTGCCGTTCGCCCCCGAGTCGCAGATCGTCACCATCGGCGAGGGGCAGACCTACTTGCAACAGACCGATGCGATTGCGAAGTACATCGGATTGAACCCCAAGCAGTGCTTCCTGCAGTACGAGGGGATGAACCCCAGCGGCAGCTTCAAAGACAACGGCATGGCCGCCGCCAGCACCCACGCGCGAATGGTCGGGGCCAAGGTCGCAGCCTGTGCCTCGACCGGCAACACAAGTGCCTCGCTGGCGATTTACGGCGGGGTGACCGGGCTGTTCAAGGTGATCGTCTTCGTCGGCAGCGGCAAAATCGCCTATGGCAAACTGTCGCAGGCCCTCGACTACGGAGCGGTGACGCTCCAGATTCAGGGGGACTTCGATGACGCCCTGGAGAAAGTCCGGCTCGTCTCAAAAGAGGCCGGGATCTATCTCTGCAACAGTGTGAACCCGTTCCGCCTCGAAGGGCAGAAAACGATCATGTACCGCGTCCTCGAAGGACTCGGCTGGCAGGTGCCCGACTGGATCGTCGTGCCGGGCGGGAACCTCGGGAACTCCAGTGCCTTCGGCAAAGCGTTTATCGAACTCAAGCAGCTCGGCCTGATCGACCGGATGCCCCGGTTGGCAGTCATTAACGCAGCGGGGGCCAATACGCTCAATGACCTCTATAACGATGAGAACTTGCGTTGGAACGGGGGCCGTCCGGATCAAGTGCTGATCGATCGGTTTTATGCAGCGATGGACTCGCAGAACCGTCGGGCGAATACCTTGGCGAGTGCCATTGAGATCAAC
>JAYSUV010000236.1:0-5017 GCA_043718945.1 Planctomycetota bacterium
TAACGACGCTCGAAAGGGCCCATGGTACTCGACTTGATCTTCCCGAATGATGACCAAGTGATTGATCCATGTCGGGTTGACTGCTCGATCAATGAAGAACAGTGCAACGCAAGCGACAACCGCAGTGACTGCGATCACTTGAATTGCATGCCAGAGGCGTGGGAATTTTAGAATGCTGGATACTCCTCGTCTTTTCCTTCCTTCGTCGATTTCTTGACCCCTCCATCTAAGCCTGCTGGACAAGGAAGGCAATGTGACAGATCCCGACCTGTTTCATTCGCCATCTCGTACCAGGCATCTCCATCGCCCTCTCCCTTGAGGATTGCACACAGCGTCCCCTCGGTCAAATTCTCATCCCCTTTGACGATCGCATTGTAAACGCGGAAACCCAGCACGTAGCCCGCTCGATCCCACGATTTGTCGGCACCGGGTTTTGATGTCTCCCCGCCACCCGCCGCTTCGATCGACTCAGTACTCATTGCCACCTCCGGCCAGTCGAGGCTCCAGAAATACACCGGACGGTGTCTGCGATCCCGAGATCTGAATCTCGATCACGTACTCCCTGTCAGGGGAGAAAGACAGATCACGCAGAGACTCGTGCCACAAACTGGCCGAAGCACCAGTCTGTTGCATGTGCCATTCTGACAACGAGTCACTCACACTATAGAGTTCCTTTCCTCGGTCGTCTCGTATTCGTATGACGAAAACCCATTCCCCATTGAGATCAACTGCGGCAAGTGCATTGGATCTATCGGGTGCGACCGCACGTAAACTAAATGCCATTGGTGCTCGTGGTAGACCTTTGACATGCAAAATCGCGTGGGCACAATTCACAACCTCAAATGGAGGAAATGAAACCGTGTATTGCGGATACGACCAGAATCCGTCGTCAGTCATCGTCCCATCTCCCGATAGCATTCCAGCGCGATACCACATGGTCCAGACGCCAATGCCCAGAAGGCATGCTATAGCGACGGCAAGTGCCGAGGCCGCTTTGTAAAAGCGACTTTTTCTACCTGCCATTTCGTTGTTTCCATGTGGTCATGATGATGTTTGTGTGAGCTGACATCAAAAAGGACGGATCGAGATAGCCAAAACAGATCAAGCGTATCGACAGTCTGGCATCCGTTCGACATCAGGAAGATTGCATTGATATTTTCCGATTGCGCGGTTGCAATCTTCCCAACCCCAAGCTCTGCTAGGGCGATCCAGTGGCAATCCACAGCACGTCAAAAGAGAGTTTGCGAAATAGTTGCTGTTACATTGGTCCTTGTCGTAAGGGTACGTGCGCAAGTGCAACGCGAATTCAGCCTGGATGCATGCACATTTCCCAAGACCACTTGCCACGACAGTGCCTTGGTTCAGATCTTCGATAGCGTCTCCAACTGGGGTTGCAACGCCTTTCATGTTAACTTTCATGTTAAGCAGGCTATAGCTTTTCCCATTACACTGAACCCAGCAATGCCGTTGTGCAGTCGCCTTCTTAAAACCTGCTAATAAGCGGCATCTCAACTCCCATAAACCAGACGGGTCGATTGCGTTAATGGGATCGTTCGATGCATAGACGTACGGTTTCAATGTCGGTCCCTCTGTCGGAGTTTCTTCCGGCAGTCCGCCAAGAATCGGAATTCCTTCCTCCGCCAGCGGGTCTCGGGAGGTGAAGCGGGCTAGGGTGGGCATGTACATGTTCGGACTCCGTGGGGTGGGTGTTCACGTCCCCGGCAGGCGGGGGAAACCGGGTGTGGGGAATGCGGGTATGGCCGGAAAGACTGGGCCGAAATTTGGCGTCACGGGACTCGGTGGCCCGAATCCAGACATCCTCTGCGGCGGGTTTCGACGTTCGAAACACTGGGGACAGCTGCAATGCATCGAATGGCCGGGGATGCCCCGGGCGGACTCGTTCGCGGTGCGAGCTGCGGTGCAAGCGGCACACTGACACGACATCCCGTGTGGTGGGACGGGACCGAACTTCGCCATTTCCCGCATTTGCTGGCACTCAAAGCAGGCACATTGCAGCCGATGTCCGAACATACTGACCAAGCCAGACTGTGCCGCTGCGGCTTTCTGGCAATCTCGGCATCGACAACCGCCACCATGCGGGGCCACGGGAAGCGAGGAGACGGAGTTTCGGTAATCGTCGCATCCCCCGCAACAGCAGCCGCGCGAATGATCCGGCATTCCCGGTCGAGAAACGGGCGCTGCATGTCGAATCTGATTGATGATACTGTTCCGCTGCGTACTGGCTTGCTGCTGCTGGAATTCCCGAGTGTATTTCGCGTGCAATGATTGGTAACGCAGATCATCCGGGGCCAGTTGACGAGCGTAGTAAATCGATTTCAGGCAGCTGTCCCAGTCGTGCAGATCGTAGAAACACTCGGCGCGTTGAATGAGAAACTCGGCGAGAACTTCCGTCGGATTCATCGAACGGAGATACCGATCATGGTGAGTGTCGGCAGCAGTCCACCTTTCCGGCCAAGCTCTAAAGTGGTCGTCGTTCGGAAAGGCGATCCCCTCGCCCGAGCCTTCCACGTTAAACCGTTCGGGCGGAATCCAGACCCGAACACGAGGTGATTCCCAGTCGATCAATGTCCCCCGCGAATCATCCCACCGGAAGAACAGATGACCGCGAGTCTGCACCAGATGCACCGGGAAGCCCAGACGCTGCCCGATCACGACATAGACGACTGGCATCGACGCACACGTGCCGCCTTGACCACCATCGTCGACGATGCCGTGTATGAAGACATCTTCGGGGCGGCAGAAGTCGGGATTGAACTTCCGGTCTGGGTGGTAAGCGACGCCACAATCTTCCTGGAGAACTTGCAGCATGTACCAGCAACAGAGACGCCCCAACGAGTTCCCGTAGCTGTACTCAGTCGGAGCTTGACTGATCTGACGCTCGATCCGGTACAGGTGACGCCAGATTTCGAACTTGCACCGACTGGCCCACTCATCCAACTTGGCGGACAGGGCGTCTTCGTCCAGTGACTCCGTCCCGGGCAAACCGCGCGCTGCCCGGAAATTCATTAAAGCCACGTCGCAGCATCCCAGAGACGACAGTGCCAGCTTCGTAATCGGTTCAAGTGATGTCGATTCATCCGCCATCGTAGCCCTCCTCGCCGCCATTGGATGCTACCCGGCTGAATTCACCAATACAAGTAGAATGTCAGAACAACAGTAAAATATTAGGATCGAGGGAAATCGAGTTTGTGATCGGACTTCGGGTTGATCACATCGAATCTCATTGGTGGTTGCGTTCCATGAAAGTCATGAGTTGAACAGGAATTTAAGCTGCGGATTGATTTCCTGACATCGTCTATCTTAAAGAATGCGTTCCGCTTTCATGCCCAGTAAACTGCTCTCACCTTTGGACGATCACGTCGCAGTACAGCGGGTCGAGTTCCATCAGGAACGCCCGGCGGCCGGTCTGTTGGGCGGCGATCAGGGTGGAGCCGCTGCCGCCGAAGAGGTCGAGGATGTTTTCGCCGGTGCGGGAGGAGTACTGCAGCGCCCGCACGGCGAGTTCGACCGGCTTCTCGGTCAGATGCACCATGCTCTGTGGGTTCACCTTCTTCACATGCCATAGGTCGGTCGCATTGTTCGGACCGAGGAACTGGTGGGCGGCTCCCTCCTTCCAGCCGTAGAACGCGAGCTCAAAACACCCCATCATATCTTTTCGGGTCAACACGGGATGCTGCTTGTCCCAGACGATGCTCTGACTGAAGTACAGCCCATGCTTCTTCAGGAACGGCGGGTAGTTGCCGAGGTTCGCGTACCCGCCCCAGATGTAGAATCCCCGGCCCGGGACCAGCACGCGGGCGATGTTGCCGAACCAGGCGTCGAGCAGCCGGTCGAACTCCTCGTCCGAGACGAAGTCATTGGCCAGCGGGCGGTCCTTGGCCCGCAGCTTCTTCTGTGTCGGCTTCGACTTCTCCGGGTGGCGGGCCACGTCCATCGACTGGTGATGCGTCGTTCCCTGGAACGAGGAGAGCCCCGCTGCGATGGCGTTGTTGGAACGCGGCTCGACCTTCACGTTGTACGGCGGGTCGGTGTTGCACAGGTGGATCGGCTGGCCATCGAGCAGCCGGTCGAGGTCGGCGGGCTTGCTGCTGTCGCCGCAGAGCAGTCGATGCTCGCCGAGAATCCACAGGTCGCCCGGCTGAGTGATTGCCTCGTCCGGTGGGGCGGGGATGTCGTCCGGATCGCAGAGCCCCTGCTGGCCATCAGGATCGAGCAGCTTGGCCAACTCGTCCTGGTCGAACCCCAGCAGCCCGAGATCGAAGTCCATCCCCTGCAGTTCGGCGAGTTCGATCGGCAGCAACTCCAGGTTCCACTCGGCGATCTCGGCCGTCTTGTTGTCCGCGATGCGGAGTGCCTTCACCTGCTCCGGCGACAAGCCGCGCGCCACATGCACCGGCACCTCACTCAGCCCCAGCGACTTCGCCGCCTTGAGCCGCGTGTGCCCGATGATGACGATTCCGTCTTCGTCGACAACGATCGGCTGTCGAAAGCCGAACTCGCGGATCGACTTGGCGACGACCTCGACCGCATCATCGTTCAGTCGCGGGTTCTTGTCATACGGCTGGGGTCGGTCGATGGGCCAGGTTTCGATGGTCATGGCAGTTGCAATCATGGCGTGTCCTTCAGGAATGGTGAGGTGTGTGGGGGAAGCTGTTCGTGATCCCATTCGCAGTCGAGGTCCGACGACGCTCCCGGACCGCAGTGTTCGTCGATCCAATCTCGACCGCTGGGCGTCACTCCGACGTGGCGAACGCGATCGCGAGATGGCTCGGAGACGCGGCGAACCAACCCGGCACTGGCCAGCCGCTTGGTCCACCGCGACCAGCGGCTACGGTTCCGAGCCGAGGCCCGCTGCCGAAACCAGACCGCCGGTTCGTACCGGGTCGGGGATTGATCCGGCGAGCGGGTCGCAATGGCGACCAACAGGCGAATGGCAATCGGGGGCCACCGTGATTCGCGGACTGCCACAGAAACTCCGACGGAACATGAGGGGCCG
>JAYSUV010000237.1:0-15024 GCA_043718945.1 Planctomycetota bacterium
CGAAATCTCAGTCGCGGAGCGACAGTCAGAGACGCCGCGCAGGCACGGGCACGTAGGAAACGTGCCCCACGAGGATCGCTATCATGTTCACAGCACTGGGGCGAAGCTCCTGCTGAGCTGCGAGCCAGGGGACGCGTCGACTCGCGTGAGCGGCTCGGCAGGAACTCCGCCCTCCCGAGGGAGCCGAACCCACAAATCAAGCCTTGACGGGGCACTGGTGTTTGTGGCGATGGGGGATGTCGGAGCGTGATTGGCCAACGGCTGGCCACCTTACACTGGCGAGTCAAGGTCCTCGCCAGTGCCATCTGGCGCTCACTGTCGGTCGATGAATCGCGGGGCGAACACGGGCATGCTCCGCTTCGAAGACTTTGCGTCGCAGCTAAACCGTCGAAGGCTTACTTCGGCAGCGACCGCCCCGCCAAAATCTGGGCGATGTGCATGGTCTTGAGCGGCTTCTTCTGACGCGAGATCAACCCCTGCATGTGCATCAGGCAGGACATGTCGCCGGCGACCATCACCTCGGCCCCGGCTTGCTCGTGGTCGTGGATGCGGTCGTTGCCCATCATGCAGGAGACCGCTTCTTCCGCGATGGCGAACGTCCCGCCGAAGCCGCAGCTCTCGTCGGTCCGTTGCAGGGGCACGAGGGTTAGACCCTCGACCAGTTGCAGCAACTGGCGGGCCTTGTTGTAGTCCGGCTCCATCCGCTCCGAGGGTCGCCCGAGGCCCAACTCTCGCAGCCCGTGGCAGCTGTTGTGCAAGCCAACGCGGTGCGGGAAATTCACGCTCAGCTTGTCGAGCTTCACCACATCGGTCAGGAACTCGCACAGCTCGAACGTCTTGGCCTTGAGTTCCGTGAACCCCGGCTGGCCTTCCAGCAGGTGGTCGTAATGGTGCGTGACCATCGCCGTGCAACTGCCGCTGGGGCAGACGATGTAGTCGTACGGGGAGTAGATCTTCAGGAACGATTCCGCCAGCGAGCGGGCGTCCTCCCAGCAACCCGTGTTGGCCATCGGCTGGCCGCAGCACGACTGCCCATCGGGGAACTCGACGGAGCAGCCCGCTTGCTCCAATAGCTCCACGGTGGCCAGCCCCACGTCGGGGTAAAACTGGTCGATGTAACACGGGATGAAGAGGCCGATTTTCATGGTGCGGTGAGTGTAGATGAGAGTGCGTTCGGAGTCGAATCGCCATCGGGTGCCGCGGCAGTCAGGTGAAATCGCGATGGAGCGAAATCCGAGTCGGTCAGCGCACAATGAGAGCATGGGATCCGATGAGTTGCCCCTCCCTGAACGACCGAAGTCCGGTCATGGCGTCACAGCCGTCTTTGTGAAATGGTCAATCACCGCTGGCAACCACAGTGCCGCCGTGTAGTGTCCGCCGATGAACTCCATCCGGTGCTGCTTGTCGAGCGGGATCGCATCGGCCAGGCGGCGGGCGTTGCGGATCGGAACCACGTCGTCTTGCAGCGCCGCGTAGATCCACGTCCGTTCGGATGGCAGGCGATGGGCGATCCGGGTCGGCTCGACTTGGTTCAACATCTCCTTGAGCTTGTCGCCCGTGTAGCCTGCCGCCGCCAGTTGATCGCGCAGCTTGGCGGCATCCTGCTTTCCGTTCTGAATCATGTCGAACAGGTCGCCACCGGCCAGCATGATGAAGTTGTGGTGGTAGCAGCCATCGAGACTGGCGGCAGAGGTCGCCACGAAGCCGCCGAGGCTGGTGCCTTGCAGCGAGATGCGGGTCTTGTCGACACCGGGGATCGCGGCCACGGCGTCAAAGGCCCGGCGGGCGTCGGCGACTCCCTGCCGCATCGTGATCAGGAACTCGCTGTTGTCCCGCTTCTTCTGACCCCGACGCTCACCGTAGTACGGCAAATGCAGCAGGATCGCATTCAGTCCGCGCTGCTGAATCCCCTTGGCAATCGCCCGACCAGCGGGCATGGCGGAACCCGACTCATGGATCACAACGATCGTCGGCCTCAACTGATCGGGAAGCAATGGAGTCTTTGGCTGATACCACTCCATCGACACCAGATCGTTCGTCGCATCGCCGGACGGAATCGGAGACGGATACCTGACCAGCTGTTGGAAGTCGCGACCCTCGACGGGAGTCCACGTGACCTCGAACTCGGAGCTGGGCCAGGCGATCTTGGTCAGCATGGCCTGGGCATCGGGATGGTCGTCCTTCCACTCCTTGGCCGAGTCGCGAGTTGTGGCCCGACTGGGGAGATCTTCCGCGGCAGCTGTGGCTCCCGCGAAGCATGTGAACAAAATCAGGCAGCGGATGAGGTCGGACACACGGGGCATGGAGATTCTCCGGAGTGGTGGGTGGAATGAGTCTCGCGGAATTTGTCCGAAGATGCTATCGGAGTGATGTCTGTCTGGTCGGCTGGCCAGTTTCACAATCTGGAGCCAATGCCTGATCCAGAAGTGGACTCACACAACAGCACAAAGGCAGTGGGGCGGAAATCAACTCCCGTCAGGAGAGCGGCCAGCCGTCAGCTTTCAGCGATCAGCCAGAAGAGATTTCATGCAGGTTCATCCGAAGGTGTTGGGGGATGGGGATTCCATTGGACGAGCAGGCACACCGCGAGCCCTCTTGACCCCAACGGGGTAGCGCCTCGTCGCCCAGGGTTGGCGACGAAGGAGCCTACCCTGGGTTTCGACGACATCCGAGCCTCTTCAACCCTAACGGGGTCGCTTCGCTCGGATCGCATGGAGGCTTGGGAATTGCCTAGCAGATCTGACGCAACCCCTGAAGGGCAACGCCGTGAAGGATTCTCGCAAGGTGTTTCTCGAGCTTCTGCCCCCTCTCCTCCACAAGATGCATGAGACGAAGGCCACATCGATCGCGGGGGAGAGGGGGCCGGAAACGTGCTGACCAGCTTGTGGGCGTGGTGCCTCAGTAATCCTTCATGGCGTTGCCCGTTGAGGTTGGGGAACCTTGTGTCGGATCGCTCGCCACTCGATGGACTGTCTCGGAACGATTTCCAACAATCGCCGGATGCACTTTCCTTCTGTCGACCAACCATAAACGATAAACCATCAACTCTCATCCCACTTCACCACGACTTGAGCGGTAGCCACACCCACAGGGCATACGCGACCGGGCCTGCATAGAGCACGCTGTCGAGCAGATCGAGCAGGCCGCCGAATCCGGGGAAGAGGGCTGCTGAGTCTTTCTTTCCGGCGTCGCGTTTGAGCAGCGACTCGCACAGGTCGCCGATCATGCCCGTCAGTCCGACCACGGCCCCATACAGACATGCCGCCCACACGGGGCTCGGCTTCCACTCGGTGTTGAACAGCGGGGGAACAAAAGTCAGCCAGACCCAGGTCGCGACTGTCGAGGTCGCGATGCCGCCGATGGCTCCGGCCCAGGTCTTGCCGGGACTGAGCAGTGGAGCCATCTTGGTTTTGCCAAACAAGCGGCCAAAGGTGTACGCCCCGATGTCGCAGGTCTTGGCAGCGATCAGCAGCGACCCAAGGACGAGATAACCCGCCTCGCCCCCGGCGACCCAGCGCAATTGAGCGGTGATGCCGAGTAGGAATCCCGAATACGCGATCACCAGCAACGACGCCCCGAGTGACTCGAACGTCTTTCCCGGAGACTGAAAGGCAGCGGCCTCTTGAATAAACAGGATCAAGAGACAGAACGCCAGACTGAGCGCGATTGGCCCCAGACTCGCGAACGGGGCGGCCTCAATCACGGGAGTCACCCAGCACCAAGCCGGAACCCACGCAGCCAGAGCAGTCGCACAACTCCCGATCATCTGGAGTCGGCTGCGAATCGGATACCCGCGAGCGGCGAAGAGATCGCCGAGTTCCCAGGCACTGCGGACCGACAGCAACACGGCGAAGAGGGCCAGTAACGGAGCCGACGGCCCCAAGTGATGATCCGCGTAGAAGAGTCCGAGCAGAGTCGGGATCAGAATGGCTGAAATGAGCAGTCGCCAACCGAGCATCGATGCAGTCCTGACATGAGGGGGGGGCGAGGTGTTTCCATCGAAAGAGCGAGAGCCGCATCAGAATTGGTATTCATCTCAGCAAACTGATCGTATGAAGAGGTTGGAACACTAATCTGCACTCATCAACGCTAATTCCAATCTGGATTAGCGTTGATGAGTGCAGATCAGTGTTCCAATCCACTGCGATGAACATCATTGTCAACGTTGCTTAGCTGCCTGTTGGAAATGTCCTGTGGCACGGGCGTCCCGCCCGTGAATCCATTGGAAAACGCATGGGAGAGACTCCCGTGCCAAGTTTTTCAACAGGCTGTTAGCCCGCAGGCTCGACCAGTCCACCGAACCGCCGCTCACGTCCGGCGTAGTCGCGGAACGCTTGGTAGAGATCGTCGCGACTGAACTCGGGCCAGCAGTTCTGCGTGACCCACAGCTCGGCGTAGCTGATCTGCCACAAGAGAAAGTTGCTGACCCGCATCTCGCCCGCCGTGCGGATGACGAGATCGGGGTCGACCATCCCGGCGGTATAGAGATGGTTGCTGAAGGTGGCCTCGTCGATCGTGGCCGGGTCGATCTCGCCGGACTGGACCTTGAGAGCGATGGTCTTGACAGCCTGAGTCAACTCGTCGCGCGCTCCGTAATCGAGGGCCAGACACAATCGCATGCCGGGGTTGTTCCGACTGAGTTCGACAGTGGTCTCGACCTCACTCCAAATCGCGCGCGAGATGCGATCAGTGCGCCCGATGGTGCTGAAGCGGATCTCCTGTCGCATGATCTCGTTGCGTTCAGCGATCACGTATCGCCGGAGCAGCCCCATCAGCAGGTCGAGTTCCAGGGGCGGACGCTTCCAGTTCTCGCTGCTGAAACAGTAGAGCGTCAGCTGCCCGACGCCCAGGCGTGCGCACTCTTCGATGACGGTGCGAACCGTCTGTACGCCGCGCCGGTGCCCCTCAATTCGTGGCAGTCCGCGCCGCTTGGCCCAGCGTCCATTGCCATCCATGATGATCGCCACATGTCGGGGGATACGGTCTCGTTGCAACCCGAACTGGTTGATTTGTTCATCAGGGTAGGGAGGATCGGCAGGCAAGTACGGTTCCGCCAGTAGGGATTGCGTGACCACTCTCCACCCCAGCGGAGAAGTGCGTACGCATCATAACTGGCGGCACCCGCCGAGCGAACTCTGAATCCCAATCATCGGCAACTCGACGAATCACCGAGTCACACACATGAGGAGATCTCAGGCAAAGAAGGAGAGCGATTCGTCATAGGAGTCGGCGAAGAGGGGAGCTTCCTCCTCTTCGGTCTGGCACTGGATGACGACCTCGCGGTAACGGGGACCATCGGGTGAGGAAATCGCCAAGCGGACCTCGCCGAAGCGGACTTCCAAGATCCGGATCACGGTGTCACCCACCACGATCGCTTCATCAATGCCGCGTTCAATTACGAACATAAGGATCCTCGGGGACTCGAAGAGACTGACGCGTGAGGCTGTCTCAGATCGAGACCAACCTCACTGCCGATGATGTCCGACGTCCTGTCGAAGTGAATGTCGCTGAACAACGAAGGAGACTCCGTGTGTCTTGTCAGCGAAGACGAACTCATGAAGAGCGGCGACATTCTGCGCAGGAATCCGAGAAAGAGCAATGCAAGAAATTGAGAAGGAACTTTCTGTCGATGTCGACCCCGATTGCATCTTGACAGATGAGCGATGAGGTCTCCCTCAGCAATCGATCCAACACGGGATCGAACCTGGGTCTGCCAATGGAAAACAGCCCTCGCGGAAGACCCGCGAAGGCTGTTGTTCATTCAAGATGTACCCTGCTCAGTGGAAGACTCCATCCACACTCATTCGACTAGCGAGCGAGTCCGAACAGGTTCGACAGGCTCTTCTTCGTGGCGGACACAGGGCGAGCATTCTCGTCGCTGATCCGCTTGGGGAAGTAAGCCTTGGGCTCAGCGGGAGGAGCTGGGGCCGCTGCTGGTGCAGCCTCTGGCGAGTAGGCTGGAGCGACAGCAGCTGGAGCACATCCGTTGCCCACGCATCCCGTGTCGCAGCAAGCGACTTCGCAGCAGGTTGGATCGACAACGTCGTATCCACACTGACGCAGAGCCTGCTCCGCCTGACGACGGACGCCACGATCACAGTCAGCCAGAGCGACGGTCAGAGCCGACACTGTACACTGCGAGCAGCAGCAAGGGTTCTTGCGGAGCTCGTCACCGATCTTGTCAGCTGCGGTTTCACGAACGCGTTCATCCGCGTCGTTCAAGCCGTAGATGAAAGCCGACATGATCTCCGGATTGCAGACGCAATCATACTTGCGACCGAGCTTCACCAGAGCCGAACGACGCTGACGAGCGTAGCAAGCTGTCTGCGAGGTGTAGATCAGGTTCGCGATCTCACAAGCATCCTGGCAGGTCGTCTCGCAGCAGCTGTCACCGCAAGGAGCGGCACAGCCTGGGTCGGTGTTGCAGCAGCCGTTACCCGCACCATTGGCACATCCGTTTCCGGTAGCACAAGGAGCGGCACAGCTCGTCGCACCGTTCACGCAGCCGTTACCAGCTCCGTCAGCACATCCCGTTCCACAGCCGTTTCCAGCTCCGTCAGCACAACCCGTTCCGCAGCCGTTTCCGGCTCCGGTGGGGCAGCAGCTGTTAGCTGGTCCGCAGCCCGAGCCGCAGCCAGTGGCTTTGGCACAGCTACGCTGATAGTTGTACACGTTGCGATGACATGGCCGCACGATGGTCGGCTTGCAGCACGATGGCTGGAAAGTGGGTGCGCAGTCGCAACACTTGGACGCCCCACACTCGCTGCGGTCAAACAGACCAGCCTGGGCAAAGCTGCCCATGCCGAGTACGGCGACCAAAGCGGCAATTGTTCTCATGGATTTCATAGAGCAACGTCTCCTTCCCTAGGGACTGAACTCAGGGCCGTCTTGACACCGCGATGGGTCGGCGGACGAGACACTCGTCCTGCGGTGCGTTCCGGCAACAACGTTCAAGCGACCATCGCTTGAAGGGTTGTGCCAGTCCGAAGACTCCTGATGGCAACAACCGGATTGGTGAACTCCCCCAACCGAACTGAGACAGACACTCGTCGAACTGTTCCGGCATCCTGTCCCTGGCAGGAAAACTGGTTGTCCAACTCGGTTGTCACAAAAGTTAAGATGATGAGGGTTACGGTCATCAATCGGTCGGAAAATTGAATCCCCATGAGAATCTCGACAGACCATTCTCGGCAGCACTGTCTTCCCCCCTGTGGCCTCAACCGGTGGGTGATAACGGTCCGGGAAGCCTGGTCAACTTTGAGGGCATATTTGCCTCAGATTGAGTTCCCATTGGGTAAGCTGGCATGTCTGTGGTCTCTGTGGATGAGATGACTGTGTGTACGGCCTATGACCGTGGATCGCATTATGAAGTCGCCAACTCCGGCAGAAATTGACTGTCCGTTACGCCCCGACTCTGTTCGGATTAGAGGCCGTCCGGTAGAAACCAACTTGACCGTGACGGACACGCGGATTTTAACGCCCGACCGAGGATGCGATGGCACACACCGAACGACCACTGACGACCGACCCGACCTTCTGGGGCCTGCTGGTCACTCAATTTCTCGGAGCGTTCAACGACAACGTCTTTAAGTTCCTGGTGATGTTTCTGTGCGCAGGCCAAGCGAAGCGCAATCCCCAGGATGACTGGCAATTCATTGCCACAATTGCCTTCGCAGCACCTTTCGTGTTGTTCTCAGGTCTGTGTGGCTTTCTTGGAGACCGCTACAGCAAACGTCAAATCATTGTGACCTGCAAGCTCCTGGAGATTGGCGTCATGGGGGCCGGTCTGTGGGTGCTGTGGGCCACCCATCCTTCTCAGCTGCAGTTGGGACTGCTGATTGGCGTACTCTTTCTGATGGGGGCCCATAGCACTCTGTTTGGACCGGCCAAGTATGGGATTCTGCCTGAACTCTACCCGAAGCATCGCCTGCCGAGCATCAACGGCTGGTTCTTGATGACCACGTTCGTCGCCATCATCGGGGGAGGTGCAGCTGCTGGTTTCTTGAAAGATGAGCTGCCCTCGTTGGTGTCGGTGCAGTGCGTGTGCATCGTGATCGCCATGCTTGGAACGGTCGCATCGCTGCCTATTCGGCGAACGCCCATCGCACACCCGGGGCTGCCTTTCAACCGATCGGCGTTCTTCATCGATCCCGAAGCGCGAGCCGCCCTTCGTCAACAACCCAAACTGCGAACCGCCCTCTTCTACACATCCATCTTCTGGTTTGTGGGTGGAGTATTTCTTCAGGCGGTGGTTTCGATGGGTTCATTGCAATATGACTTGAGTGATACGAACAACGGGTTGCTCGCCGCGACGACTTCGGTAGGAATTGCATGTGGAAGCGTCTTAGCCGGGATCTTGTCTCGCTCTCGTTTTCGAGCGGGTCTGGTTCGCTGGTCGGGGTTAGGCATGGTCATTTGCATGGGTTGGCTGGCCATCCCTGGTGAGAAGTTTGTTGTTGCCCAATCGATCGATCATCCATCTCCGCAAGTCAACGCGTCGGCTGCGGAGACGACACAAGTCACAGCTTCCTTCCCGTCGATATCACTTCGACGCCCGATGGTATCTCTGCTCGGTGCGGGGATGTTGTTGACCGGCGCGGGGCTGTTTGCGGGCCTCTTCGCGGTGCCCTTACAGGTCTACATGCAGGCCATGTCTCCCCCCGGCCTGAAGGGGCGCATGATTGGCGCGATGAATCTGTTGAACTGGATTGGGATCGTGCTGTCGGGCGTGTTCTATGGAGTCTTTGGCAAACTATTTGTCGCTTTGGAAATTGGACCGAACGCCATTTTCGGTGCAGTCAGTGTCGTTGTTCTCTTGGCGATCTTGATGTTCAAGATGCAAGACGAATCACTCGAAGCCACGCCTGTGGCCGATAGCTGATGGCCAGAGGAGAGGTGCCTCTGGCTCCTCACTCCCGACTCCCAGTGATAGCGAGACTTCCGAAGTCTTCGGAGACTTCGGAAGGAATGCGGTCGCCATTGTACGCAAAATCCCCTGGGATTCTCGCCTACTCTTTGACCCCGCAGGGGTCACAGCCAATAGCCGGTGGTCGAGCGCAGCGACACCACTGGATCACGTTCCTCGCAGGCACCCGTATCCCGAAGGGATTCCAGCCGACGCACCAGAGTCTCGACGCAGAGGGCTGCAATCCCTTCGGGATAGGGCGGCTCGGGCGTCCGCGAACCGGTGGTGACGCTGCGCTCACCACCGGCTATGGGCTGCAATCCCTTCGGGATAGAGCGGGCTGGTGAACGGCGACGGGGGGCAGTCTGCTGAGGCTTGAGTCTGCCGAGCGGGGCTGAGGGCTGGAACTTTGCGTACAATGGCGACCACACTCCTTCGGAAGTCTCTCACGCTCCCCAGCTGATAGCTCCCTCTGACCACTAAGAACTCTCCCCCATGCAATTCACCCAACGTGCCGGACTCGACTGCTGTGAACTCGCTCCGCGTGGTGACACCGAGATGGTCGTCGTCTACTGCCACGGCTTCGGAGCGCCCGGCGATGACCTCGTTCCGCTCGGGGCCGAGATCGCGCGGGCGGTCCCCAGCCTCGGTCAATCGGCCCGGTTTGTCTTTCCCCAAGGCCCTCTCTCACTCGAATCACTCGGCTGGGACGATGCCCGCGCGTGGTGGATGATCGACATGGCCAAACTCCAACTCGCTCAAGCGACCGGCCAGTTGAGAGACCTCCGCTCCGAGCGCCCCGTCGGCCTGCCCGAGGCCCGCGATCAACTCGTGAAACTATTGATCGAGCTGCAAGCCGAGACCGGTGTGCCGTGGTCGAAGTTCGTTCTCGGCGGGTTCTCGCAGGGAGCCATGATCACCGTCGAGACGCTGCGGCATCTCCCGGCACCACTCGGCGGAGCGATCCTCTTCTCGGGCACGCTCATCAACGAATCGGAGTGGAAGCAGCCCTCCGAACACCTGCGCGGGCTCCCCGTGGTGCAGTCCCACGGGCGCAGCGATGTGATCCTGCCCTACTCACTGTCATTAGAACTGAAGAAGCTGCTGGAGGAGCAAGGGGCCAGTGTCCAGTTCGTCGAATTCTCCGGCGGACACGCCATCCCTCAGCCCGCGATGCAGGCGGCCCTGAGGCTCTTGCAGTCCGTGCTGTCCACGCCGGACACCTGAATCCAGTCAGCCCGCTGCGCCAGCAAGGGCCGCGTGCCCAAAGCCCTTGCTGGCGCAGCAGGCTGGCAGTGAGTCGTTTGAACGCGGTCCCAAGCAGAGCTTGGGACGGAGTACAAAAGAAGACACTCGTTGGATGCCGTCCCCCTTTACATATGCTTGTAGTCATACTCGCGAACAGGTTCCGATTTCGCCTCAATGCGGATCGGGCTCCGGCGCGGCTGACCGTTGATCGTGACCACCAATACCGCCTCGGTGACCTCCAGCAACTGTGGCTTGGCCAAGACAAACCTATCGGGTCCAACAGCACCCACGGAGAGCGACTGGCCCTGAAAATCGAGGGTGAGTTCAACTTCCGAGGAGAAGTGTGTCTTGTCGGGATTCAGAAACATGTTCATGTCCCAGGAGCTCCAGCGGTCGGTCGGGGAAGCCTATCCCACTGTCGCTACTTCACTGGCTTCGCCTCAGCTGGTTTCTCAGCAGGCGTCCGCTCGACCCGGCCCCACATGTGACCGCCGACTTTGCCGTGGTGCCAGGTTCCGGCGTAACGGTCTCCCTCGAACAGGATGCACGAGCCGAACTCGCTGCCCAGGCCGGGGATCTTGAGGTCGGTCACCGACAAGACCGGCGTCTGACCCGCCCAGTCGACGTTTACTCCGACGGGGACCGTGATGTCCACCTCGTTGTACTTGATGCGGGCAAAGATCGCCCACTGATTCCCTTTCAGCTTGGTCGCCTTCGTGATCGAGTAGCGATCCTGCTTGGGTGTTCCCGTCTGGCCATCGACCGTGAACGAGCCGACCAGGTCCGCTCCGGTCAGCAGGGTCGCAAAAGCCTGCTCTTCGGCTGTGAGCGCTTCCGACTTGGCTACTGCGTTGGGTTTGGCGGTATCTTCTGCTCTCCCGACGACGGTGATACTCGATAGAATGAGACTGAGGGCCAACGTGCGAATGAGGTCTGTCATGCGATCCACTCCATCAGGGTTGGTGAGGTGATGTTTCCACGCCGAACCAAGATACCGTGATGAGCCGCGTTGATATAGGGAGCCGCCCAACAGGATGAGCCGACAGCAAAGCCAATGCGGGGCGACCTCTGCCGATCGCAAGGAAAGACACCGATCCCATTTGGGGGGGCTCCCCGCAACCAGGCCATATCAGGCCGCGATCCGCTCGCTAATCCAATGCAGCTGATTGTTCATCTCGGGGTGTTTACGGGGCAAGAGTCCCCAACAAACCACCGCGAGGAAATGATCTACCCGTGTGTTCGCTGATACACCAATCGACTCCTGCCTCGCGGGAATCCCGCGAGGAGGAACTCAAAACATCTTGACGTTCTTCAAAACCGAAAATGGCTCAGGAATGGCCATCGCGGGCGGCCTGGGCGGCTTGGCGACGGTACTTCAGGGCCAAGTGGGCAAAGGTCGACTTCTTGGGCACGCTGGAGGTCAAACGGCTCAACCGCTCGTACTTCTCCGCCAAGGCGGTTTTCACATCGACAAAGGTTCGCTTGGGCATGGTCATCGGTCCGATGGGCATCCGGAAATTCGGGAAGCCAAGCAGTATATCGGGAGCTGGTCAGGATGCCAACTCGACCCGCAGAAGTGTCCAAAGTTGCCCGAATGCAAGGTGGATCGGCAGGCCCAGTCACGCCCTCCAGGCTTACTCCCATTTGTTGTAAGGTACTGACAGGATGTGCATAACGTTGATCCTACTCTGCGGATAGTGCGGATCACTCCACCGCGGGGCGGTCACTGACCCGTAGACAGACTTCTTGCTGGGCCAGCAGCGAACTCGTAGACTGGGGAGCGTTGTGTTCAGAGTGTTGCTCTCCTTCTGGGAGTCGAACCATGCCGTCCCCGTTTCCCGGAATGAACCCCTGGCTTGAGCAGGATGCCTTGTGGCATGACTTTCACCAGGACTATCTCACGGGGATGCGTGCTGCCATCGCCCAGGAGGTCGCCCCGCGTTACTACGTCGCGCTGGAAGAACACGTTTACATCCACGAGCCGCCGGAACCCGTCGCCCGATTCCTGGGAAGGCCCGACCTCGCCATTATTCGGACCGGTGCAGCCAGTGTCGCAGCCTCCGCCGCCGTCATGGAGGCTCCAGTCTATACCGCCCTGCCCGAACCTCTCGATGTCGTGCGCGAGTCGTTCATTGAGATTCGAGATACCGAGAATCAATATCTCGTCACAGTGCTGGAGTTGTTGAGTCCCTCGAACAAGAACGCGGGCTATGACCGGGATGCCTACATCGCCAAACGTCGGCAGTACCTGCTGAGCGACGTGAACTTCATCGAGATCGATCTCCTGCGCGGCGGACCGCGCATGCCGATTGAGGAGTTGACGCCCTGCGACTACTACGTGCTGGTGAAACGGGCGAGCGAACGCACCCGCGCCGGAATCTGGCCGATCCGATTACGAGACCCGCTGCCACCACTGGCGATTCCGCTGCGGGCTCCCGATCCGGATGCGAGGCTCGATCTGCAAGCGGTGCTGCACTCCGTCTACGACCACGCCGCCTATCGACATCGCATCTACCGGGGCATGCCCAAGCCGAAGTTGCTCTCTGACGACGCTCAGTGGACGGAGGGGATGGTGAAAGAACACCTCGGGGTGTGATTGAATTCCGGGACCATACGCTCACCGCGGTGCATTCAGACTCTCGCGTAAGAAAGAGGGCAAACCACGAAACGCCGCCTGGTAGGTCGCCTCCAACGGCACGTTCACATAACGATCCGGATTCAGAAAGAGCGGCATGTCAATCAGCCCCGCTCCGACCGCGAGATGTTCAACATACGCCACCGGCTGGATGCCTGCGGTGAATGACGCCAGTGTCAGTGGTTGGTCTTGCGGAATGAGATATGGCTCATCATCGAAACATTCCCAAATTGCACCGTACATGCCGCGCGGATCGTGACGACCGGGAGGAAACAGGTCGATCAGCAGCACATGCACCTCTTGCAGCAACGCGGCTTCGATTTTGTCTACAAACTCCGTCACATGCGACAATCGATCCTTGTTGGCGGGGGAGACAACCTCCAGTAAAGCGATGACTCGATGACCGCTGACATGTCGAATGGCGAGCGTTCGTCGCAGCGTTCGACTTGCCGTTGAAGCGGTCAACCGCAGCTGAGTCTTGGGAGGGGCATCTGCCACGGCCATCGCCAGGCCCCCTTCGTCATTGGGCGAGTGCGATGAATCCCCTGTGGGGCGATCCAACGGCGAGTGCAACGTCAGCACATCGGCAATTCGTCGCCCGGCATGCTGCTCCGGCAGTGCGTAATACCCCGGAGGCAGAAAGCCTCCATTCAGCGTTTCGCTGAGATGGGTAATCCAAGCGGTGCGGAACGCATGATAAGTTCCCGCATCGGCTCGAGTCCAGTCGTGAACGGGCATCGTCAGGACTCCGATGGGAATGGTTCGGATGAGCACCCTACTCGGGCTCGTGCTACTCACCACAGTCTAACCAATATCCAGCTTCACCTACACCGGCTGCACAGCTCGTGGGAAGAAATCAGCACGAGTCACTCGCTCTGCAAACGAGTTGCGTATTGCGAGTTGCCCCCTGAAATCCAAGCCGCGCACACCACAGTCAGTCATCGTGCTTATGTCCGTTACGGAACAGGACGCTGACCGATTCGTTGCGGTGGATGCGGCGGATGGCTTCGCCGAGCATGGGGGCGATGGAGACTTGCCGCAGATTGGCGGGGACGGGGTCGAGCCTGAGCGGCAGCGAGTCGGTGACGACGATCTCGGTGACATCGACGCTCGCCAAGTTCTTCGCAGCGTCTCCGCAGAAGACGCCGTGGGTGGCTCCGATGTAGATCTGGCGGGCACCGAACTCCTTGGCGATCCGGGCGGCTCCGCAGATGGAACCGGCTGTGGAGATCATGTCGTCGAACAGGAAGGCGACCTTGCCGTGGATGTCGCCGCCGATGAGGTTGGCCTGGCGAGTTTCGGTGGCGCTGCTGCGGCGTTTGTCGATAATGGCCAGCGACCCGCCGAGGTTCTCGACATGCTGCATGGCCCGCTTAATACTCCCCTCGTCCGGGCTGATGATGACCGACTCTTCAGGCGGAATTTTGAGTGAGCGGAAGTAATCATCCAGAATCCGCGCGCCGTACAGGTGGTCCACCGGCAGGTCGAAGAACCCCTGAATCTGAGCGGCATGCAGGTCGACCGTCAGCACCCGGTCGGCCCCGGCTGTGGTGATGAGATTGGCCACGAGCTTGGCGGTGATCGGGACGCGGCCGCTGTCCTTGCGGTCCTGGCGGGCATAGCCGAAGTACGGCAGTACGACCGTAATGCGCTCGGCACTGGCCCGCTTGCACGTATCAATCAGTATCAGCAGCTCCATCAAATTCTGATTCACCGCCGGTCCCGTCGGCTGAATCAAAAAGACATCGCGACCTCGGACGTTGTGATTTAGCTTGACGCTCGTCTCCCCGTCCGGGAAATCGGACAGCTCCACAGCTGCCAGCGGCACGGCCAGATACTCAGCGATCTCTTGGCTGAGTTGGGGGTGAGCGCGACCGCTGATCAGGGTGAGGTGGTCGTACATGGGGGGGTGCAGCAAAGAGGATGGGGCTCCTTGCAGAGTATCGGCTAGGCAGGCGAAATCAAAGGGTGGTCGCTTGAGTATGACACGGCACGTCAGAGGCCCCACGGATGGATGTCATTTCGCGACCACTCGGCAGATTCGGAAGAGTCAGAAAGCTGCGACGAATCGATACAGACTCCGCATGAGTCAGCCCTTTCGTGGAGATATCACTTTGCCAGCCTTTCCTTCTTGATCTCACCGTCAAAGATGACGATCTCTAGGGCGTGGATTGCAGGGATGCGACGACGAGGTCATGGACAGCTCCTCACCAGCATCGTTCAGTTTCTTCCGCAA
>JAYSUV010000238.1:0-5012 GCA_043718945.1 Planctomycetota bacterium
CATGCCTGACCAAGCGTTCCACGCGCCGCCGATCGCCCAACTGACACTCCCCAAACTCCGCCCGCGCCCACTCCTCGGGCGACCAGATGACTTGAGACATCCCACACATCCTAGACCATCACACCGCCTCCTGAAGTCCCTCTCCCTGTGGCATCGAACTCGCTCCCTCCCGACCCTGCCACCCCCTGCAATCACCGGACCAATCCCCTCAACAGTCCCCCCAGATTGACGTAACTCACGACATACCCAAGGAATGTACCCACCCCTGAAATCATCATCGGGTCAACAGGAGTTGTAACAATGTGGGTAAGGGTAAGGCCTTCTGACCCTGCCACCCGCCGTCCGATGATGACCCATTCTACTTCAGCGCCGCTTTGTGAGCGCTGGCCTTTGGCAATGGCAATCGGGGCAGCAATCCCTCCGCTGATCGAATTCCCTGGAAGTTATCCTGACGGCGGAGTTTGTGTTGGGATCGGTGGTGTTTCGAGGTAGAATGCGAGGATCAGACACCCCGCATCCCCGCACTCGCCGGGGGGTCGTTCCAGTCTCCGATCCTCTGACACCCAAATGAGTTGCGGACTTTCTCCGCAGTTCACTCCTCTTCACTTCCGGGGCAGGCAGTCCGCATGACATCCCAAGACGCAGTTCGATCGCAGATCCGCCTGATTCGGCGGACTGTGGTTGCGTGCGCACTGGGGTGTCTGCTGGTCGGTGGGTCCATGTCGGTCTGGGCTCAGGGGACAAAGCCTCCAGTGATGGGTTCAGCGGGGATGACCGGGGGGTCGGTCCCCTCGAGTCCCCCCAGCACTGGCCCTAAGCCTGCGGACCCCGCGGTTCCGACTCCCCGAACAGAGAAAGAGCCTGCGAATCCCTCTCCACCGCCGGCTGGCAGCCCGACTCCTCGACCAGCTTCTCCTGCACCTACGGTGACAAGCCCAATGGTCGACAACGGTATCCCGCCCTTTCATTTGGCGAGGCTATCGCTCGATGGAGAGGTCACGGGTGACCGGGCGGTGATCACAGCGCTGATCGACGTGGATGTCAACCGGGACCAAGGCGAAACCCATGATGTCCCTCTGCGACTGACGCAAGCTCATGTGCTGTCCAAGGAATACACCGGCCCCGGCCAGGAAGGTCCAGTCGTCGATGGGCCGGTCGAAGACGGGATCGTCTGGCGGTTCTCGGGCTCTGGGACGCATCATCTCAAGCTCAAGATGTGGGTGCCGATTCGCCAGTCACCCGCGGGACAGCAAATCGTCCTGTCACTCCCGACAATGCCTCCGGGGTTTGATGCCCAGTTGAATCTGTCGATTGCGGGCCCACCGGTCGTGATTCGTTCGAGTAAGGACTTGAGCGTGTTGTCCAATGACCGAGTCGGTCCCGTCAATCAGGTCGCGGCCATCGTCCAAGGGGCTCGGCTCGATCTGTCCTGGAGCGAATCGCCCGCAGTGCAGTATTCCTACTTGCAGGCCACCACTTCCGTGACGCTCCGCCGGGACGGGGATCGAGTCATCGCCACTGCGGAACAGATTTTGTTCCCCGAGAATGTCGGTGCCAAAGAGGCGGAGATCAAACTGCCCGATGGGTTTGAACTGGAGGAATTGACGGGGCCACTGGTGAAGGGGCACGAGGCGATCCTCGGCCGTAACGGTTGGCGAAAGGTCAGTTTTCGTGAAACCAGCGGGGAGCGGATCGAGCTGAGTTGGGTTCTGTCGGCTCCTTTCTCGACCGAGGGAGGAACTCTTCAGTTTGACGGGCTGGTGGTTCCCGATGCGCGGCGCCAGGATGGACGGATTCGGTTGCAGGACTTTCCGGGTTACCAGATGGTGCCCCGGCCCGGACAGTTTGTCAGGCGGACGGCACCGTCCTCGCCACAAACTACGGAAGCGTTTGAATTCACGAAGCAGCCGTTTCGGGTGGTGTGGGATGTCCAGCGCGTGGTCCCGAAATTCTCGGTACGACCACGACACCTGTTGTTGGTTGGGACATCCCAGCTGACGCTGGAATCGCGCTTCCGCATTCAGACCGACACCGGCTCGGTGGACCACGTCGAACTCGAGAGTGATTCTGCGAACGCCGACGGGTGGCGTCTGGATCCCGCATCGGTCGCGGGCGAAGCGACATTGTCCACGAATGAGAATCCTGTGGGGCAAAGCGGTCGCCCAGTGATTCGCTGGAAAACGCCGCAATCGGGCTCGTTCGAATTGAATCTGAGATTTGTGAGACAAATTCCCCCTGGCCAGCAGATGGCTCGCATCACCCTGCCGCACCTCGGGGGAGGTCGGTCTCAATCCGCTGAATTGCTCATCGCCGCAGAAGACCAGCTCGAAGTCCAGTTTGCGGAGTCCGAGAGTAGTACGTCACCAGCACTCAGTGTGGACCCGCGTCTCCTGGAGGGCATGGACCCAAACGTCATCAGTCAGATCCAGCGAACAGTCCAGCTCAATCCCGAGCAAGTTCGGGTCGACCTCCAGTGGAAGACGCAGACACGAGTCGTGGAATCCGAGACCGAGCTGGAGTTGCGTCGCGCTGCGGACGGGCGATTGCGGGTCCAGCAGACCGTCCGTTTTCGCGTACGATTTGGTCGGTTGTCGACGTTGCGTTTTTCACTTCCCAAGTCGCTTGTCGCGCTGATCCCTCTCGGAGCGGGACGTTCGGCTATCGGCGTCACCGTGAACGGGCAACCCGTCACTCCGCAGATTCGAGAGGGCGTACTGGAGGCTCCGCTAGGAGAACCCCAGCTGGGAGAGATTCTGGCGACTCTGGAGTATTCACTACCTCCCCAGGGGCAGTCCCCGGAGTCGGGGGTGGTGCCGGTTTTGACCTCTCTCGACGCCCCGCTGGCGGCAATTCGGGTGCGGATTCCGGATGGGGAACCACTGCGTGTGTCGCCGTCCGCGAAGGAGTGGCAACCAGTCCCCACCTCCCCGGATGCCACCGTCTGGGTGGCGACGACCGCCACACAAGTCCCGGTCATTCTGGATGCGGACCAGACCAGCTCACCGCGGTTCAGTGTCGACCTCGCGTTCTATCGAACCCGCTTCGACACGGCTGGGCGGATCGAAGGAGTGTGCGAGTTCCACTGGACGGGAGACGTACGCGGGCTGCCGGTGACGTTGCCTCCCGAGAGTGAATTGCTGGGAGTGATGTACAACGGAAAGCACCTCGACGAGACCCCCGGACAAATTGTGGGAGATTCCCAGAACCCGTCTCAATTCCTGTTTCGAATTCCGCCCGCTCGTGACGGCTCGCGTTTGGCACTCTTGTATCGTTCGCTCCACTCTGCCAGGTTTCCACAGCGAGACATTCGTTCGGTCCCCCTGCCTGAACTCCCCAAAGATGTCTCAGTCGTCCGTTCGATCTGGGAGTTGGAATTACCCGTGGAGAGGCACCTGTTTGTCGGGCCGAGTGATCTGACACCCGAGCATCGCTGGCTGCGGAGTGGCTTGCTCTGGTCGCGAGCCCCGGTCAGTCATTATCTCGCTGAACGGGAACTGGCGACAACGGAAGCTCGACAGCTGACCTCTCTGTCCGACCTCAGTCAGGTCTATGCGTTCAGCAGCATCGGGCCGATCGAAGCCCCTCGCTTCCAGTCGATGAATCGGACACTGATTCTGTTATTGGGGGCAGGGCTAACACTGGCGCTGGGGTTTCTGTTCTGGAGCCTACCAGTCCTCCGCAATATGCTGTCGCTGCTCTTGATGGCCTTCGGAGTCAGCCTGCTCAGCTTATGGTTCTTGGAGCCGATTCAACTCCTATTACAACCCGCTGCGCTGGGAGCGGGACTGGCGATTGTGGCTTCGCTGATTGATCTGAAATCCAGACGCCCGGCACCGCCTGTGTTTGCTCCGTCGGTCCTGCCGATGCAGATCCCCCCCCAGGCTCCGCCTCTCTCGGGAGCTTCTGAAGGCAGTGAGCCCCACCCTGCGGGGCGAGGCAGTTCCGTCTCGCGATTTCGCAATTCGCCCATGCTGCCGACGGCGATTTATCCGCCTGGTGCGTCCGAGGTGGGACGCCCATGAACGGCGATCGCTCGATCATCGCCGGACGCGTGAGTCTGTTCTGTCGGCTCGTGCTCTTGGCCTGGATCACTCTAGGAATGACCGCAGGGGACGCGGTGCATGGTGCCGACCCGCATATCTCGGTCCGGAAGATCGAGCCCCCCGAAGACTGGAACACTCCGGCGAACGCCGATCGTTGGATCCGAGCCACTTCGGCGGAGTGGAAGCGATTTCGAGAAAGTCTGCTCCCCGCCGCAGAGCGCCCCCAGTCTCCCTCTCCCGTCGTCATCAATGCGGTCTACCGGGCGACTTTTCAAGGGACCACTCTCAAGGACGGCCAGTTCGATTGGACCATCCATCGCTTCCAGCCCGAGCCAGGATTCGTCTCCCTGGGAAAGGGGTCTCTTCCGGTCTCCCAACTCCAGTGGAAATCGGGCGCAGCTGTGCATGGGATGACTCCGACCGGCGACTGGATGCTCTGGAGCGAGGCGGGCGATGATCAGCTGACGGGACGTTGGTCACAGCGTGGCACGGCCCAACTGCAAGAGGTGGTCTTCCATCTCGCATTGCCGCGCTCGTTGTCTTCGCGGTTAGAGATTCGTGTTCCACGGGGTTGGGGAGCCCGTGTCGTCGGAGCGATTGGTGTCGAGTCTTCGAGCGCCAGCACGGATGAAGCTGATGTCTTGTGGAAGTTCGAACTGGGAAGGCAGCAGACCTTCCAGTTGCGATTGGGGCGAGTCCAGACGGACGAGTCCCCTCGCATTCTCGTGCGTGAAAACACGATCTACGGGTTGACGACCACAGACGATCTGATTCGCGTACGGACCGATCTCGACTGCACGATCGACGGGGCGCACCAAGCCCAACTGCTGTTGTCCGTTCCGAAAACATTGCGGGTCTTTAATGTGCTACTGGGGAATGAGCTGCCCCTGTCCTTTGATCGCGTATTGGGGAGTGAAGAGGACCAGCTGCGCATCCCGCTGCGAGCGTTGACTCCGGGGCAGCGGGTCA
>JAYSUV010000239.1:0-5009 GCA_043718945.1 Planctomycetota bacterium
GGACTCACCAAGGAGCTGTGTCGCCCGATCACCTTTCGTATTACCTGGATGAGTTGACGTTCCGGTTCAACCGCCGCACCTCGAAGTCCCGTGGCAAGCGGTTTTACAGGCTCATGGAGCAAGCGGTCGCCCTCCATCCGATTCCCGACAAGTCCCACATCGTACGACAATACAACCGGTAGTATGCACTTGAGGGAAGGGGATACTTATTTCTCCCAAATAGCGCAACTTCAAAACGCGCCAGCCAGGTTTTTGGCACGCGGCCCTTGCTGGCGCAGCGGGCTAACCAAGGCGGGGACTTGTCCGGATCGTCAACTCACCTTAAGTCATCAAAATTACCCGCACACTGCATGCACTGCCTGATAGTGATATGATTGACACCTACAAATTGCGTTGTAAAGGAGTCCCCCCTTCCCGTGCGTGCCGGACTTAATTCCAAGTCTACGAGTTGACTAGGAAATCGCTTTCGCATGGGAGCGGTGCCCTGACAATCAATGCTTCTCCGGGTCGGCGGGGGTGACTTGCTGGGACAGGTACTCGACCAAATCGCGCAAGTCGCGTTTCGTCAGCCCCTTAGCCATATCTTCGGGCATGCCGGACTTGCCTCGGGCACGCTCTTCGATCTTCTTCGTCGGCACCGAAATGACCTCGCCGGTCGCGGTCATGAGCTTGACCACTTCGGGAGTCTCTTCGCGGAGTACACCGGTAGAAACGAGTCCGTCATCCGTGACCAACACGACTGTCTCGAACCCCTTGGCAATCTTGGCATTCGGCAGCAGAATCGACTCCAGATGCTCCAGCCGGGGCTTGTCCTTACCGACCGTCGACAGGTCTGGCCCCACGGCCCCGCCTTGCCCACCGACCTTGTGGCAGCGACGGCAGGACGCAGCTGCGTTACCGAAGAAGACCTCGCGGCCCCGCTCGGCATCTCCACCGGAAATGCACTCGCGATGAGCGGCCAAGACATCACCCGGGAGGCGAGACTTCAGGTACTCGCCGAGCGCCGCCGCAAGGGCCTGCGACTGACGGGCTTCGACGGCCTCCATTAGATCGAGTTCGACTTCCGGAGCCAGTTTTCCGGCAGCCAGTGATTTCAGCTGGGTGGCCAGGACCGTCTCAGCGGCAATCGACTTCACACCAGCCAGCACGCGCACGGCGGACTGCTGCTCACCCGGCGTGCCCTGCAACAGAACGGCGGCCAACTCCCTCACCGCTCGGTCGGGATCGGTGCCCGCCAGCAATCGGCGAGCCTCGGATCGTAACGACGGGTCGGTGTCCTTCAGCCCGGTATCGACCGCTGAGTTGAGCAGCGGACTCTTGAGTGTGCCAAGCGCCTTGAGGCTTTCGACTCGGACCTTGGAGGTCTGTTCCGGGTCGGCCAACAGCTTGGCCAGTTCGGAGCCGACTTCGGTGATGCCGTACTTGGCCGCGAGTTTGACGCCCTCGGTACGGACCGAATCGGTCCCGGCCAACAATGATCCGAGTGCCGACTGCACGGCTCCTCGCACCGGTGTTGCGTTGCGAGCGGCGAGCGGGCGATGCTGGTTCGTCACGCGGTCCAACACGGGCGGGTTGTCCCACTCCATCAGTTCGGCGACCGCCTCCAGACGGAGAGCATCTGGCAATGTTTTGGAGGAGGCGAGATTGGCGATGCGCTGGGCACCGACCACTTCACCCAATCGAAAATTGGCGTTCATCACCCGCCGCAACAGCGCATCCGCGCTCAGTGGACTGTCTGCCAGCGCTGCCAAGGCGGGCATGGCCTCGGCAATCGGCAGGTCGTGAATCGCCCGCGCCGCTTCGACGACGAGATCGGGATCGCCATCGCTCAGGAACCGAGCGATCTCCGGGTCTTGCCACCGCCGCATGGCCAGCAGCACCCCTAACCGAATCGACCGCGAGCTGTCGGTCGCGTGCTGCTTGACCACGGCGTGATCTGCCGCACCGGCCAAGCCCATCACGGCGGCATGTCGCAGCATCGGATCGTTGTCCTGATTGGTGGCGAGTAGTTCCACCAGCGCGGGGACGGCCTCATTGGATTGCAGATGACCGAGCGCAATGGCGGCAAAGAACTGCTCGCGAGCCGATCCGGCTTTGACCATCTGGATGAGCGGAGCTTCCGCCTCGGGGAGTTTCAACTCGCCCGCGACCTTGGCCGCTTGAGCGCGGACTTCAGCGTCCTTGGCCGACAGTGCAGTCAACACGAGATCTCGAACTTGGACCTGCTCCTGTTTCCACTCCGCCCAAGGATGATGAATCTGGGCCAGTCCCATTTGCCAGGCCGCCCAGACGGCATGAATTTGAGCTAGCTGAGGTGCGTCTGAAGTCAGTACAGACATCAGTTGCTTAATTTCCTTTCGCTCGGCAAGCAGGAATTGGGCCTGCTGACGGATTCGCTTGTCAGCATGGCCAAGCCGCTCGGCCAGGTCCGCCGGGTGTGCGTTCCCGCCATTCCGAAGCCACCAGGCAACGCGCTGGGTGACCTCGCTCTGTGACGCCGTGTCAGTAAAGGTATACAGCCGCCCCTTGTTCGGGCCGTTCCACCCATCGACCCAGTCGCTGACCATCATCCGGCCATCGGGAGTGAAGTCGACATCAGTGGCCAGAATATGTTCGAGATACCAGTGCGAGTCGACCAGCTTAAAGCTGGCCCCTTGCGGTTCCATCGCGAACGAGCGCACCCCGCTGTTGCCCGAGGCCCCTCGGAAGTCGGCCAGGAAGAAGTGCCCCTTGTACCGCTCGGGCAGACCTGTGCCGGGGTAGTAGACCAGTCCCGACGGGCCGTCTCCGACGTTCAAGATGGGCGGGATAATGCTGGCCGGTTGGACGGCAGTCGTGGCGGCATCCTCGCGGTACGGATGCCAGATGTGTTCGCGGTTCCACGGACCACGATCAGAGAGATACTGGTAGTACATCCGCCAGCCGGTGTCGCCCCCTTCCACGACGTAGACCCAGCGGGCTTGGTCGCCGCTGTCGGAGTTGTTGTCGCCCGTGAACAGGTTGCCGAAGTCGTCGAACGCCAGCTCCTGCGGGTTTCTTAAACCAAACGCGTAGACCTCCAGATGGCTGCCATCGAGATCACAGCGGAAGACCGCTCCCGTGTCGGGACGGGCGAGCAACTGACCCTCCTTATTCGTGACGTGATAGCCACGATCGCCGATGCTGAAGTAGATCCGCCCGTCCGGTCCCAGTTGCAGCCCGTGCATGTCGTGCCCGCGAAAGGCGACGCGCACCCCGAACCCATCCGCCAGTGCTTCCTTCACGTCGGCCCGGCCATCGCCGCTCGAATCCCGCAGCTTCCACAGCTTGGGAATGCAGGTGTAGAACACATCGCCGTTGTGGATCAGCACGCCCGCTCCGGTGCCGTCTTCGATGGCATTGAAGCCATCGGCAAAGACGGTCGCCTTGTCGGCCACGCCATCGCCGTTGGTGTCCTCGATCAATCGCAGCCGGTCGTGTTCTTTGGTGTAGTCATTGACCTTGTCCCCCAAGTGCTTGCGGAACATGGCGACACGATCATCGACCGTTTGCAGCGCGAGGTCATCGAGCAGCCAAGTCATGTGGCTGCGGTTGTCCTCGACCCCTTTCTGCTGGCGAAACGTCTCGCAGACGTAGACCTTGCCAGCATGGTCGATACCGAACACGACCGGGTTCGCCACCATCGGCTCAGCTGCGAAGAGCTGGACCTTGACCCCTTCGGGCACTTTAAAGCCACCGATGGCCTGCTGCCCGTCTTCCGACGCGGGAGCCACCGGCGGGTTGTACTCCTCGGCCCAGCCGACCACCGCCGACAACCCGAGCCCGACCAGAGTCCAGACCGCACACGCACGCACTAACCGCTTCATGACGCATCACTTCCCGAAAGAACTGCTCAGACGAATACTCCACTGTAGGGGGAGCCGGAGTGCGAGGGCAAGAAACATCGCTGAATTCTCGTGTCGCATGGGTCTGTCCCAATCGTCGGTGAATCTTGAATACACCAGGTCTTCGCCCCCCTTGGGGTCAGTTCACCGACGATTGAGACGCACACACACCGCCTGTCGCGGCGGACGGGTGGCACGCAACATCTGGTTGATCGACATGAGCGAGCCGGGGGCGAGTTCGATTCCGTGGCTCAAGCTGCCGCTCGTGGCACCGCCGGTGCCGTTGTCTATGGCACACGGATCAGAGTGAGATGTGTGCTTTCGACGGACTTTCAAGTCGGCGGGTGATGGCCCCATCCGCAATGCCGGAATCTCATCAACCTTCAGGGCCTCTGATTAGCGACAAATCGTTCCTACGGGGATCAGGTTATTCCGGCGTTTCTCCCGCCCAGCGTTTCTCCAGCGAGTAGGAATGACGATGTTGGAGTTGCCGGTACTGATCGTCGTGGACATTGATCGTACATTCCCGAAGTGCGAGGTGCAGCTTCTGTATTGTCTCCTCGTCGACTCGCTGCCCTTCGCCGAGCTGAGAACTTCGAATCCTCAGATTACCCAAGTTACGAAGTTTCAAGATTTGCTCGATCGCCTGCGGAGTGAGCAGCGATCGATCGATCCAGAGATCACACAGTGAATTCAATTCTCCTGAGACGACGGATGATTGACCAGAAAAGGTACAACCCATCAGATTCAGACTGGAGAGGGACGACAACCGTGGAAGCAAACGGACATCTTCGTCTCCCAAGTCGAAATTGCTCAAATTCAGGTTGCGCAGTTCGGGGAACCGTACTATCTCAGCCAGCAACCTCGAAGCAGGCTGTCGACTGCCGAGGGCAGTCACTGAAATCGAGTAACAGTCCTGGCGTCGTCGTGCCACATCCCGTCGTTCCCAAAATTCGAGCCATTCGAACGTAAACCTTTGCGACATGGGGGCCGTCACCGGCGGCGGAGTGGAAGGACAAAGCATCAAGTAGGGTAAATCGCCAGACATGATCATACCGCCCGAGGCAACGATGAACTGCCTCGCCTGATGTCGGCGGAATGGTTTCCATGAGTACATCCCGCCAAGGATCAATCCAACGAGCAGCA
>JAYSUV010000240.1:0-4994 GCA_043718945.1 Planctomycetota bacterium
AGCGACCGCTCGTGGGCTTCGTCGATAATGATCGTGTCGTACCGGTCGAGATACCGGTCGTGCTGCGACTCGGCGAGTAATATCCCGTCGGTCATTAGCTTGATGAGCGAACGCGGACTGGAGACATCATTGAAGCGGATCTTGTACCCGACCTGCCCGCCGAGCTTCACGCCCAGCTCTTCCGCCAGCCGCG
Source organism: Planctomycetota bacterium (assembly GCA_043718945.1). Classification (GTDB taxonomy): domain Bacteria; phylum Planctomycetota; class Planctomycetia; order Planctomycetales; family Planctomycetaceae; genus TH-plancto1. The sequence continues at coordinate 194 of JAYSUV010000240.1, forward strand.
CTCCGACCGAGCGCGCCGCAATCCGGCGCGGCTGAGTATGCCCGATCAGTCCGCTGATCCCCCGCCCCGCTTCCAGGCAGATCTTCGGCAGCTGGGTCGACTTCCCCGACCCGGTCTCACCGCACACGATGATGACCTGATGGTCGCGGATTGCGGCGAGGATTTCATCCCGCTTCGCCGTGATCGGCAGTTCCGGGTCGTACGCGATCTTCGGCAGATCGGCGAGGCGCTGCTCGCGAATCCTCGCCGACTTCTCGACATCCTGCACAAGCTTTTGCAGCTGGGTGTCGAAGGGTTTCCCCTGCGTGTGGAGTTGCTGCACCGACCGCCAGGCGCGCGTCAGCCGAAACTGATCCCAGCGCATCGTCCGGACAATTTGGTCATCAAGATCGGTCGGCCAGTCCAAGGGGGTCTTTCAGTGGAAGAAGTTCGACGGTCGGGAGCAGGCATCAGACACCTCTCATGCCATCCGGTTCGCGCGGCCGCATGATAGCAGAGAGAGCCGCATGCTTCCCGGATGCCCCGTTGGAGTCCCGCCTTCAGGCTGTGCATCTCAAAAGTAGGCAGCGGTCGGAAGTGGACCACGGAGACACGGAGAACTCCAGACATTCGAGATCGAATGACTGCCGCACGGATCGGAAAATGGAACAGGATTTCCAGGATTTCCAGGATGAATTCCGCCTCGGCGTCAGCGTGTCGGCATCGTGTTGATCCTGTTCATCCTGTCAAATCTTCCTCCTCCTTTGGCAAAGTGGCGAAAGTCATCGGAGAACTGCAATGCTCCGTGTCTCCGTGTCTCCCTGGTCAATATCTGCCTACTTTTGTGACGCACACACGAAGCCCGGTGGGAGGGCTTCGCGATCCCGAAACAGTTGACGACTTGACCGGGGGCGGTTCAGCGCGTAGAGTTCCCGCGCCGTGCTTGTGGCAGTTTCTGCGGGTCAAGCCGACTCTCCCGCAGCTGCCAGAGATTCGTCGAAAGCGGGTTTTTCCATCAAGGAGGGGCCAGTTTCCGACCGATTGAATGGGGCATCCCGACAAGTCGGGGTTATCAAGGCTCCGTCGCCAAGTGGCTTAAGGCAATGGATTGCAAATCCATCATTTCGTCGGTTCAAATCCGACCGGAGCCTCTTGAAGTCGAAATCCCAGCGGCAATCACCGCTGGGATTTTCGCTGAAATGTCCGTGTTTCAGAAGCGTCCATGCAGCGGGCCGCCCGGTGCGGCAAGTTGATCGACTCGCCGCGTGACCTCCGAGTCCTCGACCAGTGGCGGGGCGTGATGCGGCTTGAGTCTCGCATCGATCACCAGCGACCCGCGACAGCCCCAATGCTTGTCCTCGGTAAACGCTCCGACGCCGTCGATATCCACAGCGGGGTTCGACCGCGTGAAGGTCGCCCAGAGGAAGTTGGTCAGGTCGCGCGAGACGAAGTCGCTGTCGTCGACCAGCACCACCAGCGGGAACTGGTTGATCACCTCGCCCGTGCTGAGGACGTTGCAGAACCGTCTGCCGTCGGTGTTGCCCGCCTGGAATGTCGGGGACTTCACTGCCAGTATTCCCGGTCCGACGACTCGCGGCTCGCTGAACCCCTCGGGAAGTTTCAACCCGGCAGGTAGCGAAGTCGGCAGCGTGCGTCTCGCTCCCCCCGCAGCTGCGATTACGACCTTGGACCCGGAGTTCAGACCGCCCCCGGAATAGTCGAGGGTGTCCATCGTGGTGCGTGTCTGAAAGTGCAGGTCGCGCTCCCAGTCGACCCGTTCCAGCAGATGCTTGAAGAACGCTCCGACGTCGTGGATGTCGAGTTGAGGGTTGTCTTCGCCCGCGACGATCAGCAGATACTTGGCGAGTGACAGCTGCCCTTGTCCGAGGAGAGCGTTCGCCTGGGTCAGGATCTCCATCGGGCGGCGTTGCCCGGCGTAGGGGACGTACCGTTCACTGCCGATGGCGAGCAGCAGCGGATGCACTCCCGCTGCGTCGACGGCATGGACCGCTTTGACCCCTGGCAGCACGCTGGGGATCGCGGGTCCGGTGATCTCGTGGATGATTTCGCCGAAGGACGTGTCCTCTTGTGGAGGCCGACCGACCACCGTAAATGGCCAGATCGCATCGCGGCGGTGGTAGACCTTATCGATCGTCATCACCGGAAAATCGTGGGCGAGACTGTAGTAACCGAGGTGATCGCCGAACGGCCCTTCGGGCTTGGTACTCGATGGATCGATGGTCCCGGAGAGGCAGAAATCAGCCTCGGCCAACAGTGGCAGTCCACCATTCGGAGCGGCGACCATTCGCATCCGATGACCACTCAGCGCCCCGGCAAAGGTCAGCTCCGACAGCCCCTCCGGCAGCGGCATCACCGCTGAGAGTGGCAACGACGGCGGGCCTCCAACATAGATGTTGACGCGGAGCTTCTCCCCGCGACGAATGGCAGCTGCGTGGTGAACGCCGATCCCGCGATGGATCTGGTAGTGCAGTCCGACCTCGCGGTTGGGGAGGTACTCGTTGCCAGCGAGCTGAATGCGGTACATGCCGAGATTTGACCGGGCCCAGCCGGGGGTGTCGGGATGCTCGGTGTAGACAGCGGGGAGCGTGATGTATGGCCCACCATCGTTCGGCCAGGACTGCAAGCCGGGCAGCTGGTCGAGCGTCGTCTCGCACTGGAGCAGCGGAGCCCGCCAGACTCGCTTGGGCCGCATGGCCCACGCCACGGGGAGGGCTCGCAGGTAGCGAAACGGCGACTTGGCAATCACGCCGGGGTCGATCTTGATCTCGACCAGTCGCCGCACCAGATCGAGCGTGTCACGGAACAGAAACCGAGTCCGCTCCATCGTCCCGTATAAGTTGCCGAGCATCGGGAACCGCGTTCCCTTCACGCGCTCAAACAAGAGCGCAGGCCCACCCGCCCGGTAGATGCGCCGCTGGATTTCCGCCATTTCCAGATACGGGTCGATCTCCGCCGAGATCCGGACCAGCTGCCCCGTCCGTTCAAGATCGCGAACACATTCTTGAAGATTGCGATAACCCATAGTCCCCCGCGATCACTTCCCGCCCCCCGTCCATGCCTCATTGTAGGGACGTGGGCACCCCTTTCGAATTATGTGATTGGAATTTCCCACTTCATGCCTAACCGCTGGACTGAGGCCCCTGAAGAACACCGCGATGCAACTCCCCAGCGGCTGGCGAATATCACGGCCCTGTGTGTTCGGCATGGGTACGCTCGAGTGTTCAAGACCGGACCGCTCACCTGTCTTTCAGGGATGCCGACGTGGTATAAAACGGCAGCATTTGTGTGTGGTCGATTTCTCGCGGGATTCTGGCTTGTCGATCGATTCAAAATCCGCTGATTCGTCGGGGGACGCACCAGTCGTAGTCGTGGGGCCGCCGGTTCGCGAGGTGTGGCCCGACCTGTCCCTGTCCGGCGTGGCGCTGATCTGGGGCGTGAACATTCCGTTCATGAAGATCGGGCTGACCGGGGTCGAGCCGTTCGCGTTCAATGCGGTGCGGCTGCTGTTGTCGGCTCTGGTTCTGGCCTTGCTGGCCCTGCGTGAGAGTGGCCCCTCGGTGGAGCGTCCGCCGGGCTTGTGGAAGTCGGTGCTGCTGTACGCGGCGATTGCCTCGGGGCTTTACCAGTGGATGTTTCTGCTGGGGATTTCCTCACAGACAGCGTCCGGGTCCGGCAATGGATCACTCATTATGGCCACGGTGCCTTTGTGGACAGCCCTGCTGGCGAGGCTCCTGCTCGGGGAGAGGCTCGGTGGGCAGGCCAAGCTGGGACTGGCGGTTGCCTTCACGGGAACGCTGATTGTGGCTTTCGAGAAGGGAGTGAGTGGGGACCGAGCATTACTGAAGGGGAACTTCTTCATGCTGATGTCTGCGATTGCCTGGGCGTGGGGCACGGTTCAAAGCCGCAAGGTGCTGCCGTACGTCTCCCCGATGAGGCTCTCGGCGATCTCTGCGGTCGCCATGCTGCCACTGCAGTTTGCCTTGGCGGGGACCACTCTCATGAGTTTTGTGCCGCACCTTCGGGAGACGAATGTCTGGGCTCCGCTGATCTATGCCGGAGTGCTATCGACCGGCCTGGCCTTGCCGATGTGGAGCTATGGAGTTCGACATTCCGGGGCGGCCCAGGCAGCTGTGTTTCAAAATCTGGTCCCCATCGTCGCAATCGCGACAGCCTGGTGGATGCGAAGTGAGCCCGTGACACAACACCATGTCATTGGCGGGGCGCTCATTATTGGGGGGCTCGTCCTGGTGAGACGGGGGAGGTGAGGATCACTCGGGCCGAATCGCGGGGCTGAGGGTGAACCGACTTCAATTCCCAGGTGTCGAAAAGGGCGACCGGTGTCAGGCAGCAGCCACACGCGGGCGGAGGCTGGGCGTAGGGAAACTGACGAGCCATGAAAAGTGCAAAGTGTGCAGGCTGTGGCATTTGTCAGTTTGTACTTTGCATTTTTCATTGTGCATCACTCCCTCCCCTCAACCCGCCCCTCCGATCTCACACGTCCCGACTGTCCGAGGGGAGGCTTTTCTGACGAATGGGGTCCGCTTGCAAGCGGAATGGTGTCGTGTATACTCCGCCCTTCCCTCGCCGGGGGCGAGTGCCGCTAGCGTGGCTCAATGGCAGAGCTCCGGTTTTGTAAACCGGCGGTTGTGGGTTCGACTCCCACCGCTAGCTCTGTCCTGAAGCCCGTGATGGCTCTGTCTTTGCGGCAAAGGGACGATGGGGGTGTGCCCGAGCGGCCAATGGGGCCAGACTGTAAATCTGGTGGCAATGCCTTCACAGGTTCGAATCCTGTCGCCCCCAC
>JAYSUV010000025.1:0-2417 GCA_043718945.1 Planctomycetota bacterium
CCCAGGCGAATGCAATCCGACCCTGCGGCGGCTCGGATCCCGCTGGAATTCCCCAGTCAATTCGAATCGGTTCCTCGACGGCCCCGTGAACGCGAACCAGCAGCCGCCTGTCACTTATTCGGATCGCTTGAGTCAAGCAATATGTTCCGTGAGCGGCAAAGTCAGCTTCATCGGGAATCTACCACGGAGCCGCTTTGACCGCATGACCGGGGGACGGGCGACGCCCCCCTCTCAGGGATTGCCGGAATTTGCTGGCATGCGATCCGACAGAGGGATATGCTCACGAATTCCACTTGGTGTTCTGATCGGTCTCTTCGGCAGAAGGTCTGGCATGTCTTCGTTTTTCTCTGACCGTTGGGTTCGATCTGTATCGGGCGTTGTGGCCATGCTCACAGCCGCCTTGGGAATCGGGAGCGCCTCCCCCAGCGCGTTCTCCGCCGATGCAAAGGACGGCCCGACCTATACGAGTCGCGAGCAGGCCGACGCGGACTATGTGTTTCAGGGCGAGTATCGCGGCTGGCAACGCCCTCAGCCCTCGCACCGAAGTTCAGTCTCGGTGGCCATGCAAGTCGTCGCTCTGGGAGAAGGCCAGTTCGACGCCGTGAAGTATTACGGCGGACTGCCCGGAGCAGGGTGGAAGGCCCCCATAAAATTCACGCTCTCCGGAGTTCGCAGTTCTGATCGCGTCACGCTCACCGGGGAGCAATACGACGCCGAGATCCTCGGTCCCACGATGAATCTGTTTGACAAGGAGGGACGCCACGCCGGGCAGCTGACTCGAGTCGAACGCCTCAGCCCGACGATAGGAGCTGATCCGCCGATCAGGGCCATTGTGCTGTTCGATGGCGGTGGTGATCTCTCGCGATGGAAGAATGCCAAGATCAACTCCGACGGACTGCAAGCGGGGACGGAGACTGTCGATAAGTACGGCGACTTCCGCCTGCATGGGGAGTTCATGCTGCCCTACAAGCCGCTCGCCCGAGGCCAGGATCGCGGCAACAGCGGCTTCTATCTGCAAGGGCGGTACGAGGTGCAGGTGCTTGACTCGTTCGGTCTAGAGGGGATCGAGAACGAGTGCGGCTCGCTCTACCGGACGAAGCGGCCCGACACGAACCTATGCCTGCCCCCGCTTCAGTGGCAGACCTATGACATGGACTTCGCCAGTGCCAAGTTCGATGCCGCCGGAAAGAAGACCTCGAACATGCGGATCACCGTCTGGCACAACGGCGTCGTAATCCACGATGCCGCGTCGATTCCCAATAAGACCGGTGCCGGGACGGTCGAAGGCCCGACCCCTCTGCCAATCAAGCTCCAAGAACATGGCAATCCCGTCGTCTACCGCAACATCTGGTTGATCGACATGAGCGAGCCGGGGGCGAGTTCGATTCCGTGGCTCAAGCTGCCGCTGGTGGCACCGCCGATGCCGTTATCGACTGCACACAGATTGGATTGAGATGTTTGCGCAGCGACGGACTTTCAGTCTGTGGATGACGGATTAGAGGCTATCCGAAAAGCCGCGCTGACGTAACCTAATAATACATCTCTGATTGATCCGTTATTGAGCAAAGGAGTGCGGCATCATGGGGGATGGCAGCCCAAGGCCTACGCATCGAAATCTTTCCAGAACCTGAATGGAGATGGTAGTTTCCGTCACGAGCGACACGGCGAAGGGCTGCACGGATGCAGTTCGGTGTTGTGAACGAGGTGTACGGGAGCGGGTCATGGACGGTGAAGCGGCGGGGTTTTTGGCGGGGGTGCGGAAGTGTTTTGCGGAGTTGCGTGACCCGCGGGTGCAGGCGTCTTGTGCGCATTCGTTGTTCGATATTGTGTCGATCGCGATCTTGGCGGTGACGTGCGGGTCGGACGATTGGACGGATCTGGAGACGTTCGGAAAGAAGCGGCGAGAGTGGTTGGCGACGTTCCTGGAGTTGCGTGGAGGCATCCCGTCGCACGACACATTTCGGCGGGTGTTGGGGCTGCTCGACCGGAAGCAGTTCGCCGCTTGTTTGCTGCCATGGACGCAGGCGCTGCACGAGGCGAGTGGTGGGAAACTGATCGCGATCGATGGCAAGGCGCTGCGTCGCTCGGCCCGGAAGTAGTCGGGTCTGGGCATGTTGCACTTGGTCACGGCGTGGTCGAGTGAGAACGGTCTGACGCTGGCGCAGGTGGCCTGTGACGAGAAGTCGAACGAGATCACCGCGATCCCCGAAGTCTTAAAACTATTAGACATTAAAGGCTGCACAATAACGATCGATGCGATGGGCTGTCAGAAGGAGATCGCCCAGCAGATTCGCTCGCATAAGGGACATTATGTGCTGGCACTCAAGGGGAATCAGTCGGGATTAAATACCGACATGGAACTCCTCTATCACACCGCAGCTGCGAACGACTTTGTGGGATTCAAGCACGAGGTCGTG
>JAYSUV010000241.1:0-4990 GCA_043718945.1 Planctomycetota bacterium
ACGCTTCAGGGAAGATAATAATTCCGCGTGGGCTAAAGCCCACGCTACGGGGACTCTTGCCTGGCGAGGGGCAAGCTGGCATTCCTCGGTTCGAGACCCTGTGCACCTCGTTCTTCGCCGGGCTGGGCCTCTCCTTCGCCATGCTCTGCCGCCCGATGACAGCTGCGGGAGTGGGGTTGCCGTTTGGCGTGTGGGTGTTCTGGTGGGCGGGAAGAAGAGGCCTAGAGTTGAGAGACGAGAGACGAGAGCCAGAGGCGGGCCATCTCGCTCAACCTTCCGCCCTCAACTCTCAGCGAACGTCCCCCTCTGGTCGATCAACCATCAACCATCAACCTCCCCCCCCTTCCCCGTCCTCCTCGTGATGAGTCTGCCGATCCTCGCCGGGATCGGGCTGCAACTTGCCTACAACCACTCCATCACTGGAAAGGCCCTCGTCTCGCCGTATCAGCTCTACACCGATCTCTACACGCCTCGGCATGGGTATGGGTTCAATAATGTCGTGCGCGGCGAACAGCATCTGGGGCCGAAGGTACTCGACCATTATGACCGCTGGGCCGAGAACCTGACACTGCCGCTCGCTCTTCAGAAGATGGGGATTCGCATCGTCGCCAGCGGACGCTGGACGCTGGGGCTGGTGCCGATGGCGTTCGTTGTGGTGTGGCTGGTCTGGAACTGGCGGCGGTGGAGCGGTGATCTCCAGCTGATCGTGGCGTCGATCGTCAGCCTGCATCTGGTGCATCTCCCCTACTGGTTCGAGGGGATCATGGGTTGGCATTACGTGTTCGAGTCGGCCCCGCTCTGGGCGATTGTCCTCGGCGTAGTGACGGCGGATTTCGCGAGGAGCTGTCGTGAGACCGGTCACGGGGCGCTCCGTTGGTGGTGGGCGGGAGTGCTACTCACCTCGCTGGCCACCGCTTGGCTGACCGTCCCGCCACTGTGGCCGGGCCGGATGCCGGTGGGTCTGATCGAGCTGCGATTCCCTCGCCAGAAATACGCCCGCTTCAATGAACTCCTGCAATCGCGAGTCACCGGACGGGCCATCGTCTTCATCCGCCCCGACCCGTCAGACCGGCATATCGACTACGTCTACAACCGACCGCAGCTCGACTCATCCATCCTGCGAGCCCGCGCCCCCGCGTCCGAGGAAGAGCTGCAACGAGCGATCCGCCTGTTCCCCGATCGGACGCCGTGGCTGTATGACGCCATCAGCGGGGAGCTACGGCATTGGGAGACAGCGCGAGAGGACGACCAGGAGTAGCGACTCCCATCGTGGCATGGGCGTCTCGCCCAGGCGTTATCTTGAGGATTCACGGGCGGGACGCCCGTGCCACAACACATTTTCAACAGGCTGTCACGGAGTGAGACCCGGCACGCCGATCGTGCGGCCATACCCTCGCGCCAGTTCCTCGGGCGTCATGCCATAGGCCCGCATGAGGCTGTCCTGCCAGGTCAGCCCCTCTTTAATACCATTAAAAAAGAGCTGGAATAATTGCGGGTTGGCCTGGATCATCTGCTGAACAATGGCGCTACCCGCACCGTATTGCCAACGTTCGAGTCTGTCGGCCTCGAAGAACTGTTTCCCAAAGGTTCCGGACTGCTTGAGCAGTCCCGCAGCCTCCTGCTGGCGGCGGGTGATCTCGGGGCTGGACGGAACGGAAACACCGGCAATCCAATCGGCGATCCCTTCGTTGAGCCAGACGGGGATGTGTGTCGTCGATTTATAACGGTGCATGTAACCGTGGGCGGTTTCATGGACCAGCACCGCCCCCAGGAACTCGGGACTGTCACCCCGGTAACAGGCGACAACGACTCGTCCATCGGAGACCTGATGACAGAGTCCCTGGGCTCCGCTTGAATTGTCATTGTCCATGATCGCGCGCTCAAACTCGGCGAAGGCGGCTTCCGTGACAAAGACCGCCACGACCGCCTTGCCGCGCCACACATTGTGCCCCGGTGGAAAGCCGAACGACTGCCCGAGGGCCTCGTTCATCTTGTCCAGCTGTTGGATATACGGCTTCACTTGCGCGGCGGGCATGTCGCTGAGAAAGAGAAAATACTGCGTCTCGTGGAGCTGGAGGGGGAGGGTGGGGAAGTGAGCCACAGCCTTGGCCAGTAGCTCTTTGCCTTCATCGACATACTTCTGCTGATCGGTCGGGGAGATGGGTTCCCAGAACCGCTGACCGCTGGCCGCCAATTTTTCCGCGACGGCGGCGTTTCGCTTCTTGACATCAATCAGCACATGGTACTTCTGCGTCGGCAAGAAGGCGACTTCGTAGATTGTCTCCCCTTGCTCCAGCTGAAACACCTGCTCGGAGGGGATCTTGCGGGAACTCTTCTTGCCACTGGCGATGTACTCGATCGAGCGGAAGCGGTCTCGCAATTGCTTGCCGCGCAGGAACTCTCGGAGGGTGCCGTCCTCTTCCTTTTTGCCGTTTTTGAGGAGCAGAGTCCACGTCTGATCACGCAAGGCATCCAGTTCCTCCGGATTCAGGGAGAACTCCAGATGAGCTGCTTCGACCGGATCTTTGGCCGTCGAGATAACGGGTCGATTCTGTGCCAGGAGTTGTGGAAGAGATTCCGAGATTCCCGCCCCAGCGAACAACAACCACAACCCGAGGCAGGTGAAGCATTTCATGTGAGCTGGCCAACGAAAAAGCAAACGGGAGAAACCACGCGTCTCCTTCGGATTCTGCCGCGAAATCATCCATTCCGCAAGAGGTCCGCGTGGCGTGAGGCCAGCGGTGGCCGGTGAATCTCGATCGATCGCAAGGCGCTGCGCCCCGCGAAACCACGCGGGGTGGGAATCGCCGGAGGGCTCTGCCACTGCACAGCTGGCTCGGGCTCTTCTCGTTCCCCCGCGCGGGCCGGTCCGATCTCGTCCTACTTGGCGGGTGACGGTGGTTGCGGCGTGGGCAAGACCACTCGGGCGGGCGGCTCGCGTCCATCCTGCTTCGCGAACCGGATGTCGGCCCAGTGGATGAAATGCTCGATGTTCGGCTCATCGGTATGGCCGCCATCGTGCTGTCGCCACGCGAGTTCGCCGTCGAGCAGGTCGACATTCACCGCTGGCATTTTCTCGGTGTGGTAATCATCGCTTCGTCCGAGATCTCGCACGCCGAGCAAACGGAACACCGGCTGGGCGGCGATCGAAGCCATGAAGCTGCCCTGGTGATCGAGCCAGTTCGCATCCCCTCGCTCGGGGATTCCGTAGCTGATAAAGGTCAATCGCGGCGCACAGAGAGCCAGAATCATGTGGGCATCGACTGGCAGATCATCCGCCGTGCGTCGTCCGAACGAGGACTCCTCGGCGGCGTACTTGAGATGGTTGCCCGCCATCCAGTGGTACTCGCCCGACGAGACGACGTTCTCCAGGCTCTCGCCAAAGTTCCGTCGAAACAGCTTCGTCCCACCGGCTCCGGACGAGGCGATGAGCCCCATGCCGAACCGCTCGTCGAAGGCCATCGTCACTAATGCGGCCTTGCCATACCGAGACACTCCGGCGATGCCAACTCGCTTGGCGTTTACGTTTGGTTCGGTCTCCAGATAGTCCAATCCGCGCGAGGCCCCCCAGCCCCACGCTCGCAGTGAGCCCCAGTCGTCCGGCTTGCGCGGCTGGCCGAGATTCGTCAGGCCGATGATCCCGCGAGTGAGCCCCGCCCCCGTCGGCTGGGCATCGGCGTTCGCATTGCCACCAAACTGATTCCGCTGGAAGCCGCCCGAATCGTCCTGAACCGTACTCGGATTGATCGTCGCACAGCCCCAGCCCGCAGCGATCAACTTGTCCTCGCGCGAGGGCGGTCGCGGTCCGCCTCGATTCCCTCGCCCTCCGAAATTGAAGGGAGATGGCTCAAACGGCGGCCAGCCAAACGTCATCAACACCGGCACCGGGCCAGTCGTTTCCTTCGGCAGCGTGAGAGACATCGAGATGTTGACTGGAATCTCGGGGCATGCCGAATTGTCGACGACACCCACGATATGCTTTTGAATCGCCGCTTTGCCGCCAGCGACGATCTCCCGCGTCTCGCGCACTTCCCACTTCACGCGGGGGACATTCAGGGGAACGCGGCCGTAAACCTCGCGTTCGAGTAGTTCCACAATCTCCGGACGCCGAACCTGCTGCCAATGCTCAGCGGTCGTGACCAACTCGCCGTTCAGAAGCTTCAGAACATCGGGCACGTTGGGATACGGATTCGCCTGGGCCTCATCGTAATTCGCCGCGTTCGCCGCTTTCGGATCATTGCCGTTCCGCCCCGGTCGCAGCTTTGTGATGCCCAGCTGCTCCCGCATGTTCTGATGATCTTGCTGGGTCGTGAAGACCACCGGGCTGGAACCCGCCTGTGCCCCAGTCGCAGGAGTTGAGGACTCGGCCATTGAGTCTTGAGCGATCAAGACCTGGGACCAGATCAGCCATGCGAGGAATCGGACGAACACTGCTGGTCTTGGGAAGAATTGAGGCATGATGGCTTTCATGATGGAATGGCCAGACGATGTTATTGAATCGAGGGATGGCACAACACCCCGCGGTGAAACAGGACCAGCTGTGCCTGGCCATCACGCGGACTTCCTGCGCTGGGTGGCAAGTTCTGAGGCTCTGCGAAGGCCGTGGTTTCCCGGCGCTCGCCACCCTCTTCGAAGACTCATGGTGTTCCACCCGTCGCTCGCGGTCTGCCCTGACGGCCCAAGGCGACCGCGAGTGCCACAAAAAAACAGCCCTCATTCGGTAGTGGAACGTTCGGCGCCCGGGCCAGCCTGTCACCCCGCCAGAGTTCTAGTGCCTCAACCCCTTCCAGAAAATGATCATGCCGAGATCGTCATTACTGATCCAATTGGCAAACGGCTCCTTTCCTCCATCATCGATTCCATTACTCCCGCGGGAGTAAATGTGGATCTCACTACTTCTACTGTCCGGTTTAGGTTCTGCGTTGGTTCCTCAATGGCGGCAGGAGGTTACGGGATTCGTAGCGGAAGGCCCTCGCGAGTTCGTTGCGTT
>JAYSUV010000242.1:0-14903 GCA_043718945.1 Planctomycetota bacterium
CGCGGCTCCGACCGCCCAAAGCAGTCCCGAAACTCGTCCAAATACCCAGCCAACTCCGGCCCCAATGACATCAAATCCTCAGCGGTCATCCTTGACCCCCTTTTCTGTCCCAAAGCACTCCCAATCGCCATCAGCCAGTCATACGACATTCAGCCATTTTGGTAAAGTGCGCTGTAGTGTTACTTCCCCTTGATGATGTGTCCGACTTCGCCTAGGGCAGCGTCGAGGGCTTTGTCTTTACCGCCTTTGATTCCGGCAGCTGCGACGCGCATGGCGGCATCGAGGAGGCCGCCGGACTCGGCGTTTCCGCCGGGGCCGTCCGAGGGGAGAATCCCGCCGGTTGGTGGGGTGAGCAACTCCCCTTGCGGCTCGTGGCGTTTCACCGCGAACAGATCCGAGCCGGGAGCGCTCGCGCCCGGAGCCTTCCCCTTGGAACGTTTCGCCGCCTCAATCGCATCGACGAGTTTCTGCAGCTGTTCGGCAGGTCGCTGGAACCAGTCCCAGCACCAGACGTGATGGAGAGCCCAACCCTGGCCGGAGAGGACCGCATCGCGCAGGCGATCGCGGTCGCGGGCGGTGCGAGAGGACTTGTAGGCCTCGCCATCGCAAACGACGCCGAGCAGATACCGTCCCGGCTCCGTCGGGTCGACCACGGCGAGGTCAATGAACACGCCCGCCACGCCCACGTGCGCCTCGCATTCGTATCCACGCTTCTTGAGTTCACCGAGGATCACCTCGGGCAGCTTGTCGTCACCAATGGCTCCCTTGGCAGCGACGGTCGGGGCACCCGCTTGGGCGTAGTCGAGGAACGCCCGGAAGACCGCTGGCCCGCGCCCGGTGGCCCGCGTGAGGTCGATGTCCTCGGCCTTCATCGACGAGAAGATTTCGCAGCGACGCTTGGCCCGCGTCATCAGCACGTTCAGGCGGCGCTCGCCCCCCTGCCCAGACACCGGGCCGAAGTTCAACAGAATCTTTCCGTTCTCATCCGGGCCATAGCCGACGGAAACGTAGATCACATCGCGTTCGTCCCCTTGGATGTTCTCCAGGTTCTTGACGAAGAACGGATCGGGGCAGCTGGGGTCGAAAAAGGTTTCGAGGTCGCGGTTCTCCTTGCGGAGTTTTTCAACGGCCTTGAGAATCGCATCCCGCTGCGTGACCGAGAAGGCTCCGACGCCGAGCGTCCACTTGGGGTGGGCCTTCGCATGGTCGATGCACGCCTGGGCGACGGCTTGCGCCTCAACCAGATTCACGCGATCGACGAACCGCCCAGTCTCAATAAACCGGAACTTCAGGCCCATCTCGCTGGTGCGTTCGGGGCTGGGGATGATGTAGAGGTTGTTGTCGTAGAACTCGCGGTTCGAGACCGTGATCAGTGACTGGTGCTTACTGCGGTAGTGCCAGCGGAGCATTCGTTGCGGCATGTTGCTGGCGATGCACAGGCCGAGAACGCTCTCGACATCGCCTGCTTGCATGTCGGGATCGTCGGCGTCGTGCGAGTCGACCTCGCCGAGGACCGTGCCGAAGAACTGAGTCGGCGGCATCTGCTTGTCGTCACCGACACAGACCATCTGGCGGCAGCGGGCAGCGGCTCCCAGGGCCTCCACGGGTCGGACCTGGCTCGCCTCGTCAATCAGCAGCATGTCAAAGTCGAGTACACCGGGTTCGAGGAATTGCGACACCGACAGCGGGCTCATCATGAAGACGGGCTTCACCGCCTGAATTGCACGGCCCGACTTGATCAGCAGCTGACGCAGCGGAATCTGACGGCGGGACTTCTGCATCTCGTGCCGCAGGACGGTGACCTCTTCATAGAACTGTAGCTTGCGAGGACGGGTCAGTCCCTCGAAGTGGCTGGTCGCAATCTCCGTGCGGGCCAGATCCATCCGCTGCAAATCGAGCTGGCGGAACTCCGCAATCGTGCGTTCGAACTGACCGCCATCGAACTGCCCCAGCTCAGGGATCTGCTTGAGCAGATGCCGGAACAGCGTTTCCAGCCGCGCGAAAGCGAGAGCCTGCGCCGCTCCCGTGGGAGCGATGCGGCCCGCGTCGATCCGTTGCAGCAGCGCCCCTTCGGCCACCTTGCCGACCTGCTCTCGCAGCTGGGTGTACTGCTTCCATTGCAGTAGTCCCTCGGGCTTGGTGTGCCAGGACGCGAGACGAGACTTGAGGTCATCGATCGATGTCACCGCCGCGCCGCACAGCTTGGTCAGTGTCTCGCTGAGTGGTGTGATGACCCCGATGGTCTTGGCCGGATCGGGAATGGCCGACACTGCGGGCAGGAAGGCATTCTCGACATCGAGCTTCAGCCCGCCGATCAACGTCTGGAAGTCCTTCAGCCCGTCGACGAGCTTCTGCTCCAACTGGTCAGCGAGGGCTTTGATCCCAGCCGGTTCATCCACTCGCGGCAGCATCGCGCGGTAACGCGGCGAAAGGTCGCCCACAGCGCAGTCGGCGTCCCACTTTTCAAACGTCCCGACCAGGTTCCAGTCGGTCTGCTTCCCGGCCCAGAACTTGCCGAACGCCTTGGTGCCGAGGTCGCTAGCCTCGTCGAGAGCCTTGATCCCCTTGCGGCGTTCGGCGAGCAGAGTGAGTATCTCCAAACGAGCGGGGAAGTCCTTCGGTTGTGGCCCGGCGAGTATGCTCTTGAAGGTTTTGCGTGCGGTGCGGTAGGCCCCTCGGAACATGCGGAAGAACCCCTGCCCATACTTCGCATAGTCGTCGCGAGTAATCGCGACATCGACATCCCACGCCGAGTCGGTGACCACTCCCTTGAGCGTCTGTTGGGCGGTGATGATCGCACGGGCCGACTCGCCGAGCTTGGCCACCGCCGCACGATGATCGACCCACGCGGGGTTCGCCAGCGCTGCGATGTCCCCCTGCGGCACCGCGAGTAAGGCCCGAACAGTTCGCAACAGCCGATGCACGGCGTCCAGAGTCTGCGGCACATCGTCATTCAACCGGGCTGCCAGCGCTCGTCCTGCATCGAGAACGTCTCCCAGCTTCGTCGACACAGCGGGCACCTGCGCCACGGCCCGCTGGAGATCGAGTGGTTGCAGCGCATCGAGCTTGCACCCCCTCCACGGGTGCTGGCTGGCATTGCCCATCACACCGAGCAGGCGGGCGTAGTCGTCCAGCTGGCGGCATGCGGCATGCATCTCTTCCGGCTTCCACTTCTCCGCCCCAGCGAGTTCGAACTCCGGCATCG
Source organism: Planctomycetota bacterium (assembly GCA_043718945.1). Classification (GTDB taxonomy): domain Bacteria; phylum Planctomycetota; class Planctomycetia; order Planctomycetales; family Planctomycetaceae; genus TH-plancto1. The sequence goes on from JAYSUV010000242.1 coordinate 3,206, forward strand.
GAGCCCCTTCGGCCCGCAACCGGATCAGCTCGGTCAGAACTTGATAGGGCGATAGTCCCGAGGGAGCGATCTCCGTGTGCATGCGGTCGACATGCTGATTGAGTTCGTCTCGCACCTGCGTCAGACGCGCAACCGTCTCGGCCAATTCCGGAGAGGCCAGCGGTTGCCCGAGCTTAAGTACTCGCTCGATCTCGGCCAGCACGACCTTCTTATTGAGTTTGTCGCTGTGGAGTTCCAGGCAAATATCCCCGATGCCGATCTTCTCCAATCGGCGTTTCACCACTTCGAGAGCAGCCATCTTCTCGGCCACGAACAGGATCGTCTTGCCGCTCTTGACTGCAGCTGCGATGAGGTTGGTGATCGTCTGCGACTTGCCGGTGCCAGGTGGTCCTTGGATAACGAGGTTGCGGCCCATGGCGGCTTCGGCGACGACCAGCGATTGCGAGCTATCGCAGTCGATGACATGACTCGTTGAGGCCGGGGAGAGCAAGTGGTCGAAGCGCTGACCATCCTCGACCAGTGGTGGAGCGGCGGCGAACCCCTCGCCGAGCAGAGCCCGGATCAACGGACGGTCAGTAAGCTTGTTGTCTTCGGGCCAGTGGGTCGGGTCGAGGTCGCGGTACATCAACAGCTTGGTGAACGAGAAGAACCACAGCACCATGTCGTCGGGCAAGACCTCCCACGTCTGCTGGTCCTGGACCGCTGCGGCGACCTGCTTCAGGTACATCGACGGAACGAGATCCTCCAGCTCCTCGGGCGGAGCGGGCAGGTTGATCCCGAAGTCCATCTTGAGCCGGGTCCGCAGCGTCAGATTCGATTCGATGTCATCGCCGGTGTAGACGAGATTGAATCGAGAACCGGCCCCCGCCCGTTCGAGGCGAACCGGGATAATGAGCAGCGGAGCAAACCGAGGCGTGTTCGGATCGTCTGCCTCGAACCACTTTAAGAACCCGATGGCCAAGTAGAGGACGTTGACCCCCTGCTCTTGAAACGAGGCGGTCGCGTCGGTGTACAGACCGAGCAGCCGCCGGTCGAGTTCCTCGGGATCGAGGACGGTGTGGAGTACCGCGTCGCTCTGACGCACCTCCGCAGAGATTGGTTTCGCGGGGGCAGCCACCTTCGCGACCGAGAGAGCCTTCTTGGTGACCCGCTTAACGGTGGTCTTTGTCGCCGTGGTCGCGGGCTTCTTCGTGGTTCGCTTCTTGGGAGCGTCGTCGGCATCGATGAGCGGTTCTGCGGTCAGCGGTTCAGATTCAGCGGGAGCATCTTCCTCGGTGGCCACCACGGCCGCCAGTTCGCCCTGCTCAAACCGCATCGACTTGGCATCGGTGACCAGCAGGCGGAAGACCTGGTCCGCCAGTTCATCTTCAATCTCCAGGCTCAGTCCCGAGTCCTGGTCCCGCTTAGTATCCAGCAGACGATTCTGCGTCGACAACTCCAGCAAATCACGCCGCGCGACTTCCAGTTGCTTCAGAAGTGGGTCACTGGTGGACATCGGACGACTCAGAATATGTGCATCGGCAGAGGGGAGACCGAAATGCTATCGCAACCCGACTTCGTTCGCATCTAAGTACGAGGGAAGTACAGCTGTGCTGTCTATTCGCACTCACACATTAACAGTACGACACTTCTCGCCGAAGCCGACAGCTGGCATTCGAATGCGAAGCAGACCGCGTGCTGGTTGTGACTCACGCATTCCGGATTCGGATGTCGGAAGGGAGGGATTCGTACACAGATTTCGCGGGGTGGCCTAGGTTGGCCGCTTTGGGCCTACCTGAGTGCTATGGCACAAGAGGAATTGAAAGGAGAGAGTCTCCTCCGTAACCTCTTGTTGTTGCACAACCCAGACGCTCAAAGCAGCGTCTGGGCTACCCCACCAACGGAGTGCCTGTGGAGTACGGCTCGCTGATGCATCGACGGTCGAATGGTCAGAGTCTGTGTCGCTCCCGCCCCCCGCCCTCACTCAACAACTGTCTTCCAGGTGCCCAAGACATGAAAGTCTGGGTTATAAGGTGTGCCCGGTTCCACTTCGGGCTCACCGATCCAATATGCGTAGATACGAAACTCATAGCTCCCTCTCCGCGTGGGCACCTGAATCTCCTGCTTCCATGAAAATGAATTTTCGTTGAGATCAGGAAGCGTGTCGATCGAATTGTTCGAGTTGAAATCCGCCTCGACAACATCTTTGCCATTGCTCCCCGCGCGAACGATCGTCGCAACCAGAATCGGACTTAGAAACTTGATCTCCCTGGCGGCCTTTCGGCCCGCGGGTGGATAGAAATATCGGCCCTTCTTGCTCGGAAAAGCGTAGACTCCCACTGTTTTACCCTCGCAATGCATCACAACTTGTGATCCGGCTTTAAGCTTGATCGTATCACTTGTCTGTTTGATCGAGTCCAGAGACAGTGAAGTGATCAGACACCGCGAATTGTTGACTGTCGCAGAAGTCGGCGCCAGCGCAGGGCCACACCCCGTCATTCCCATGAGAAGCAATCCCAGCCAACACCCCAAGTATCCTTGCCTAGAATTCATTCTCGCTCTCCCCTCCGGCAACGGATCCGATGGCCATCCACACTTCTTGGGAAATCGACTCCGATGCCCATCGCACAGCACCATCGCACATGAGAAGATTGACACCTCCCGTATGATTACTGGATGGCGTGGTGATAATCATCGGAATCGGAGCCAATACCAAATCGTCCCTGTAATTCCCTTGATTGTAGCATGACTTTCCGTTCGGCGGAATGACATGTGTATACACCGGCCCAAATGTGATCAGTACGGCCCTGGCCACTCGGGTTGCGGAGCGACAATCATCGGCAAACTGCTGGTGATAGGACACGTCGGGCCATCGTCTCGATACATAGTAGTATTCAGTTCGAATGTCTCCGGTCACGTTCTGCACATAATCATCTATCAAAATCGGATTGAGCCGTTCGCTCATACATGCGGAATTGAATAAACCATCCGGAATTGACTGAGACGACGTTGTGTTGACAAAGCCGACTTCAGTCTTGCTTTTCTGATTTCCCATGTTTTTCCAATAGCTGGTGTAAAAACGCCTGTCTGACACGGAAATGTTATCACTCGGGCAACCAAACACCACTGGCCATCGCCCATTGGGTGCAGGGGTACTATCGATATAACCGTCAAATTCTCCGGCATGCCAACTCGGGCTGCTGGGGAATCGATTATTCGTGGCATGAAACGAATGAACGGCCTTCCCGAGTTGACTGAGATTGGATTTGCACGTGATGCTTCGTGCTCGTTCACGGGTTCCTTGGACTGCTGGAAGAATCATCGCGACGAGCAATGCAAGTATGGCGATTGAAACCAACAATTCCACGATTGTGAAACCTCGCTGATGCGAAATCCCTACGTTACAGCGAGGCGTCATCATAGCGATCCTTTGCTATCCGAGAACCGATCGTCACTCGTGGCGACGAATCACAAGGGAACGTAATAGCTGGGAAGGGTCGTCCAGGATGTAGCTGGACCAATTCCCGAAAGCGGAAAGAATCGATACTGGTGGTGGTAAGTTGCTCTGAGTCCATACGTTCGGTGTAATGGGTCCACCGTCGAAGGTTGGAGAATTCAAGTTGCCCCAAATCGTAACATTGAGAGGGTTCGAAACTGGAACTGGAGGGGTGCCAATCGAATAGACCCACATGCCTGACACCTCCACTCCATCAGTCGTCGGCTTGTTTCCCGTATAATGACGCTCCGGATCACCAGTGATCGGGTATGTCTGTGCGTAGTTCCCGTAACCGGTACTGCGCAGATGCCGAGTCACAGAAGCACAGAAGCACGCATCGTCTTGTCTCCATGTAGAGTGTTGAATCGCTTCACTGACGTAGAAGCTGTTTTTTATTTTACCCCAAGCTGATCAGGTGATCAAGCGAGTGAATCTTCGGGGCCCCCGATGGATGTAGGAGCGGCGTCGGGTGGGTTGGCCCAGACATCGCTTTGGGTGTCTGGGCGACGCAGACACCAGAGAGACGCGCGGGCTGCATCGCATCAGTTCAGCCACGAATTCGGAATCCCCACTCTCCGGCCCTCGATCGACCACCGGATTGAACTCCATCGCTTCCTCGCGAGAAAGAGACAGACCCGGAAGGGTCAGCGCCCGAATAGCCGTGAGCCACATTCTCCGGGCGCTAACGCTTACGGCTCGATGAATCGTGGCTCGGGAACCAGCTGGGACGGATGCGGCTGTGCCCACCTCTCAATCCAGCAACCGTTTCAAATACCCCCGTATGCACCCTGCCGAGCCAATAAACCCGGCGTCGCCGCCGAGGGAGGCGTAGTCGATGATCGTCCGCTGGGCCGGGATCGGGAAGGCTCTCGCTTTCACCTCGTCGCGCACCTTGGCGATGAACCGCCGACCGAGTTCGCTGTTGTGCTGGTCGAACGTCATCGCCCCGCCGAACAGCACCATCGCCGGGTTCAGCGTGTGCATGATGTTCACGGTGCCGATTGCCAGATAGACAGCTGTCTCCATGATCAGGCGGTCGGCGAGACCGTCGCCCGCTTTGGCCTCTTCGGCGATTACGATGGGGGTCACGGTCTCGTTGTTTTCAATACGGGCTCGCAGGGACGACTTGGCTCCGGCGGCCAATGCCTCCTTGCACCGCCGCAGCAGCCCCTTCGACCCGGCGTAGAGCTCGACGGAGCCGTGGATGCCGTGGTCGGAGCGGGGGCCGCCCTCGTGCTGGATAATCATGTGACCGCATTCCCCGGCGTGCGAGTGGGCTCCCTCCCAGACCTGCCCATTCAGGACGATCCCGCCGCCGACACCAGTCCCCAGCGTCCAGAACATCAGGCTGCTCATCCCCTGCGCCCGCCCCAGCCAGCTCTCGCCCAGAGCCGCTGCGTTGGCATCGTTCTGCAACACCACCGGCAGCCCGAAACGCTCGTGGACCAGCTGCTTAATGGGGAGATTTTGCCAGCCCGGCAGGTTGAACGGGTGGAAGATGATTCCGGCGGGGATGTCCATCGTTCCGGGAGCAGCGATGCCGATGCCGACGATCTGCGAACGGGACTGACTCTCGGCGATGATGCGGTCGATGACGGCATACAGGTGTGCCAGCCCCTCGTCCCGCCCGGCGTCGAGCTTGATCGGAAAGGCGGCGTTGGCGAGGACCGTCCCGTCCTCGCGGACGACCCCGGCCTTGATGCGGGTGCCGCCGATATCGATCCCCACATAGCAGGGGAGCGGGTTCACGGGGGCTTCGGGGAGAGGTTCGTGTGTCATGGGAGTGAGTTTAGGGAATACTGGCCGAGGAGAACCAGCCCGGCACATTATTGAATTGGAGGTTCCGCAAAGTCTGTCCGCCTTCGAATTCTGGCAGAGTGAAATGAGAACGATCCTGCGACGGACAACCTCGTCCGCCCGTAAGGAATGCATTGCGGAGCGAAGAACTCGGAAGTCCGTCGTACGTTCGCCGCTGGTTCGTACTGTGAGCCGCCTGGCGCTCACACAGAGGTGGATGTGATGTATCGCTCCGGACCGTGCGGAGTTTACTTCAAAGACGGCTCGCCGACCGGCTCGGCATCCCGCGGTGCTCCCGCAGCGGCGGGAGCGGTGGTCCGGTACAGCGGCAGGTAGCGGTAGTAGACCTCCAGCGTCAGGGTGGCAAAGGCGGTCGAGTAGATCCGGCCTCCGTAGCCGCCCCATTGGTCGCGCGGTTCCCAACTGCCAGCAAAGGGCCCGGTGGTGACCTGTTCCGAGATCAGCAGATCACGCAGCGGGACGTTCCAGCGGTCCCACTGCTCCCCACCGTATTGGTACATCGCCAGCGTGCTGTAGTACCAAGTATACAGGTTCATCGACTGGCGTCTGGGGGGATTGGCCAATAGGAAATTGACGGCCTCTTCGCAGGAGGGGTGTTCCCGCACCCCACCCAGCATCTGCTTGCAGAACAGAGACTCTGCGGTCATCGCGACCGAGGGAGGCGCAGTGACTCGATACGCAGCCAGACCACCCGCTTTCCCGAGCCCCCTCTGTTGCAGGAAGAGGATCATCTTCTGACGTGCCTTCAGTGGAATCTCCAGGCCCGCCGCCTGGGCACTCTTGAGGGCCATCACCTGCCAGCCGAAGATGCTCATGTCGCCGCCATCCTGCTGATTTCGCAAGTAGCGCCAACCACCGTCATCGAGCTGGCACAGCAGAGTGAACCCCACAGCTTTACGGAGCGGTTCCAGCAGGAATTCGGCTTGGGCGTGATCCTTGGTCATCGCGTACGCTTCGGCAATCGCAAAGGTGGCGATCGCGTGAGAGTACATGCCCGCGATTTCGCTGCCATGACCGCCGAGGTAGCCGTCAATGTTCTGAGAATTCTTCCCTTGTTGATTGACCAGCCAGTGCAGGGCCCGTGTCACATTCTCTGAGTAGTCCCCTTCTTCGAGGGTGTTTTGTTTGCCCATAAAAGCGAGAACGGACAAGGCGGTCAGCCCCGTGTCTGCGTCATGACCGGAGAATTCGCGATTGACTTCCCCGTCGACACTGCCTTTTCCGGCTCCGTAAGCGTCCCCGTCCCAGTATCCTTTGGCGTTCTGAATACTCGCCAGCCATTTCAGAGCCAAGTCCACAGCCGCCTCGGACCCGGCGGTCCCCCCGAACTGCTGCAGGGCCTGCTGTCGCTGCTCCTTGGCTCGTAGCTGATACTGAGCTGGCAAGGAGTTCGCGATCAGCTCCTGTGGTCGAACCAGATTCGGCAGGGACTCCATTCCGAGGTCGAGTGGCTCAGTCGCGAGGCTGGGGTCTGTACTCCTGACCGGAGATGTTCCTGGGGTTGAGCGAGGTTTGGTGCGGTCCAACTTGGCCAGTCCCCCCGACGATCCAGCAATGGGACGGGGAGCGGACCGCTGCGGCATCACGCTCGGCGCGCCCGACTGGGCGGGGAGTGATTCCGTGGGCGTCGAGGCATCTCCGGTCGAGTCGGTGATGGAAAAGGGGGCTGCACCGACTCGCTGTGGGAGTTGTTCCGGTCGCATCTCTGGCAGAACATCCGCATCCGGGCTGGGGAGTGCCGAGGGGAACGCCGTCTCGGCTCCGGGGTTAAAGTCGGATGTGAGCGGCTGGTCGAGCGGGCTCGACGCCGGGCGAGGCAACCGTGTCAGCTGGGCACGTTCGGGCAGCGACGCCAGCCCTGGTGCAGCCCTCGGAATGGCGGGAGCGGCACGCGACGGCGTTTGCGACGGCTCGGGCCGGGCGACCACATCCATGACGGGCTGATAGGCAGCCGGGTTGTAGTCCTGGGGGATTTCTGTCTTGGCCAGTTCACTCGATTCGGTCGCCGAGGGAGGCAGCGGCACAAACACCGGATCGGGAACATCGACCGATGGCGGAGCCGGTCGATCTTCTTGAAGAGCCATGGCCGCAGGGGCAGCGTCCGGCACCTCGACACGAGTCCGCTCGGGGGCCAAGGCCAGCGTGGTGGAAATCCTGTCCCACGGTTGCCGAACGGCCTGTGAGGCCCCTGTGGCAAGAGAGTCCGTGGCGTCAGCTGACCCCGTTGTTTCCGAGAACGCCGAAGAGTCAATCGTGACATCGACCTGCCGGTCGGTGTCGAAGGCCGCGCGGATCACCTGGGGCTGGTATTCCGGGATCATCGCGACCACGGCGCAGATCAACGAGGCATGAATCCCCAGAGAGAAGATCAGCGCCTTCCCAGTGACCCGCCGGTTCCCCCACTGGGTGCCGAGCATGGCAAACAGGTGCATCGAGGCCACGACCACTCCGCCGCACAACAACAACACGATCGCGGGCTGAAAGATCGCCAAGACCAGTTCCAGTAGCGGCCAGAGTTGAGCGGGTAAGTCGAGAGCCAATGTCATTTCGGGGGGGCTTCCTCGCCGCGAGCATCGAGCTTGATCTTGGTAATCCCGGAATTCTGGCAGACCTGCAAGACACTCATCACATGCTGATACGGGCCGACTCCATCGCCCCGGATGCGGACCACTTGATCCGCATAACGCTTGGCAGCTTGCTTCAGGTCGATTTCCACGTCAGACAGCGACTTCGGTTGCCCCTTGAGGATCACGACTCCCTCACTGGTGACATTCAGAATGATCTCATCCGGAAGCGCCGTGAGCGGCCGGGCCTCGGTCACAGTCGGCAGATTGATGTCGTACTGCATCTCGGGTTCGACCAGACGACTGCTGGCGATGAAGAAAATGTTGAGCAATAAGAGATAGTCGATCATCGGCATCATGTTGAGGACCAGGTTCTCCTCCTGGGGAACGCTGATGGGCATGTCATAGTTCTCCTGATGCACACAATCGGGAAGATCGTTGAGGGGCGATCTGATGGCGAAATACGCCACCTGCTCCTTCCCAATGATACCCAGCTACCGATTTTGGTGTTAGTCGGGATTCCGCGCGGGCAGGTGGCTGTGGGTGTGTCATTGCGGGGGGGGCAGAGTCTCACGGCAGCCGACTGTTCTGACGCACACACATGGCCCGTTGAATGGGGACCGACATCTCGCATCCCCGGCGGACGAGATGGTAGGATGGTCGCTCTGCACCCACTGACCATGTCTCGATACCGATCACCGGGAGGTCGTATGCCCCAGTTCCCTCCTTTTACAAACACTGAAATTGCCGGGCAACGCTGGTACTGCGGACTGGCTGTGGCGTTGTGTCTTGCGATGGCGGTGATGATCTGGAAACTGCCGAAGCAGCGGTTTCGCGGTCTCGCCAGATTGATGTGGGGCGGCTTGCCTCTCATGTGGTGTGGTCTGTTGAATTACGGTTACTTGGGCGGGATCAGTTCACAGACACTCATCTGGACATTCGTCGTGCATGGCCTGCTCAATCTTTGGGGGATCTTCACGGAAGTCCGGTACGGGAAATGTGCCATCGGATTGGTGGTCCCGCTGGTAATGCTGGTGGGAATCGTGTTACTGCTCCCCAGTGTCACGACATATCACTGGACAACCGATATCAGTGGGTGCAGGAACAATCTCAAGCAGATCGGATTTGGCATCTACAACAACGAAGAGATCGGCGACTTCCGGCCCGTGTACGGCACACCCGCAGTGTCGTGGCGAGTACAGATCCTCCCGTTTATGGATGCGAAGCCCCTGGGCGCAGGCTATGACCCGACTCAATCCTGGGACAGCGGACCGAACCGACAAGTAGGAGCGCAGGAGCCAACCCCGTATCGCTGCCCGGCACACCGGGAAGAACGATTGGTCAACGGATTGGCGACCACCGACTATGCGCTCATCACCGGGCCAGGGACGATCTTTCCGACCTCGGACACGGTGTTTGAGTACAACGGAGTCGGCGACGGCACGTCGAACACGATCATGGCTGTGGAGTGTGCCGGGTTAAGAATTCCGTGGACCGAGCCGCGTGATATTGATATTCGCCGCGTGTCGTTGACACTCAATGAACTCGGGGCCGATGGGGGTTCTCCGAGCGTCGTCTCTTCTCGCCACACCAATCCGAGACATGAATGGCATCAAGTCAATGTTCTGATGGCCGATGGCTCCGTCAAGCGCTTCAACCCTGAACTGATCGATCCTGTACTTTTTCAGAAGCTGCTGACGGCGAATGGGGGTGAGGAGATCGATTTCTAGGACACTCCGCGCTGAAGCCGACAGGCCGACAGCTTTCCCGAGAGATCCACGAACCAGCGGCCCGTAGGTCGTCTCTGTTGTGGCGGTACACAGATCGCACAGATTTTCACAGATCAGCCGCAGACTTCGGCAGCGACCGCTGGCCGTCTGTACCTGCTTCTGCGGTCGAGAATCTGTGCCGATCAGCGAAATCTGTGTACAAATCCATCTCTTCCGTCATCCGATTCCGGAGTGCATGAGTCGCGACCATCACGCAGTCGGCTTTGCATGCCAAGGCAAGCAGTCGGCTTCGGCGAGAAGTGTCGTTTCTAGCGTGCAATACCTCGGGATCTACGTGCCCGCACTGGTGCCAAGTCTCCAGGCGAGTGATACACAACTACCCCTCTGGCTGACCGCTGATGGCTGACTGCTGACTGCTGATCGCTGATCGCTGATCGCTCCCCGCGATCACCAACATCTCCCCTCGTCTGCGCACGTCGATCCCACCGGGCATCTGCACGGCGGGCGGGCCGTGATCGGGGCAGACCTCGACGAGGCGGTGCCAGTGCTCAGCTGTCATGGCTTGGCGGGGCCAGTTCTGGGAGACCCACAGGCGAACGAAGCACTCGCGGGCGAGGACGGGGTGGGCGGTGGCGAGGAGCGAACGGTGGAGACGGACGACCTCGGTAGCGGGAGTCACGAGAGCGGCGGCCAGCAGACGCTCGGCTTCCTCCTCGATCCACGACTGCTGCTCGGCAGCTTGCTCGGCGAGGCGCACGAGGGCCTCGACGGAGCGAGGATTGAGTTCCCGCTCCAGCCACGGCAGCAACTCATGGCGGATGCGGTTGCGGGTGAAGGCGTCGCTGGAGTTGGAACTGTCAATGAGGCACGACTGGTGGAGTTCATGCAAGCAGGCGACGATGGCCTCGCGGCGGATGCTCAACAGCGGTCGCCAAAGAACCAGTCCCTCCCCGAGAGAACGCACCTCGGGAATCCCCGACAGCCCGCGCAGCCCGGTCCCTCGAAAGAGGTGGTGCAGCACCGTCTCCGCATGGTCATCCGCCGTGTGCCCGGTGAGGACAGCTGTGGCTCCGACCGAGCGGGCTATGCGGGTGAGGGCGGCATAGCGAGCATGGCGTGCCTGTTCCTCAATGGCGGTCCGCTGGCCGTCCTGCGCGGGGAGTTCGACCTTCTCGATGAGACAGCGGACACCGAGTTCAGCGCACTGCTGCTGGACCCATTCGCTGTCGGTGCCCGATTCGGGTCGCAGCTGGTGGTCGACATGCCCACAGATGAGATCGCCGCCCTGCTCCTGCATTGTGATCCAGGCCACTCGCCAGAGTGCCATGCTGTCGGGGCCGCCAGAAACCGCCACAAGCCAGCGGTGACCGACCAACGGATGGCGTGCCTGGGAGGCCTGCAGCGACTCGATGACTGGAAGTACGGCAATGTGACCGGGGTTCATTCGGTCACCTCGTAGTCCCTGAGTGGCCATGACCGAGGAGAAGAAGTGCTGTTCATTGAATGAGTGAAATCCTGTGGGGTGAGTTCAATCGGTGGAGCTTCCACGAACCAGGCCAGCGTCAACACCATGTTTCCTATCGGAACGCTCTTCGAGGCACAGCCCCAAGTATCATTTGTTGAGCTATGATCCACCATGTCGCCAAGGGATTGAGACAGGCGTGATTTTCACTTTCCATGAATTTCACGCTCCAGAGAATGTTCAGCAGTTGAAGCGTCGCGTGTTCGCCATGTTAATCCGGCTTGGCGTATCGCTCTGGATGCGCTGACAGTAACGATTTTTTTAATACGACACATCTGTTGACTTTTCGCATGATTCGCTGTCCCTGGGTGGCTTGAGGCAGGCGATTTTCCCATGCGCTGAACGGGAGATGCTAAGTAAGCAATTAGGTCGACGGGGTTCTCGCCCTCTCACAGACCTTTCCCCCTCCCTCCACACACTCCGGGTTTCCCCGGACTTCAAACACCCTGCAGGTGCAACTGCGAAGCGTGTCGCTTTGTGGTTCTCAGATGGCTGTGCGTACGCTGTCTGGTCGCGGATTTCCAGAGAGGATCAGTCTCGGGAAGTTGTCAAGCGACGGAGTTCTCTGGAACGAGTTCGCCACTCGGTC
>JAYSUV010000243.1:0-14855 GCA_043718945.1 Planctomycetota bacterium
CATACTTCTTGTTCATGAGCACCTCCTTGTGCCCCCGAAGTCTCACCGATATCGGCCAGCCCTCCTACCCCAGTTCTTAGCTTGGCGGGGGCACTAGTGTCCCGTCAAGGCTCAGAATTGGGGTTGAGCCAAGCCCGGTTGGGAGGGCGAAGCTCCTGCTGAGCCGCGAGCCAGGGGACGCGCTGTCTGGTGGATACGGCTCGGCAGGAGCCTTGCCCTCCCGAGGGGTGGCCCCGGTTGCCGCTTTGGGCTACCGGGGCGGCGCAGCCGAAAGAGGTTCTCACACCGAGAGGTTTATCACGGCGAACCTCTTGTGCTAAGGCACACCGGTAGGCTCCAAAGCGAGCCAACCGGTGCCACCCCGCCTAGTGCCGCGTCCACGCTTAAGTATTGGGTTCGCGACAGTGGGGAGGGCGAAGCTCCTGCTGAGCCGCGTGCCAGGGACAACACCGTCTGGCACGCCCGGCTCGGCAGGAGCCTCGCCCTCCCGATCAGGATGCCCCCGACCTCCGGTATTAGCTTGGATGAGGCGCTCGTGCATGACCGTCGTCACAGCGAGAAACGAGGCATTTCGCTCGCCGGGTGGCCCCGGTTGCCGCTTTGGGCGAATGGGGCGGCGCAGCCGGAAGAGGTTCTAGTCGCGAGAGGTTGATCACGGCGAACCTCTTGTGCCCAGGCACACCCGCAGGCTACAAAGCGAGCCACCAGTGCTGCCCTGCGGGCTCCGGTTCAACCCATTGTTATTCCTCAGATTCGTGATTGGGCCGTTGACGCACGACATCCCGGTATCGAAGCACTGCTTCGTGGTGCCGTTTGGTCGCGTCTTTTAGTCCTTCTGCAAACTCATTGAATCCATCGAACGTTTCCCGGAATATGTTTGAAAGCTGCGGCTCGAAGTGCGGGTCAAGCCCATCGTGACATGTGTGCCACAGAGTCATCAAGTTGCGTTCATTAGTGAGCCCGCCTTTTGCCCAAGGGATAAAGTGATGGAGCCGTAACTGGATATCGACGCTGTCATTCGGCGACCGTCCGCAAACACGGCACCTGTATTCGTCTCGTTTTAGGATGGCCATTCGCTTCTTTGGCGTTGGTGAACGCTTCAGTTCGCTGGGATGGACGTTTTCAACGGTCGCTGACGACGCTAGGCCCGTAGGCACAATCACTTTTTTCTCGAAAATCTGTGGGAAGTACTCGCGAGCCAGAGACTCTTCAATGATTGCGTTACCGCCAATACATACGAAAATGCGTAGGTGTTCGAGGGTATTGACCGCGACGCCTTTCATCTTCGTGGATACCCAGAGATCAAGAAGCACTTGCCCCTTAACTTGGCAAGCGGACCGCAATTCCCGACACGGCTCAGATTCGGTAACCCCGCTAGCCGCACTCTTGCTACCGACGAGAATCTGGCAATTCTCGTCTGCGGTCAGATTGACGGCAAAGTATGTGATACCTTCCGAGGCGGATTGCATCTCCGAGAACAGTGCTGCGAGCCTATCTGCCTTCATTGGATCGGTCATTCGTGATTGATGTAGAGGAATAACTCGGGTTAGGCAGAAGCGGCTTCTGTCGATCACAGCCGCGAATTCTGTCTACTGCGGGAATGCTCGTCGGAAGGCATCTCCCGAAGAATCGAAGCACTCTTGGATGGCAACGATTGTCGTCGCGTGCGTCCCAATGTCAACAGGAATGTCAGGCGGAATCTTTGAGTGAGTGCGAGACGCGGTTTGCGACCACTGTCCCGTGATCGCTCCCTGCTTCCGCCCCGTAGGGGCACCGCAGGGCAGAGCGCAGCGGCGAGAGCCGCGTAGCGCCGCCCTGGGTGTGCTGAAAGGCAACGCCGTCAAGGATTCCCGCAAGGTGTTTCTCAAGGTTCTACCCCCTCTCCCCCACATTCGGCGTTGCTTTCGAGGAGGACTCGACTGTGGGGGAGAGGGCCGGGGTGAGGGGGCCTGAGCGAGCGGATATGGCCCCCTCACCCCAACCCTCTCCCCCGCAAAACGCACACAGTGAAAGCCACATCGATCGCGGGGGAGAGGGGGCCGGAATCGTGTTGCCACCTTGCGAGCGTGATCCCTGAGAAAATCCTTCACGGAGTTGCCTGAAAGGGCGGCACAGGGGCGCGCCGCGGTGGGTTGTTTCGCCCTTTCAGGGCTGGGACTTCATGGGGGATCGTGACCCAGGGCGGCGCTCCCGTGGGTCGTTCTGCCCTGGGCTGGTCTGTGGCTGCCCCTTCGGGGCGGAAATCCAAGTCACTGACGGAGCGGGTGCCACGCTACAAAACCACAATGTGCGTCTCGCACTCTCTCTGAATCTCTGAGGATGAATACTCATCCGGAGAGCCAGCGAAGGAGTGACGAGAGAGGCACTTTGTGATTGCCCCACGGCTCTGGGGGCCTGCCCCTCTTCGTCCCGGAAGGGACGGTTTGATATTAGCCCACCGTTTCAACGGTGGGTGGTCGGTGTGCAACCAAGAGATGAGTCCCGGCAGGGACGACAGAAACTCCCGCCGCCACGCTCGCCCTCGAAGAGTCTGTCGCCCCTCACGGGGCTGAGGCGATCGCGAGCGCCTCGGTCCCCCCGTTGAAACGGTGGGCTATGATCGGGTGTCCCTGCCGGGACAAAGAGGCTGAGTGGCCAACTCGGCGGGGCGCACTGATCCAAGCTGCAAAGTGCGTCTCGCACCCGCCAGCGAAGGAGTCTACGAGAGAGGCTCTGGCTGCGGATCGCCATGCGAGGGACTCGGCAGACTCACGACTGCCGCTCGCTGGTCCCGCATCTTGTGGTGAATCGCCGTCGGAGTACAATGATCTCGGTCATTCCTACGCGGAGGTCGCCATGCCTGTTCTCACCATGCCCCCCATCAGTGTTCCCACGAATCGACTCATTGATCGAGCCGTGGACCAGTTCGATTCGGAGTTGAAGCCGTTTGTGGCACTCATTCGAAGTGGCCAGCCCATGAGTGCGGAGCAGCTGGCGAGTGAAATGCCGTTGACCCTCGAAGAGGTTTTGCCGTTGATGGTCAGAGCGGTGGAGGCATTCGGTGCAGTCATTCGGAGTTTGGAGATTGACGAAGGAGAGCGACAGGAGATCCTGCGGTGGTTGTCCAAGCCTCGGTCCGAACCCCAAACGATGTCCTTTAGTGAAATTCTGGCGAGATTCGATGAGATGGACGCCGCCTGATGGTCACTGTGGAATGGACTGTCGGTGCATATAAAGACTTGACCGATCTGTGTCTCGATGCCAGTCTGGACGAGCACGAGCGAATCCTGAGAGCAGCCACTCGGATTGACCATCTCCTGCAGCTTTCTCCCAGTACACAGGGCGAGGTGGTCTTTGCAGGGCAGCTACCGCCGAAAACCCTGGAAGACTTGAGAATTCGAATGGATTACATCCCGGAAATCTCTCGTCGCATTCGGCAGGATCTCATCGAAGTCTATTTCACAGATCACGAAGAGGAAGGCCGGGCCATTGTCTGGTGTCTCCAGCGCCGGACCTGATCGATCGATGGGAACTCTCCTCGGTCTGCCCTATCCTCAGCACTCCCAGACTGACCCCGGAGACTGCACTTCGTGTTCGAGTGGTGCCAACAACTGTTCGCTGAATCACCCGCCGCTGCTTGGTCAGTCGTGGGTGCTGTCGTGACTGCGATTGTCTGCGGTGCCCTCACCCGCCCCGCGATGGTGGCGTGTGACACCCCCGTCCGCCGCTGGCCGCTGCTCGTGACGCTGGTCGGCCTGCTGCTGGGGGCCGCACTGGCGTTCTCGATGCACGAACTCAAGTGTCAGGAGACCCCGGTGGTTCTCCCCGACGCCCAGGGGCAAAACCTGCGGATCGTGTACCACTCGATCTGTCTGGGGCTATTACTGGTCATCACCGCGACCGATCTGGCCTCGCTCTACATCCCGAACTTCGTCATCAACCTGGGACTGACGATTGCCCTGACAGCTGCGGTTTGCTCCGGTCAATTGCAGGTGGAACACTTGTGGGTCGACTGGAACGAGGAGATCCCCCAGCTGCGCGGTCCGTATATCCCCGAGTGGATCCGGCAGTACGAGCATTGGCACGGTCTGGCCTGGAGTGCGGTCGGAGCGGTGGTCGGTGCCGGGTTAACGGCTCTGATTCGCAAGGTGGCCGAACTGGTTCTGGGTCGTCCCGCGATGGGGTTCGGGGATGTCACCTTGATGGCAATGATCGGGGCCTTTCTCGGGTGGCAGGCGACGGTGATCGCCTTCTTCATCGCGCCACTCTTGGCCCTCGTTCTGGGTCCGTTGTCGCGCCGCATCTCGCGCGAGGCCGCTGTGCCGTACGGGCCGTTTCTGGCTCTGGCAGCGATTCTGGTGATGTTCAGCTGGCGTTGGATCTGGATGTTCGAGGTCGACATCTCGACCTTCGGAGCTGGGGGCGATCGCGGGACATCGTTCGCGGTCCGCCGACTGTTTGGGGACTGGGTGTTGCTGGCCGGACTCAGTGCCGTGGCCATCGGAGGCACCGCCGGACTGATGGGGTTGCTAAGGCTTTTCTGGTCGATCGAGATCCCGCGTGAGGCCGGGGATCACGGCGCATCGCCCTCTCCCCTCCCCCCTCTCACAGAGAGTCCACTGATGCCCCCAAGTCCGGAGAGCGACCAGTCAACCGACGCGGAGGGCACGCCTCATCCGGAAGCCAAACCATTGGCCGATGAGTAATCACTGAGATCACCTCGATGGAGGCGGTGACTGCTCGCTGGGAAATAGGACGGGATTTGGACTCCTGATCGGGAAAATGGACATGCGATCGGTCACTCCTAGTTGTCCAGAGGATGCCCAGCGCGGTAACGTGCCTGAGTGATTGCCCTCATCTTGATGACGAGTCCCTGCATGTCGGAGCCGAATCCCCCCGCGAAGCCCTTCCGCCCCCGCTACTGGCGGGTCTGGCTGATGTTCCTCAAAGTCTCACTCTCGCGCGAGATGATCTTCCGACTCAACTTCCTGATCGAAGTCGTCACCACCTGCTTCTGGATCGCCGCCCAACTGTTGCTGTTTCAAATCATCTTTGGCTATGTGAGTAAAATCCGCGATTGGTCGCAGCCCGAGTATTACGGGTTCATGGCCACCGGCATGTTGATCAATGCGTTCGTTGAGATGCTGTTCATGCCGAATTGTGCCAATCTCAGTGAGCAGATCCGCACGGGGAATCTCGACTTTGCCATCGTGAAGCCAATCGACACGCAGTTCTTCGTGTCATTCCAGACAGTGGATATATCACTGCTGGCCCAAGTGGCAGTGTCGCTGGGGTTGCTGGTGTACTCGGTGACTGCTAGTCATGTGACAGTGACGCTCGTCAGTGCGCTGGTCTACTTGTTTCTGGTCGCGGTGGCGGTCGGGTTCTTCTACGGAATGATGATCGCGCTGGCGAGCGCAGCGGTGTTCATGGGGCGGAACCAAGGGTTGTATGACTTCTGGTTCTATGTGACCTCGTTTGCCCGCTATCCCGGGGACATGTATCGGCAGGGAGTGGTGGGAGAGATATTCTGGTTTGGGTTCTCGTTCGTGATCCCGATCTTACTGGTCGTCACGGTTCCTTCGCGGGTGTTGTTGCAGAAGCTGCTCAGCCCGAACGGGTGGGTGATTGTGATTGCTCCGGTGTTGACGGCATTGACGCTGTGGGGATCGCGGCGGGTGTTTCTGTGGTCGCTGAGTCACTACCGCAGCGCGAGCAGTTGAGATGGCGGTAGGGTGGGACAGGCTCGCTTTGGAGCGCTGGCCCACCTCGCTCGATGTTCTCCCCGGAATGGTGGGCCAGCGCCCCAAGCGGCTTGTCCCACCCGACAACTCTCTACCCCATGCGTATCCCTACCCCTCTCCTTCAGCAATGCTGGTTCCTCGCGGGCCCGACCGCCAGTGGAAAAACGGCTGTCGGCATCGCGCTGGCCCAACGGATCGGTGCGGAGATCGTGTGCCTCGATTCGATGACGATCTATCGCGGGATGCACATCGGGACGGCCAAGCCGACTCCGGAGGAACGAGCGCGGGTGCCTCATCACCTGCTCGATATTCGTGACCCGCATGAGGAGTTCTCGACCGCTGAGTACATGACCGCGGCGCTGGCGGCGAGTGAGTCGATCGTGTCGCGCGGCAAGATACCCCTCTTCGTTGGCGGCACTGGGCTGTACCTGCGCTCGCTATTACGAGGCGTCTTCGAAGGCCCCGCTGCCGACTGGGTGCTACGGCGAGAGTTGGAGCAGTTCGCTCATGAACACGGAGCGGAGGCGTTGCATGCCAGGCTGGCACTGGTTGATCCTCCCACTGCTCGGCGGCTGCATGTGAATGACCAGCGGCGCATCATCCGCGCTTTGGAGATTCAGACCCTCACCGGCCAGTCCGCTTCCTCACTGCAACAAGAGTCACCCCTCCCCCCCGAGGAACGACCACGACACGTCTACTGGCTTAACCCCGACCGCGAAGTCTTGCGAGGGCGTATCAGCCAGCGAGTCGACGCCATGTTCGCAGCTGGGTTGGTTCGCGAAGTCGAGACGCTGCTCCATTCGCCTCACGGCCTGGGTCGCACCGCTCGACAAGCTCTGGGCTACCGCGAGGTGCTGTCCCATCTCGAAGACGGCCTGCCACTCTCCGAGGCGATCGGGCAACTCCAGACCCACACGCACCAGTTTGCGAAACGCCAATGGACATGGTTCCGCAATCTGGAAGAGCTGAAGCCGATTGATCTCCAAGGCACCGAGAGTGCCGAATCGATGGCCACAAACATCCAGTCTCAAGCGTCGGCCCTCCCGTAGAACCTCGCCCGCTCACTCCTCGTCGTCCGCAGATTTCGTCGGCTTGCCGCGCGGGTAGATCCCTTTCTTTGCCACCGTATAAGTCACCGCCGCATCGACGACGTGAGCAAAGAAAAAGAACAGAGCCAAGGTGACCATCGCTCCGACAACGCCTTCCGGTCGGCCCTGATTCAACGCCCCGACAGCTGCGAATCCGAATGCCGCTAATCCGATCAAATACCCCAGCAGTTCGAAGCACGCGAATGCGTAGTGCCCCATCAGAAAGTCTCCCCAGGATGGGAAGATCAGACTGCGCAGGGCGAGCTGAGAGGGCTTCCAAAAGGTCGTCCCGCAGGCATCGCACTCATAGTCGTCCTTGGGGACGACTTCGTAGCAGTGAGAGCAAAGGCACTCCATCGACTGGGTCGTTTCGGGTTCAAAACCGCTGGCTCGATAGTCGTCCATGGCGTCTTCAAACACCTCGACCATCTTGGCCCGGTCGGGTTTCGGAAAACCGTTGAACTCGACCTTCTTCCCATCGGCCATTTTCAGCTGCATGGAGCCAAACCAACCGTTATAGAACCTCGTGATCTCGCTGTAGTAGATCAACCAGAATGCATGCTGCGGCTTGCCCTTGCCATTGGTCCGCATCATCAAGAGCCGGGCGTTCGTCAGGACAAACACCGTTTGGTTAATCATGGACGCCCACAGTGCCCCCATGAACATCGCCTCAAAGAACGCTTGCTGCACGCCCTTGGAGACGAACAGGACTTTCTCCCCCTTGTTCAGCAACCGTTCCAGAGTCGGCTCGACCTCGCGGATCAGCTTGGCCTTTGTCTTAATCGGCCCGTTCGCGAACCAGCCGTCCAGCTTGGGGAAGAGATTCGGCAGCTCATACGCGATGTCAGGGTCCAGTTCGAGCTTCAACTCCTTGAGTCTCGTCCGGATCTGGTCGTCTGTCGGAGGGGCAATGTCCTTGGCCATCGTTTCGATCACCCGTCAAAAAAGGCGGAGAGGGTTGGTCCGATCCCTGTGAGAACGGAACAGTTTGAGGATGATGACCATTCATCACACGATTGTCACGGGCATTACGGTAGGGAGTTTGTCTCATCCGTCGTACACTCTCTCTGGAACATGATTTGTCGAAGACGGAGTGCTGGCTGATGACTGTGCCTGACCGGGATGACCTCGCTGCCCGCTATCTCGATCAACTTCCGTATGCGCCCTACCCGGTGCAGGAGGAGGCGTTACTCGCGTGGTTCACAACCGAGCAGGGGGTACTCGTCTGCGCCCCGACCGGGACTGGGAAGACATTGATCGCCGAGGCAGCGCTCTTCGAAGCCCTGCATACCGGAAAGACCGCATACTACACGACCCCGCTGATTGCCCTCACCGAGCAGAAGTTCCGCGAGATGCAGGCCGCAGCGGTGCGCTGGGGGTTCTCGGCGGAGGATGTGGGGCTGGTGACCGGGAACCGGCGGGTGAACCCCGACGCGAAGGTGCTAGTGGTTGTCGCGGAGATCCTGCTCAACAGGTTGCTCAACCCGGAAACAGCAGAGATGGAGAACGTTTCGGGCGTGGTGATGGACGAGTTCCACTCGTTTAATGACCCCGAGCGCGGGGTCGTGTGGGAACTGTCGCTGGCCCTCCTGCCGAAGCATGTGCGATTGCTGTTACTCTCGGCGACGGTGGGGAATACGACCGAGTTCCTGATCTGGTTGCAGGCCAAGCACGGTCGCCGCTTGGAACTGGTGCAGGGGACGCAGCGCAAGGTGCCGCTGTCGTTCAACTGGATCGGCGACATGCTCCTCGCCGACCAGATCGAGTTCATGGTCGAGCATGAGAAGACGCCGACTCTCCTGTTTTGCTTTAATCGCAACGAGTGCTGGGATGTGGCCGAACAGCTGAGGGGGAAGTCACTCCTGGCCAGCGGGCAACAGAAGCAACTCGGGGTCTACCTCGATGAACAGGACTGGAAGTCGGGCGTCGGGCCACGGCTTAAACAGCTGCTGTTTCGCGGGGTCGGCATCCACCATGCGGGTCTGCTGCCGAAGTACCGGCGGCATGTCGAGGAGCTGTTCCAGCAGAAGCTCCTGTCAGTCTGTGTCTGTACGGAGACGCTGGCTGCGGGGATTAACCTCCCCGCGCGGTCGGTGGTGATGACCAGCCTGATGAAGGGGCCACCTGGTCGCAAGACGATTATCGACGCGAGTTCGGCGCACCAGATCTTTGGCCGTGCCGGGCGACCGCAGTATGACAATCAAGGGTACGTCTACTCGCTGGCTCATGAGGACGATGTGCGCCTGGCTAAGTGGAAGGAACGCTACGACCAGATTCCCGAGGACACCAAAGACTTCAACTTGATCCGTGCGAAGAAGGCCCTCAAGAAGAAGATGCCGACCCGCCGGCCCAATGAGCAATACTGGAACGACCAGCAGTTTCAGAAGCTGGTCACTGCTCCGCCGGGGAAGCTCGCGAGCAAGGGGCAACTGCCGTGGCGGCTCCTCGCGTACTTGCTGAAGCTGTCGCCGGATGTCGGTCGGCTGGTGTCGTTCGTGCGGAAGCGGCTGCTCGATTCGGGGTCAATGGAGCGGGCTGAGACACGGTTGCAGGAGATGTTGCTGACGCTCTGGGCCGGTGGGTTTCTCGCCCTTGATCCGCCGCCGCCCGCGACGCTGAAGCAGCTCATCATGTCGCACCCCTGGGACGGGGAAGCCGCCGACGAGGACGAATTTGAGGAGCCCGCATCTCATGGGACGGCGTCAGCCCGTGGGACGGGCCCATTGGCCCGTCCGTCAGAAGAGGAGTTCGGGGCTGGGCTCGTTGTGAGCGGCCCGGCGCTAGCCGCCGGTTCCGAGTTCGATGCACTCCCCTGTTCTAACGAACCGGACACTCACCGGGGGCTAGCGCCCACCCGCTCACCAGAACCGGAGATCAGTTCTCTCACACTCGGTCGCCCCGCTCCTCCACCACCTCCGAAGTCCGAGAAGAAACCCGCTGCCAAAAAATCCCGCACTGCCGAACTCCTCGGCCTCAAAACCGTCGAAGCCGCAGCTGCCGAACTCGCCGCTGCCCCGCCGCCGTACTTGCCGACCACGGCCACGCCGACAGCCGACCTCGACAAGCTGTTGGTCTTCCGGAGCGTGAACCCGATCTACGGGGCGTACCTGCTGCAGCACTTGGGTCTGGCCGATGCGTGCGAGCGGATTCAGATATTGGAGAGCTTGCTGGAGATTCCAACCTCGTTGATTCGGCAGGTCCGCGTCCCGTGGCCACAAGACCTGCCCCCCGGTCCACTCGGCTTGGGCCGGGTGCATGGTGAGTTAATCTCGCGCGGACTGGCCACGCTCCAGGAACTCAACCCCGCTGCAGCCCCACCGCAAGATGAGGACATCCCCTTCGAGGACCGCAAGTGGCCGATCCCGCTGGGCGACCAGATGCGGATGCTGTTCGACAGCGACTACCCCGGCATCCGCGAGACACCGATCAGGGCCGTGTGGATCATCGGTGACTTGCAGTTCTTCAACTACGACTTCCAGAAGTTCGTCACGAGCCGCGACCTGACCAAGCAGGAGGGGCTCATCTTCCGGCACGTCATGAAAATGATCCTCCTCTGTGGAGAGTTCTCCCAGGTCACGCCGATCGGCATGGACGAAGCTGAGTGGCGCGATGAGCTGCGCGACCTCGCCGAGAAGCTGACGGAGACCTGCCGCCAAATCGATCCGGAGAGTACGGACCAGATGTTGGAGATGTCGCAAGCGGCAGATGGGTTGAACGCTTAATGCTCAGTGGATGTCGTGGTGAGTACATGGAAGAGCAAGCGATTCAAAGAGGCCATTGACGCACCTGATTGACGGGTCTAATGAGGTTGCCCAGTTCTACGGCACCACCGCTCAACGCTCAGGCAAAACGCTCGATTTATCAAGCGCCTCCGGCAGCTATCGCCGATCGACAGCATCGACTCGTGACGAATAGTTAAGTCGTACGGACCGATGAGAGTATTGGATTTTTCAAGAATGGAGTGGTCGATCTAAGAGCAGTGGACATTTCGACACGCGCTCAACGCTTTTTCTTCCGCGCCGCATGAGGGGGAAGTGGCCTCTCGGAATGACACGTCACACATAGATTCGGGAGTGCAGGCGCTCTGCGCAACCCAAAGGAGTGATTCACATGGGACGGTTTTCAATGCGCAGCTGGCTGATGACGCTGGCTGTTGGTCTGGGATGTGCGGCCTCTGCGTCCGCAGCGGATGGCGACATCCCCTTGGGTGATCGGGCCGAGGAGTTTTTCAGCCAGGTCGATCTGGGGGGTGACCTGGGTGATCCGTGGGCCATGACCAGTCTGTTCGACGATGAGAGCGGTGGAAACAGCTTCACCGACAACGGCTATGTGATGGGCGGCTTCACTCAGTTTGGCTACCAGTCTGCTCCCGACGGTGCGTTCGCGGGGAACGGACCATTTGTGAACCAGAAGGAATACAAGACCTTTGGCTTGAACCAGCAGTACCTCTACTTCGGCAAGGTCGCCGATGGCAGCGAGGGCCTCGATTGGGGTTTCCGGACGGACGCAATTTTCGGTCTGGACGGAAACGAAGGTCAGGCGTTCGGGAACGTCAATCCAGGACGCTACGACTACTTCAACGGCTGGAATCACGGAGCTTACGAATGGGCTTTGCCCCAGGCCTATGCCGAAGTGGCCTCGGGGAATCTGTCGGTCAAGGCGGGACACTTCTACACCTTGATGGGATATGAGGTCATCCCGTCCAACGGGAACTTCTTCCTCAGCCGTCAATTGACGTTCTACAACAGCGAACCGTTTACTCACACCGGCGTCATGGCGTCGTACAAGGTGAGTGATAAGCTGATCGTTCACAATTGCTGGGTGCTGGGCATGGATAGCGGCTTCTACCAGTACAACCAAGCCAATGCCTATCACGGCGGTCTCACTTACAACATTGACGACAAGACTACGTTCAACTTCACGACGCTTCTCGGCGATCTGGGTTGGCGCGGTGACGGGGCCATCAACAGTCTCTTCCTGACCCGCAAGTGGGGCGACAAGTTCAGCACGGTCCATCAGTTTGACGTGCTCTCGACGAATGCCCCGGTCAACTTCAATGCGAACCCGACTCCCGGAACGTTTGTTTCTGGCCCTCCCGGGAATGGGGTGGCTCGGAACTCGACGGGCTTGATCAACTACGCCTTCTACGACATCAACAGCAAGTTGAAGGCCGGTGCCCGGTACGAGTGGTACAAGGCCGATGGCACGTCCTACCAAACCCTCACCGGCGGCTTCAACATCAAGCCAACCGCGAACTTGGTCATCCGTCCCGAGGTTCGCTACATGTTCTCACCAGGGAATCGCCAGACCTATACCGGATCCAGCTATAGCGGACAGCTCTTCAACCAGACTGTCTTAGGGATCGATGCGATCCTGACGTATTAGTTCGCGGCCAGCGAACTCAGCGTTGAGATGAACAGAAAGCCCAGTGGTTGCCACCACTGGGCTTTTTTCTTGATTCCGCCTCTTGGGGGCGATGGACGTTTCACTTGGCTGCTTCATTCGTAGTGCGTCCACAAGCGCAGGATACGCACGACTCGTTCCTTCATAAAAATCTCGTACACCAATCGATTGTGGATATTGATCCGGCGCGAGTACGCCCCCGCCAAGTCGCCGACGAGCTTCTCAAACGGCGGCGGGTTCTGAAAGGGATTGACCTTCAAGAGGGCAATTAACTCTTCCGCCTTCGCTTTCAGACCCGCAGCTTTCAGCTTCTTCGCATCCTTGAGTGCCTGTTTAGCGTACACGATTTCCCAAGTCACCAGTTCAACTCCTTGGCACTTTTGCCCAGTGGCTCTGCCATCCCGTCGCGGATCGACTCACGCATGCCGGGAATCGACAAGAGGTGCATCGTTTCTTGAATCGCTTGCCAGTCCTCTGCTGAAACCAGCACAGCTGAGGAGCGCTTCCCCGCGATCACAATCGGGACGTGCGACTCGGCGGTCTGGTCGATCAGCCGATACAGGTTGGCTCGGGCTTCACTGGCGGTGAGTACTGTCATGGGATGGCTCCGGGAAAATGAAAGAGTACGTGTATGCGTACGCTATTTCAAGTGTGGTGACACTCCAGCGGTCCTGAATGAGAGGTCCGACGGACTTCCGGGTCCGTCGCTCCTCGAGGGTTTCCACACGAACGGACGAGGACATCCGTCCTCCGCGAAGTCTGAGTCACTCACGCTGCCCTGCGTTGCGGCGGGCGGTTGTCCCACTCGCGGCGGACGCGGTACAAGCCCTCGCGGCAGGTGTCGTACAGCATGCTGAGTCGCCGCAGGACTTGAGCCTCCTCACGATGCGGCTCATCCGAGTATTCACTGGCGATCAGATAGCACCGCTTGCCCGTCTCGGGGTAGTTGACCCAGCAGTCGGGCCGGTCGATCTGCTTGAGCTTCGGTAGCCCCTCGGGATAGACCCCGGTCCAGAACAGTGTGAAGTCGCCGATGTGGCGGTGGACCTCGCGGCGCGGCTCCGCTTCGCGAGACTCCGCCTCCCGCAGCATGTCGACCACTTGATCGAGGCGGTGTCCGACCTCATCCCGAATCGCGAACACCGCTTCCATCCGCACAAACCGCACCAGCATGTCCGACAGGTAGTCGATCAGCGGCGGGTCGGCGATCCCGTATTCCACCTCGAAGGTCTGTTCCGTTAGACCCGAGAACAAATTGCGCAACTGATTGTCGCTCGTCAACGCGAGAGCCATGACAGCCTCCTCGGTGATCGGTGGTCCACGGCACAGAGGGCCAGCCGGGAGAATCGAGCAGCTGACTTATCAGGCCTCCCTCCTCGGCGGCAAGAGCAGTTGCCATTCTCGCACTACGCGAGTCCATCCATCGGCAGAAAAAGCGGATACGTCGAACTGCATGGTGTTCACCTGCCGCAGAGAGTCTCCCGCATGAGTCGAACGGTCAGACCCGCCAGCCCCGTGGGATAGGCTTCCAGCCTGTCTTCGAGCGTGGAGACGACAGACTGATCGCCGGCCCCCAGTCAGGACAATGACTTTGTCTGAACGAGTGACCCCGTGTAGAGTTCGGTGTCGTAGTCAAATTGGACGCGACCCTCGATCGCATGGGTTTGGAATAGTCGCTCCAACTCCCGGAGCATCGGAATGTGCTGCGGATGCCCCGCTGCGGGAGCAAAGGACGAGGACAGCAATCGGCCACGCAGCCCCTCAAAATCGAAGCTCTGCGAATACGGGAAAGTATGAGTCAGGAAATGGGCACCGCCGAAGAACGCCGCCAGTAAGGCCGCATCGACTCGCGCATGATTGACCTGCTCGTAGTCGGGACTGAACTCCAGAAGCAGCTGCTCATAGTCCCTCAAAAACACTGTGGACTCCGTTCGACGCTTATTCCAGAACAGAGCGATCCACCCCTGCGGTGACAAGATTCGAGCGATCTCCGCACGCGTCCGCTCCACGTCGAACCAATGAAATGCCTGCCCTGCCACGACAAGGTCGATCGATTCATTGTCCAGCGTGGTCGCTTCAGCGGTCGCAGCCACACTCCGGAAGCGAGGCTCGTCTTGAAACCTCGCTTCCGCAGCTGCACGCATCTCCCGATTCGGTTCGACTCCGTAAACTTGGCAACCGAGCCGAAGAAACAAATCGGAAGAGATTCCCGTCCCGGATCCGATATCTGCCACCACCGAAGCCGGGCGGAGTCCCGCCTCAGAGACCAGTGTCTGTACCAAGGAGTCGGGATAGCTCGGGCGATACCGTACGTAGTCTGCGACCCGGTCGGAAAACCGCGAGGTAGAATCAGAGGCAGGCATGGGGCGGCTCCGCTCACTCAAGGATATTCTGATCAGGTGACGCTGAGGCGAACGGTGAGTGATGGTTTACTGGTAGAACGGCCCCCCAAGTCCGTCCCGTCTTCGCGTCCTGGCGTCTTGGCGTTGAAATCTTCTGACCGCAGGGAACCGCGTCGATTCAGAATTTAACGCCCAGGCGCCAGGACGCGAAGGTGAACATGACGATGCCGGGACATCGTCGATGACCTCATCCCGAGCCCCCTTCGGTTGCGGCGACGCCGCGCTGCGTCTCCCGTGTG
>JAYSUV010000244.1:0-1836 GCA_043718945.1 Planctomycetota bacterium
CGAGCGGCGGCGACGCACTCTGGTCCTGAGCGTACAAAGCTTCGGAGTCGTTCACGAACGACGGCGTCATCCGATGTGAGATCGAGGTCGACTCCCAAACCTTGGCTCCGCACGATCTCGGTGCAATCGCCCAGGTGTTGCGAGACGATGACCGGGACACCGGCTGCAAGGTACTCACCGAACTTCACTGGTGAGGCGACACGGTTGGTTTCGCTGGTGTCGCGGAGCATCAGGCCGATGTCCGAGGCGACCAGCCAGCGAGGAACCTCTTGCGGTGGGAAGGAGCGGACCGTGGTATTGGTTGAGGCGATTCCCGATTTTTCGATCAGGGTCTTCATCTTGGCCGGATCGGTCGTGATGGCCAGGAAGTGGGCATCAGGCCGCAGCTCACGTATGAGGCGAAAGATTCGGAGCGACTCCTCCGGCATCTGATACCAAACGAGACTCCCCAGGTATGTCACGACAAACTTGTCCGACAGGCCGAGTTCGCGGCGGGACTCATCACGTCGAGTGATCTCGCGTGAGAAGGCGGCCACGTTCGGGCAGCATGGCACGACACAAAACTTGTCATCGGAGATCGCCGGGTATCGCTTCTGTAAGGTGTTGACCAAGGCGTGTGAGACACAGGTGACGCCAGCCGACTCTTCCACAGCTCGCTGTTCATTCGCCGCAACGCGGTCGATCGCGTGCTGCATCTTGCGAGGCCACTGGTCACGGGGCGTCGCTTCGAGTCCCGCCATCTGGATGGCTTCGAAGGCTTCCGCGCCTCGGCAATCGTAGATCACCTTGGCATGCTTCCAACCGCGAATCGCATCGAGAGCCAGAGCGGTCATCCGCGAACCACGGCAGCGCACGATGTACGGCTCATCACTTGGAAATCGTTTGGCCAGCCACTGCCGCAGCATGAGCCGGTCACTCCACAACCAAGGGAGTCTGGTCGGCGGAGAGGGAATCCAACCGACATCGATTCCAGACCGCCGACAGCGCTCGTTGATCTTATTCACGGCCTCGCGATGCACGCCGCGCATCAGGTGCCCGACCGGTGCGTGGATCCCCAGTGTGACCTTCGCATGGCTGCGATGCTCCTCCAGCGGAGTGAGCACTTGAGAGGCAAAGACGGAAGAGAGGGCCTCGCGATAGACGAGGTAGACGAGGTTCGTCATTGGGGATTTGGATTAGTCACAATTGCCTTGTCAAGGATTGTTTTGTGGGTTGGAGTCCAGCCTTTAGGCTGCTCCGGAACAGGCTAAAGCCTGGACTCCAACCCTTAAATCAAGCCTTGACTGGTTTCGTGAGTCGTCTCGACACTCGCCCTCACCCCCAACCCCTCTCCTAGGGGGAGAGGGGAGCAGGAGGAGGTATCACATCCTTAGGCGAGCGGCAGGAGAAAGTATCCCGTAGCAGAACTCGTCAGAGTTCTGTTTCTGGCGACTCGCGCGAAAGTCTGACGACTTCCGCTACGGTGAGTTCACTTCTGCCGCTCGCTTTAGTCAATCACGACCCCGGTCTGCGCGAGCAGGCTGTCGAGGAAGAACTTTTGCGTCCAGTTCATGTACCAGTACTTCCCGTACCCCGCGTGGATCGGCCAGCAGCCGATGAGTCCGCCTCGGATGCGGTCGTCTGGCGAATCAAGTTCGTGCATGGACCGGCAGAAGTCGTTGGCTCGTTGTCCGTACTGCACCCAGTGCGGTTCGCCAGTGATCTGGGACATGCGGAACCAGATGATCCCCATCTGAGCTGTGGCGGTCGTGTTGTACCAGTCGACGGCAGCCCGATAACCGGGAGCGATCTGGCCCGGGACACCACCGTGGTCTGGGTTCTGGAGATCGGCGATGA
>JAYSUV010000245.1:0-4961 GCA_043718945.1 Planctomycetota bacterium
TTCGAACGCCTCCTCTACCCACCCCGCCCCTACCGCAAAAAGCCATCCAACACCCCACCACCATGCCCTTGCGGAGAGACTTGTGAAACGGTCATCTAGTGCCTCGTGGACTCAGCTGACAGCCCATATCGTGATTTCGACCAGAAATCTGCCAGCTCCCCTACTTCACCAATTGTCAACTTTTCTGATTACATCGAATTTGACGGCAGTTCGAGACCTGTCCGAACCGATACTCCTGATACGGTGTTTCGCGGACTCTCCGTTGAGGAACCGGTGTGATTGGGGAGTAAGCGGACTGTGGTCAGGCGGAATCCTGCATTTCGAATGGCAACTGGGGGACTGACCGTCGCGGTCATGCTCTGCTTAGTGGCAGCCATTTCACTGCTGAATTCGACGCCTCCCGCCTTGCTGACTGATGTGGTGGAGAAGGCCGCACCGAATGATCCCATTCAGGTGGCTACGATGGGAGAGGTCACTGACCTCCTCCGAGAGCATCCCCGCAAGTTGGTTCCCGAACCGACTGACCATCTCTCGCCGGTGGAGCCGGTCCATCCGCCAGAGCAGTTCGCTTCCGCCCAGCAATATCTCCCTCGGCAGTGGACTCCACGCCCCGCTGGGGACGACCCCCAGTATGAAGAACTCCCCTCACTGCCCGATTCCAACCCGGACTCGATCGCGGCCAACTCACCGTCTCATACTGCTCGAATCCCGATCCCGACCACCGATCTGGAAAGCGATATCGCCCAGCTGAAGGGGCAGATCAACGAACTGGCCCGATCCCAGTTGGAATCGCAACTCGCGGAAATCCGTCACGCCGAGCAGCTGCTCTCGACGCACCTGGCTCAGCGGATGATCGAGGCGCTGCAGCGCGAGGTCGACGAACTGAAGCGACAGCTTCACTCCGCTGTACAGCCTTCTCCGGTTAACACTGAGACTGGGTCCGTCCCTCTGAATGACAGAGCTGCTTTGCCCGCTGCCGTGGGTGAGTCTCGCGAACCCATTCAGATTCCCGCTGATTCAGAATCCGATGTCTCGATACCGCCTGCAGAGGCCGAAGCTCACGTTGAGCCCACGCACGTCCCCCTCGTCCGAGTGCGCTTCTCCGAGTCCACGATCTCTCCGGACCGATACGATGTCGATGCCGATCAAGCATCGCTGGAGGAATTACTGACCAAGCTGGGCCCGGTCGCCGGATGGAATCTCGTCAACGGCCCCGAACTGAAGGGCTCCGTGACTTGTCGCTGGCAGGGAGTCGAGCTGCAACAAGCGCTCGTCCAACTGTTGCGGGTCCACGGCTGGCAGATTCGCCAGGACGGGGACTTCGCGATCATTGAATCAATCACCCCGACACGACAGGCCGACGCCAATTCCCCGGAGGATGTGGATCGAGTTTCCTCGGATTCCATCACTCTCCAGCTCGCACCCGACGTTGCGGGTCAGGTCTCCCAGGCCAATCGCCCCGAGACATCCACTCCCCATGCTCAGTCTGTTCCCGAGTTACAAGCGACACGCTCCCTGCTGATTTCTGACTCAGGTCACTCGGACAATCTGCAATTCTCTGGGGGAATGCACCGCCCTGTCGCTCCGCGTCGTGGTCGGATTGTCATGAAGGACTATCCCGAATTGATGGCATTGGAGACACCCCCCCCCAGTCCGCCAGAGCAGCCCTCGCAGCTCCTCGAAATTGAAGCGACGATCCTCCAGTTTCGGCTGGCAAAAGATGCCCAGCCTGGGGCCTTTCGCCAAGCGTTGACTGTGGCTGGCCGTGGCCCTTGCCCGCTCTGTGGCGTGGTCCATTCCGGGGCCACCGGTCAGATCGGCCACTCTGCCGAGGGCTGGGTCGAACTGGGCGATGGAGTGAGTGCTGGCGTTTGCCTCCTGACTCCCCCGTTGATTACCGCAAAACTCAAACCACTGGGGACGATTTCCGTCACCTCAACCCCTCATGTCCAAATGCGGGATCGTCAGCTGGCCGTGGTCGGACTGACCGAGCTGCAGGGGTTCCGCAGGCATCTCCTGCAGCTTGAAAAGGGGAGTCGAGAGATCGATTTCCTCGCAGGCGGCTTGCAACTTTCCCTGCGTCCAACGGTACAGGAGGGCGGACTGATCCGGCTGGATCTGCAACCTTCGATGAACGTCCAAGGCGAGTTTCAGGCCAGCTTGATGATGTCGTCCGAGAGTTGCGTGGTGATCGGAGGTCTGTACTTTCAGGGCCTGACACCCTCGGCATCCAGTGGCCAGCCCGGCGACAAACGAGCGGATGAGGCACAGCCCAAAGACCTGTTGGAGGTTGTGGTCCTGCTGAGTGTGCGTCCGCTGGGGAACGAGGGTAGTTCGGTCCCAGAGGGGCAAGCCACGCCGCCGTCAGTCCTCTTGACTCCCTCCTTACCGTCAGGGTGAAAACCGGTTCGAGTACCGTAGAGATCAAGTCCCGCTCTTCCGGAGGGTATCGATCTGTTTCTGCAAATCGGCTGCCTGGGTTTCGACGGCTTGAATATCATTCTCGTGCGGCGGAGTGGTTTTGTTCACTCGGGTGAAGCCGATGTAATTGAGCCAGCCCTGCCCCCGCGCTGACTGACGCTGACGGACAAGCTTGTACAGCGGGTCCGCTTGAACCGTGGCTAAGCGGGCGTCGAGATCCCCAGCGGGGGCGGGAAGACCCAACCCCTTCAGAATGGCATCTGCGATCACAAAGTGACCCATCTCCGCCGGGTGAACTCCGTCACCGGGATTGTGCAGGGGGTGACTAGCTGCTCGGGCGGGTTTGACCATCGCGCTCATCGGCACATGCAAATCAATCACCGTCGCCCCGCCGGGCCGAGTCTTCAGTTCCCACTCCGCATAGACATCCAGAACGGTGTTGTAGTCGAACCCACTCTTGGCGATGCCTCCCTGGCAGTCGACATCGAAGGCGGGCGGCGTGATGAGAATGACCTCCGCACCGGCGGCCTGGCACTTCTCGACCAGCCGGGTGACACCGTCTTGGAACGCCTTCTGCCGGTCCTCGCTGAGCGGCTTGTAGATCCCGTCATTCATCCCGTAACAAGCGATGACCAGCTGCGGTTTGACATCGGCGAGGGCCCGGTCCAGTCGGTCATGGATGCCTGGACGTGGACCGGGGTGACCTTCTTCCGTCAGTCCCGAGGTCGTCTCGCTGGCGAGTCCCGCGTTGACGAGATCGAAGGGCAGCGTCGGGTTCTGCTTTTGCAGGTAGTATTCGACGAAGCTCAAGTAGCGTCCGTCCTGGGTGACGCTGTCTCCCAGCGCCATCACTCGCTTGCCAGAGAGTACCGCTGCTCCCTGAAGAGGAGCGGACGCGGTGGCCACTGCCTTTGTCTCCTCAGCCATCATGGCCCCCGAGGACATCAGCAGGATCACTGCAATCAGGAATGGACGATTCATCGGTAACGATCTCCCCACAGTGGCAACCGCCAATTGGTCGGAGGGACACGCACAACTGGCATCGACCGAAATTCACAGCCCTCGCGGCTCAGAGTATCGCACTTCCTCGCCGGGCTCCAGTAAGGCAATCGCCTATTTGATAATGGGATGAGTCGCGTGGGCTAAAGCCCACACTACTTAAAACAGACGATGCCCCTGGCTCAGCCACCAGCCGGCAGCATCCCAGCGGGCTGAGCAGCTCGGCCCACGAACGCTCCATAGAGCACGGCGAACAGCGTCGTCCCCAGACAGAGCATTGCGAACCAGTCGCCCCAGCGGACGTACAGGCTCTCGCGCGGGTCGAGTGGGATGTACCCCACCTGCACGAAGGTCGACAGCTTGGGGAGTTTTCCGGTGGCGGGGTCGATCAGTGTCGTCCGCTCGTTCGGCTGCCGGTTTTTCATCTTGTCGTAATCGACCAGAATGTCGGGGTCACGAATCTGGCCGTTGCCATCAATGATCGCCGAGACACCGGTGTTGACCGCGCGGACCATCGGGACGCGGGTCTCGATGCAGCGGAAGCTGGCAGTGATGAGATGCTGGTCATGTTCGCTCGACCCGTGGAACCAGCCGTCATTGGTCAGGTTCACGAGGCAGTCGACATCTCCGGCCCCGGGGCGAGCGACGGCGCGGGCTCCCTGGACGGCATTCCGAACCAGATGCGGCACGGTGTCCTCAAAACAAATCAGCGGCAGCAATCGGTAGTTGTCGTGCTGAAAAACCCCGATGGTGTTCCCGGCGTCCAGACCGAACCCCTCGGCATACGGCGTAAACGATTTCAACCACGGCAGCTGATCACGGAGCGGGATGTACTCGCCGAACGGGACGCGGTGGATCTTGTCGTACCGACCACGGATGCCGGTCGGTTGAATGAGGACTGCGGAATTGAAGTGTTGCGAGCGTTCTTGCCCCTCGGTCCCGATGTAGGTTCCGGCCCCCACGATCAGTGAGGCGCGCGACTCCTCGGACATACTCGTCAGCACCTTTTGCACCATCCGGTCCTTCCAGCGCTGCGTCGGGATCAGCGGATGGAGTGAGGCCAGCTGGGCGTCGGAGAAACTCTCGGGGGCCTCGAGCATCTGGTACGGCATCATCGATTCCGGCCAGATGATCAGCTTCGCCTGATGCTGCACAGCCAGCCCGTTGAGGGTCCGGTAGGTGCGGAAGATCTCGTCGTCCAGCCCTTGCTCCGGCTGAACACTGCTGGGGAAGTTGCCTTGCAGCAGTCCCACGCGCGGCCCGGCGGTGAACTCGGTCTGGCTGCGAATCAGTCCGTAACCCCAGCTGAGGGCGAACAGTCCCAGCGTGGAGGCGATGGCCAGTGTGCGGCCTCGGGGGGTGCCGCTGACGCCCGCTGTCTCGGCAGCGTTCAGGTCGGCGGGTATCGCTTGATACCGCTTCAGCCACTCCAGCGGAACCAGCCCCGCCAGACAGGCATTGACCATCATCACCAGGAAGCTGACCCCGTACCCGCCGACCAGATCACTGATCTGTACAATGGCCGACCAGCGGTGCTGACT
>JAYSUV010000246.1:0-1833 GCA_043718945.1 Planctomycetota bacterium
GCCCTGCCAGAATCGATCGGCCCCCTCTCGACCAGCTGGTCCCCCTTCCTCAGATCGGATCACAAACTCGCTCCACTATGGTTAGCCTCCCATGCCAAAACATCGCACGCGTCACGCTGCGCACATTGGACAGCTACAAGGTGGGCGACTTTCGGTGGGCCGGTAGACATTCTGGAAATCCGATTGTTAATCTCGACATACCACAGCTGTCGAGCCTGCTTGTAAACGGTTTCGCAAAGTAAGTCATTGCGAACCTCAGTCCAGGAATCGCCTAGAGGCGACCTTCAGTTCGCTTCGCGACGGTTTCGTTTTATGCAGTGACCGAGTTCCCGGTCGGACTCATTCGTCTTTTCACTGCACTTCTCGGACATGTTTTCGGACACGGACGAATTCCGTAAAGTGCCCTCATCGTAAGTCCTGACTTCTTCTCGATATCTGGAATAGACCCTCGGAAGGGCCTTTGGCCTTTCAGACCGTCCGGTTGCGTGTACTAAAAGAGTTCCGAAGTCTTCCGAGACTCCGGAACTCTGGCGGGTAAGCCTCTGCGAACCGCTCGCCTGAATCCCGATCCATTTCAAGCATCTGCCCTCAGTTCTGACCACACACACGGTGGGCCAATGCCAGCACATGGTATTGGTTTTCCAATCCGCTATTCTGTGCAGAACTTAAGGGGACGTGATGGCAGATGCAGCTGAACAGGATGTGTGGGTCGGGTTCGATTTGGGCGGCACGAAGATGCTGGCCCAGGCGTACGACAACGATTTCAAGTTGCTCGGCAAGGATCGTCGCAAGACGAAGTCGGCTGAGAAAGGCGAGTCTGGACTGGATCGCGTGATCGTCACGATTCGGGCCTGCCTTGAGAATGGGGGAATTGATGCCTCGCGACTCGCGGGGATCGGGATCGGCTGTCCCGGTCCGGTCGATATGGATCGCGGAATCGTACTCAACCCGCCGAACATGGGCTGGGAAGATGTCAACGTCCGCAAGCGGTTGGAGGCCGAATTCAAGTGCCCCATCGCGGTTCTCAATGACGTGGATGCCGGTGTGTATGGAGAGTATCGCTTCGGAGCCGGAGTCGGAGCCCGCTGCGTCGTCGGCGTCTTCCCCGGCACCGGAATTGGCGGCGGCTGCGTGTACAACGGGGAAATTCTGCGAGGTCGCGGGAGTTCCTGTTTGGAGATCGGGCACATTGCGGTCCTGCCGAACGGCCCGCTGTGCGGCTGTGGCCAGAACGGGTGTTTGGAATCCGTGGCTAGTCGGACGGCAATCGCAGCCCAAGCGGCACGAGCCGTGCTGCGGGGAGAGGCCCCCGCCTTGGCGAAGAAGTCAGGATCAGATGTCGCTAATATCCGCAGTGGCGACCTGGCAGAATCGATTCGTGAGGGCGACCAGGCCGTCGAGAAAATCGTCTATGATGCCGCCCGAGCGATCGGTTCCGGGGTGGCGACGATCGTCAATCTGCTCTGTCCGGACGTAGTGGTGATGGGCGGCGGTCTGGTCGAAGCGATGCCGGAGATCTTCGTCGACTTCTCATTGAAGGTCGCTCGAAAAACGGTGATGCCCGCTTATCGCCGCTCCTTCACCATGGTCGCCGCCCAGTTGCAAGACGACGCTGGGGCCAAGGGAGCTGCGGCCTGGGTGAAGCACACCGTGACGGGGACGTGAGGGGACGACCTCGCGATACGTCGATGGGCTATATGCCTTCCAGCACAACCGAAAGCATATGGTCCATCAGGCCTAATTAGACAGCGCCACTTTGGCTTGCAAAGCGGGTTCCAGACTGGCGTTTCGGCAAATTGAGAAAGAGGCGATCCTCCGTGTGCATTCAGTCAC
>JAYSUV010000247.1:0-4958 GCA_043718945.1 Planctomycetota bacterium
CGGGCAGCGGGTGACGGCCCATGGGGCCTTGACCTGATAAATGGGGCCACGTTTCCCAGGGCTGCCGCCCTGGGCTTTCGAGTTTGGCCCCTTCGGGGCCGAGAAGCGAAAACCTGCGTACAACCGCGACCACACTCCTTCCGAAGTCTTTGGGACGCGAAGTCAGGCTGGTCACTATCAGAGAAGAGATCAGCAAATCCTGCCGGGGGAGGCCGCGCTTCAGTGGCCAAAGCTGCCGAACAGTGAGTGAGGTCCGGGGAGACTTTGGAAATCGTTGGCCCGACCGAAATCCTCGTCATGGTCGACGCCGACCGTATCGGCCCCGACGTGGGGACGGAGACTGGTGGTTGGGGCGTTTCCCATTTGAATGTATGACGTTACGGCGTTCCTAAGCGTCAAGGGCAGCCCCAGAATTCGTCGAGTGCCTGACCGGAAACACCCCCTCTCTCGTGAGTCATTCGGCCCTCAAATGTGCCTATTTCTCCCCTCCAGATCGTGGAATCCCCTCTTTCCGCCACAAATTCCTTCACCTATCGTCGGACTGGTCCATGAGCAGGCGGTGCCTGTTCCTGGGACGAAGTGCGGACCCGTCTGCACTTAAGAGTTTCGTCGGTTGCTCCGGTTCGCTCAGCGTCCCGGATGGAGCCGACACCCGTGACCCGTTCGGGTTTCCGATTGATCCAGCTGCCTGCCAGCTCGACCGATCGATTCTCCGCAGCGGGGCGCGTTCAGCCGCCAAGACGGCGACTGTGTGTCTTCGAAGGATCGAAGGCAGCACTCCTTGCGGCATCTCCTGAAGGTGCATGGATGAACCACTCCCGAGTGACCCACTTCCGTCTTCGGACCCCGATTCGGCAGATGCTGCGCGCCGCAGTTCTGTTGATTGTGGTGCTGAGCACATCCGTCAGCCAGGCTCAGCAAACACCCGAGATGGTGTTTGAGCCGGCCCCCGGATCCACTCCGGGACAAGCTAGCGCTTCGGCGAGCGGCTTTCCGCAAAGTGCGATCAACGGGGATCCCAGTCCCGAGGACAACGGGGTCGGCGGCTTTGGTGTGTTGGGCCGTGTGGGCCACATCATGGGCAACACTGTCGAGCGTAACCAGTCGATTACCTACTTCGACATGTCCCCCTTCATGTTTGTGGAGGAGACCTATCTGTTCGGAGATGGTCGGCTCTTCCTGACGAACCAGGGGCACATGGGGGGCAGTGCGGGCTTCGGCATCCGCCAGTATTTCCCACGCAATGATTTTGTCCTCGGGGCTTCGGCCTGGTACGACCGGGACGACTCGCGCAGTGTCGCGTTCCAGCAACTGGGGTTGTCCCTGGAAATGTTCTCCCAGTGGATGGACATTCGGTCCAACTACTACTGGGGCATCGGAAAAACGGTCCAGGACCTAGGGACCACAGTGTCCCCGGGATCTGCGGCGTTTTCTGGCAATAACATCACGTTCAGTACACAAACCGCGCTGTCCACCAGCACGGACATGGTGGACTTAATGTTTACTGTTCCCGTTCCGGGCGAGATCGCGCAGTCCATCAATCTGGAAGCTTCAGTGGGCTGGTATCAGATTTTCACTCCGAGTCTGAATCTCAAAGCCACGAATGGCTTCAAGCTGCGAGTGGACACGGATTTCCTGGATCGGGTGCTGCATGTCTACTCCGAACTGTCGCAGGACCATTTCTATGGCACCAACGTGGTGTTGGCCGCGGATGTCAACTACTGGCACCAACAGGAGTCTCGACCACGACTGGGGTCGAGCCAGTTCAACCGAATTTCTCAATGGGTGCGGAGAAATCGCAACGTGGTGACTCGTGACTCGACGCAGTTAAATGCGCCAACGGCCGCCATTAATCCGAACACGGGGGTTCCCTACTTTGTAAATCATGTCCGCAATGTTCCTGGGGGAGTTCCGCTGCCGAACTTTCCAGCTCCGACGGGCACGGGGGCTCTGCTGACTCCCTTTCAGTTCATCGACGAGGCGCAAGCCTTGGGTAACTCGGACCTGATCTTTGTGCATGCGGACAGCGTGTATGACAATCGGGCTCTGGTGATGAACGATGGGGAACTGATCGTGGGTGAAGGAGTCAGCCAGTCGATTCCGGTTCAGGCTTTGGGTGGCCAAACACTGTTGCTCCCGCTTCCACGAGCCACTAGCGGGGCCAATCGCCCTGTCTTCCAGAACACGGTCGGACCAGCTGTCACACTAGCGAATAACAATCTGTTCGCGGGATTCGACATCAACGACACACTGGGAACGGCCATCCTGGCGAGCGGGGTGAATTCCGGTGGAATTGGCCAGGTCCGCATTGATGGCACAACCGGGGTCAACGCTCACGGGATTCATTTCTTGAACAACTCGGGTCAGTTTCAGTTATCGAACGTGGACATCTCTGACACGCAAGGGAATGCCTTCTTTGTCAGCGGGGGAAACGCAGCGATTGTGTACGACTCGGGGACCATTACGAACACCTCGGAGTTCGCCATTCTCATCGAGAATAATGCGGGGAGCGTGAACATGGCGGGCACCACCACCAACGATACGGGGGGCAGGGGCGTGCGAGTGGATTCCTCCAGTGCGTCGACGACTCTGGGGATCCTCAATCTGTTAAACTCCACCGGAAATGCCCTCGACATCCAGAACGTGTCCGGCGCGGTCTCGTTCTTTGACGACATCCTCATTGGCGGGGCCACCGGTCCTGTCGGCGACGGGATTCGAATCCAGAACTTGTCGGGTGCCGTCTCGGGGCTGAATCCCGTCACGATCAATCAACGCCGGGCCGTGGGGATTCACATTCTGGACATGGGCAGTACGGGGTCTGTCTCCTTTGCGGATACGATCACCATGGGAGTTCCACTTGCCGGTGGTCTCAACAGCCACGGCATCAACTTCCAGCGAAATGCCGGATCTGTCGCCTTCAGTGATGTGAACATTCTGGGAAGCTTTGGGTCGGGTATCAATATCGGAGGAATCCTCGCGGACACCAACACCGGGAATTTCACCGTCGCCGGAACCACAACCATTACAGGGGCTACGGCATCGTCGATCCGATTACTCAATGACGGTTCGGATGTCTCATTCAATGGGATCTCCATCGGGAACCGAGGCGACCACGGGATTGAAGTTGACAACCATTCGGGGACAGCGAGATTCCTGGGATTAACCACCATCCGAAACGAACTCCCGGATGGGGACGCTGCGTTGGATATTCGAAATTCATCCGGGGATATCTCGTTTGGCATCGTGAATGCCTTGGATACGGTGGGGCCTGACCCTGGAGTGGAAATCCTGAACAATACAGGGAATGTCAGCTTCAACAGCCTGAGCGTGGGCAGTTCGCTGACGACGGCCCTCGACGTTCAGGGGAATTCCAGTGTCACCATTCAGGGCGGGATTCTGGACGCTGCGGGGGCACGGGCTGTGACGATGATCAACAACACCTCGTTTGGAGTGTTGTTCGACGCCGTTAGCAGTACGGGTTCCGACTTCGGCATCTTCGTCAGCAACAACATCGCTCTGTTTGATCACCCGGGTTCGTTCACGGTCACCGGGGATAGCCAGACCGCAGCCAGTGGCGGCACGATCACCGGGCAGACGAATGCCGGTGCCTCGTTCTTCAATGTCAATAATGTCGACTTGCGGTTCATGGACATCGTGAGCAATGTGGTTGGCGTGGAAACAAACGATGTCAACGATCTGACTTTGCTCGGGGATCAAGTGACGGGGAATACCTCGTTTGGTCTGGATGCATTGGATACAGTTGACACGTTGATCCAGCAGTCCCTGTTTGACAGCAACCAGGGATTCAACCAAGTCCGCATGAGGGCCAGCCAGCTACGCAACTCCACCAACGTGACTGTGGGATTGGCAGAATACCGAGTCATCATTCGTAACAACATCTTCACGGACGATGCGACGGCAGCCAACGTGGGTGGGGGCGACATGATCTCGATCAGCACGCTAGCGTCTGCGAATAATTCGACCCTGGAATTGTTGGTGGAAAACAATGGGCGTACGTTTGCGGGGGGCGTCGTGGGCTTCAGTGGGAACCGAGGCTTTTTGGACGCGGTCATCGGTACCACCTGGAATGGGGATGTCCTGGCCACCTATCGGAACAACAACATCCGCCTGTCGACACTCTCGGGTCAGGTGGGGACACGGCTCGTGACCACACGTTCCGGTGCCGTGAACGATGTCGTCTACTCCGGAAACATTTTCAACGACGGAGGAGGATTCACCGACACCGGTCTCTTCATGGACTTCGCTGGCCGGGCCAATCTGTCGATTATTGATAACTTTGGCGTCGATGCCAATGGAAACAGAGTGGTCGACGGGTTTACCATGGACGGCGGGCAAGCCTTTGTGCTGGTCGATGACCGGGCGATCGACCTCACCTTTCGATCGACGAACAATGCGATCGACATCTCCCGCAATCAGATCACCTACAACAGTGTCGATGGAACCGCCATTCTGTTCCAGGCCATCAACGGTCCCTCCACAGTCAACATGGATGGAAACACGATCATCATGTTCGACGATGCGGTCCTGCCCAATGAACGGGCCATCGTGTTCCAGAACGTGATTGGAAACATCAGTCTGTCCAGTGCCCAGAATCAGAACAATGTGGTCCTGCCCCAGTTCAACACGACGGTTCCATTGACGATCCCCGGAGGAGTGTCGACGGGAACATTCTTGATCAACGGCTTCCGACTCCCTTAGAGCACTTTCAAAATTGGTCTTCAGTCAAAGCGATCAGCGATCAGCCGTCAGCCAGAAGGCCAAACAATACCTTCAGGCTGACGGCTGACGGCTGACCGCTGACCGCTCACGAGTTCACTGAAGAGAGATTGTAAAACTGCTCTAGATGACCGTTTCACAAGTCTCTCCGCAAGGGCATGGTGGTGGGGTGTTGGATGGCTTTTTGCGGTAGGGGCGGGGTGGGTAGAGGAGGCGTTCGA
>JAYSUV010000248.1:0-4952 GCA_043718945.1 Planctomycetota bacterium
CTTCTCGAAGTGCGGGACCAGCCAGATGCGGTCGGTGCTGTAGCGGTGGAACCCCCCGCCGAGGTGGTCACGGATGCCGCCCTGCTCCATGTGGGTCAGTGTGAAGTCGAGCTTCTTCATGAGGTCTGGAGCGGTCGCGGCGAACGGGCCGATCGTTTGTAACAACTCGAGCCGCGCCGGGATCGGGAACTTCGGAGAGTCGGGGGAGTCCTCCGAATAGTCGAACCCGCCATACTCCGAGTCAAAGCCTCCACTCACCGCATCGACCGACTTGGCCACCATGTCGGTCGACAAGGGAATCGGCTCCAGCACCAGCTGAGGACCGCTCAGCCGTTTGACCTCTTTCGCGATCAACTCCGAGGTCGCGATGACAGCGGGCTGTCGATCGGTCCAGGCGGTCTCGACGTTCTTGAGGATCGTCATGAACCCCGGTCGACCCGGCATATCAGTCGGCGGGAAGTACGTCCCGCCCGCGATCGGCTTTCCCTCGGGGGTCAGGAACATCGACAGCGGCCAGCCCCCACCCTGGTTCGACCCGGCCAGTTGCAGGTAGACCTGCAAGCAGAGCATGTACAGCTCATCAATGTCGGGCCGCTCTTCACGATCGACTTTGATGTTAATGAAGTGTTCGTTCATGTAGGCGGCGATCGCCTCGTCCTCGAACACCTGTCGCTCCATCACATGGCACCAGTAACAGCTGGTGTATCCAATAGAAAGGAAGATCGGCTTCTTCTCCGCCTTGGCCCGCTCCAGGGCTTCCGGTCCCCACGGATACCAGTCGACGGGATTGTGCGCATGCAGCAGCAGGTAGGGGCTGCTCTCTTTGGAGAGGCGGTTCGTGTGCTTATGAGCGGCGGGCTTCGCAGCCACCGGATCAGCGACCGCCGTGCGCGAGGTCGTCTCGACACACGTCAGGCAGACAGCCACCACACATAGCAAGAGAATTCCAGATTTCGTCATGTGTATTCGCTCCGTTCCGCCAGTCACAGTCTCCGTCAGATCGGAAGTCTATCGCACGCGGAATTTCAGGGCGAGACGAACCGGGGATTGGGGGCAAGCCCCTTGCTGGCGCAGCGGGCTGTGGAGCCGATATTGGCCTCGTCGGGGCAAGCTCCTATAAACTGAGAGATCGACCATCCAGATCGTGAAGGCCCCA
Source organism: Planctomycetota bacterium (assembly GCA_043718945.1). Taxonomy (GTDB): domain Bacteria; phylum Planctomycetota; class Planctomycetia; order Planctomycetales; family Planctomycetaceae; genus TH-plancto1. The sequence goes on from JAYSUV010000248.1 coordinate 1,157, forward strand.
CCGTGACTGAACCAGTTGACATTTTGACTCCCTCGACCGCCTTGCCCGAGCCGGTCGCATCAGTTCCACAGACGCTTGCTCGGGTGTGGCCCGCGTGGGTCATTCTGGGGCTGACGGGTGTTGCGTGGGTGATTTCGGTGACACCGGCGATCAACAACCTGACCCGGTTCATCGTCATGATGGTCGGGCCGCTGGCGGGGGCGGTGCTCTCTGCGGTGTGGCTGCTGGGGTTCAGCCGACTGGGGTGGCGAGAACGTGTTTCGGTGTCGCTGATCGCGATTGCCTTGGGGTTGGTGGCTTGGCAAGTGTCACACGAGGACATGGGCGTCACGGTCTGGATTTACGGCGTCCCACTGGCATTGGCGGCCATTGCCAGCGGGGAGACTCTGTGGAGAAGCCGACTGGAGCGACCTCGCATCGGACTCGTCGCCGCACTGCTCGTCGTGGCCTGGGGCTGGCTGCCCTTCGTGCGGAACGACGGGTTTCGGGGCGACTACCTGCCGGAGCTGACATGGCGCTGGACTCCGACGAAGGAGTCGCTGCTCGCTCCGGCGGTGCTGCCACCGGCCACTCCGGTAGTAGAGGCAGCGGTAACTCCCACCAAGAATCCTTTCGATCCTGAGAAGCTCGCCGAGTCTCTCTCACTCCATGCGAATGACTGGCCGAACTTTCGGGGACCTCTGCTGCAAGGCCGTGCGACCAGCATCACGGAACCACTCGACTGGGAGAAGCATCCGCCGACCGTCCTCTGGAAACAACCCATCGGTCCCGGCTGGTCGTCGTTCATCTACGTGACCGGGAAGCTGTACACCCAGGAACAGCGCGGCGAGCAGGAACTGGTCTCTTGTTACGACGTAGCCACCGGCCAGCCCGTGTGGCAATCGGCCCACCCCACGCGGTTCTCGGAAGTGGTCTCAGGAGCTGGGCCGAGAGCGACTCCGACTTATGACCAAGGCCAGCTGTTCACGTTCGGGGCCAAGGGATTACTCACCTGCCACGATGCGGACAGCGGTCGGGTGATCTGGCAACGCGATCTGATGAAGGAGGTCGACGCCCAACTCCCCATGTGGGGCTTTTCCGGTTCGCCCATTGTGGTGGGACACAGCTTGCCTTGGGGTGGTTCAAGCATGAAAGCCCATTCTCATCGACAGGTCATCGTCTATGCGGGCGGCTCGGGAGATAATGGACTGATGGCGTTTGACTGTGTGACCGGAAAGACAGACTGGACGGTCAAGTCGAAGGGGATGAACTTCAGTTCCGCGCAGCCGATTGGCGAGGATTTCGGACACAACATGATCGTGTTCGGTGACGAGGACGGGCTGTTTGCCGTGGAACCCGCGACCCAGAAGATTCTCTGGCGGTTTCGCCCCACGGAGTGGAAAGGCCCAGCCATGTGTCAGCCGCTTCAGATCATGGAGAGTCGCCCGAAGCCACGAGATGCCACTGATGCTTCCGTCAAACTGTTGAGAGATGAGATCGGTCGATTGCCGACCACTGACAGTCTGATCGTAACTCTCGGTGACGGAATCGGCGTGGCCCGGTTGGAGATGAAATTCGAGCCTGACTACCCACCACCTCACATGCTCGCGGGTGATCAAAGTTATCATGGAGCGTTTTCAGTGAAAGAAGTCTGGACCTCCAACCAACTGAAGCCCTCGTTTAACGACATGGTCTACCACAAAGGGCACCTCTACGGGTTCGACCAGAATATCCTCGTCTGTCTCGACGCCGAGACCGGCCTGCGGAAGTGGAAGAAGGGACGCTACGGATTCGGCCATATGGTGCTGCTGCCGGAAGTTGACCAACTCATCGTTCTGGCGGAGCAGGGCGAGTGCGTCCTCCTCGCCGCCGATCCCACAGCTCATCGTGAACTCGGGCGGTTTCCGGCCATCGAAGGCAAGACCTGGAACCACCCCATCATCGCCGGGCAGACGCTCTTCGTCAGGAACGGAGCAGAGGCAGCTGCACTGAAGCTGGTGCCGTAGAGGCGGTGCGTTCAGGCAGCAACTCATACCGCACATTCCGCTGCCTCGGCTCGTACCCCGCATCGCTGATACAGCGTTTGATGGTATCGAGCGAAAGGTGGAACACCGTCCCGGCCTGGGCCACGACGTTCTCCTCGATCATCAGACTCCCCATGTCGTTGGCTCCGAACATCAGCGCCATCTGGCCGATCTTCTCGCCTTGAGTCACCCACGACGACTGAATGTTCGGGATGTTGTCTAGGTACAGCCGCGCGACCGCCTGCGTCTTGAGGTACTCGAATGCTCCGACCTCGGGCATGTGCGACATATCGACGCCCCCCTTGCGGCCCTCTTCGGCGTCCTTCCCGAACCACGGGGCGACCTTCGGCGACTGGTGCGTCCAGCAGATGAAGGCCGTGAACCCGTGGGTCTCGTCCTGCAACTGTCTGAGCCGGTCAAGATGCTCGATTCGCTCTTCGAGGGTCTCCACATGCCCGAACATCATTGTGCAGGAACTGACGCCGCCCATCTGGTGCCAAACTCGGTTCACGTCGAGCCAGCCATCGGTCAGCACCTTCCCTCGCGTGATCAGCTTTCGGACGCGGTCGACGAGGATCTCGCCGCCGCCGCCGGGGAGGCTGCCGAGGCCCGCCGCCTTGAGCCGCTCCAGCACCGTCTCCAACGGGAGCTTCGTCATCTTGTGGAAGTGGTAAATCTCCGGCGGACTGAAGCCGTGGATGTTCACCTGGGGGAACTTGGCCTTGAGGGCGCGGAGCGTGTCCTCGTACCACTCCAGCGGCAGCTTCGGATGCAACCCGCCCTGCATCAGAATCTGGTCCCCGCCGAGGGCCACCGTCTCCTCGATCTTCTCGTATAAGGTCTCCAGCGGCAGCACGTACGCCTCGACATGATCGACGGGCCGATAGAACGCACAGAAGTCGCATACCGCCGCGCAGACGTTCGAGTAGTTGATGTTCCGGTCGATGTTATACGTCCGCACCGGCCCCGGATGCAGTCGCTTCGTCACCGCATCAGCTGCGGCCCCGATCGCGGTGAGGTCGTGGGATAGGAGCAACTCAACCCCTTCGGCAGGCGTCAGGCGTTCACCGGCGACGGCCTTGTCGAGGATGCGTTCGATACTGGGAGGAGTGCGAGAGATCATGAGTTTGGTGTCGTGACGGAGTGTGTGAGCCGCATCACGCACATGGTACGCGACCCGCCCCAGCCCACCAAGCGGGTCAGGGACAAGAGGAGAACCGTGAGACAGGTGAGTTGGTAAACCATACATTTGATCGAAACGCAGGCTCTCACTCAAAACTCAGAACAATGATAAACTCTGGGAGTGGAAAGTCCTTCGGGGAGTATGCGGCATGACCGAAATCTTGTTTTCCGTCGTTGAGTCTCCCGAAGGGGGCCTCACGGCGTCTGCGGTGGTTTACTCCATCGTGACAGAAGCGGATTCCCTGGATGAGTTGCGGCAGAATGTCCGAGAAGCAGTCGAGTGTCATTTCGACGAAGGCACCGCCCCGAAGCTCATCCGGCTGCACATCGTGCGCGATGAGGTTCTCACGGTATGAGGTTGCCGCGCGATCTTTCCGGACGCATGTAGTTTTCACGTAGGTCAACGAGCGGGGTACATTCGCCTTGATCCAGCAACCCGACTCGCCAGTTCTGGAGTGGCGCTATTGGACACGGAAGACGCGGATGACACGGAAAAGAGGTGTCTGTCGCCGGAACCGTGAGATTTCAGACCTTGATCGTGCGACGCCGAGTCTCTCAGAGTTGCCACCTCGAACAGACCATTTTCCGTGGACTCCGTGAGATCCGTGTCC
>JAYSUV010000249.1:0-1827 GCA_043718945.1 Planctomycetota bacterium
ATTCATTTCTCGGCGGATGAGAAGAAGGTTGAACTGGAGCAGCAGCGGAACCGGGAGTCGTTTCCGGATCGGCAGAAGCAGTACGAAGTGGGCCTCAAAAACTACGACATCCAATTGAAGCACTACGAAAAAATGCTGGCAGTCTACGAGCAGGATCTGGACGAGTACGCCAGCCTCACGAAGAACCAACTCCAGCCACCGCTGCTGCCTCAGCGTCCCGCCCCGCCGAGCGCACCGGAGGTCGAAGACCAGTTCCGAGCAATCCAAACGGAGTTCGTGTTGCGTCGCTACCGCTATTTCGTCGTCAGCGAATACGGCAACTGGATTGCTTGTTTCGCGGCGCTGTCACTCGTGGGCGGACTGCTGTATCTGCTGATGTTCGATCTGAACAGCAACCGCCTGTTCTACTTCATGACACTCATGCTGAGCTTTGTGTTCTTGATCGGCCCGTCGCTCCAGTCGGTCATGTCGGCCATCGTCGGCTTGATGCACGGGCCACATGGATATTGATGGGCGACCGAGCGATCATCACAGCGTAGTTCTCAGTTCGCCGACACTGATGGAACGGCCAAACAACTCAGCGCGTCTACTGGACCAACAAGGCCAATTCCATTACCGCTGACATCCCCGGCGAAGCGGAACTCACATCCAAACTCTGGGGCAAATGGAAGTTCGTTGGTGAATGAAAGTCGATTCCACAATCACCGCAAGAGCGACCAGCATTCGCACTCGCAGCGAACGCGGTTCATCCCCGACGAACCGCTGCCGTGGTTCGAGCCGGTGACGATGAGGCGATCCACGCTGGAGTTCCCGCAGGGCGATGCGGCGAGTGACGTGACGACGGCGGATGTGAGGAAGAGGATTGGGCGGATGTGGGCGTGAGGCACAGAAAAAACACTCATGCGTCACGGGAAAAAAAGCGATTCAGAACGTGGCGAAACTCTGTACCGAAGAATACCGAAAAACTCTTCAATACCGGATCGGTTCGGCATCAAGGCGGATTGAGTGAGTACGTTTGAAAATGCTCACAAGTCCTGTATAACGCCTCTGGTAATGGCGTTTGTGTGAGCCAAAGCTTGTTGTGGTTGGGGGTTGAGGGCCTAGGAGCCTGTCGTTGTAACTGAGGCAGGCGGGTGTTGATTGGCGTTTGGGCGAGGCGGTGGCCCGTTTGGTGGGGTGCGGTGGCCCGTCAGGCCGGGGCGGCTCGCCAGAGCTTGAGCAGGTTGTGGGTCAGGCAAACGAGTTGCCATTCGGCTTGCATCTTGGCGATGCCTCGCAGGGCGAATTGGCGGAAACCGCCGGCTTGCTTGATCTGACCGAACACTGGCTCGACTTGTCCCTTTCGTTTCTTGTAGGTCGCACGCCCGTTCTTGGTTCGCAGCGTACGGGCCATACGCTGCTTCGGGGTGAGCGATCGCGGGATGCGACCGCGTGGTACCGGCGGCAGTTCTTCGTGGTGTTTCAGTCGCTGCGTCGCGATGTACGGAACCATGTCGTGGGAGCGAACGCACTGCGTGTTGTCGTCGCTGTAGTAGCCCGCGTCGGCCACGAAGTCTTTCGGGCGTTGAGTGATCTCGGCGGCTTGAAAGTTGGCTTCCATCTGGTCGAGCAGCGGGGCGACTTGTCGGACATCGTTGGCTTGCGGCGTGACATCGGCCGCAATGATGAGCTGCGATTCATCGACCAGCACCTGGGCATTGCCACATTGGTCCCAGCCCTTGTTCGACGCCTTCATGATCTTCGAGTCGGGGTCGGTGAAGTTGCGTTGAGCCTTCGGTTCCGGCTTGATCTCGTCGAGGTTGATCGACTGCGGCTCCTTCCCTTCGG
>JAYSUV010000250.1:0-14715 GCA_043718945.1 Planctomycetota bacterium
CCGCGAAAGAACGCTCTTTCGCGGAGCGAAAGGCGACTCTCTCCTCTGGCTGATCGCTGACAGCTGATCGCTGACAGCTGATCGCTGACAGCTTTCCGCTCACCCGCACAGTTCCTGCCAGAGCTTCCGGTAATACTTCAGCAGCAACTCGCCGTTGACCGGATCGAGCTTCTCGCCGATCTCGATCAAGGTGACGCGGTCGTAGTTGATCCGCCGCAGTTCCGCGAACAGCTCGCGGTAAGGGTAGTTCGAGAACAGCGAGTTGATGTGGCACGACTTGATCCACGGGGCGAGTAAGTCGAACGAGGGTTTGATCGACCCGTCGACGACATCACTGGGATTCGAGTTCCAGCAGACGCCAACACTCTGGTGGCCGCAGGCTTTCATGATCGACTTCATGCGGTCGGGCTTGGCCGTGTCGGCCCCATGTACCTCGACCCACACTTCCTGCCCGAGGTTCGCAGCCGCCTCGCCGCAGGGGATGAGAGCCTGGCCAATCTGGGTCAGTGTGTCGGCTTCGGGGATGTCTTTACGGAGCCCGTTGGGGCGGACCTTGACCCCCTTCGCCCCGAGGTCGTGGGCCAACTGGAGAAACTGTTTGCAGATCTCGATGTGCCCCTCGACGACCTTGGGATCGGGGCTGTGGAACTCGCAAACGGAGCCGAGGCCCCAGATGGTCACGCCCGCATCGGCACAGCGTTTCTTGACCTCCGCCCGCTGCTCCTTGGAGAGCGAGGGCTCGACGCCATGCTTGTGAGTGGTGCGGAACTCGACATGCGTGAGGCCGGTCTTGGGCAGCACCTTGAGGATCGTGTCGAGATCCCATTCGGCGGCGAGGTTGTAGGTCACGGTGCCGAGCGAGAACGGGATCGCGGCGGGCTTCGCCGGGGCGGGTGCGGGTTGTTGAGCCTCGCTGCGGGCGGAGAGAGCGAGGACGCCCGCAGAAGCGGCGGCCAGAAACGTACGGCGATTGGCGGACATGAAACGTCTCCCAGTGAGAAAGCCCAAGGGTGGCAACCCCTGGGCTTTAGATGTTACTTCGCAATCAGCGTTGTGAGAACTGGTGGACTCGTCACATCCGGCGTGGCGACGTTCACCTTGACTTTCATCTGCGCCGCATCCCAGATTCGCTGCGGAGCAATGAACACCGCCAGCGTCGCCACCGTACAGATCACAGCTGCAAACGTCGCCGGAACTGGCATGTGCATCGTCGTCGGACCAGTACCCGGCTTTAGGTAGACAGCTGCAATCATTCGCAGGTAGTAGAACGCGGAGACGGCGGCATTGAAGGCCATGATGTAGGCGAGATACCGCCCGAGAGGATCTTGCTCAGAACTACTGGACCAAGCGGCCAGGAACAGATTCATCTTCCCGATGAATCCGCCGGACGGAGGCAACCCAGCCAGACTGAACAACATCACGGCCAGCATCAGCGCCGCAGCGGGATGATGGCGGCTCATGCCTCCCAGATCGTTGAGTGTCCGCACCGGACGTTCCGCAGAACTCACCGCACACAACACCGCGAAGACTCCCAGCGTCATGATGCCGTAGCTGACGAGGTAGAAGAGCAGGGCGGCGATCCCGGTGGCCATCGTGCCGCGATCCCCGATCGTCAAACCGACCAGCATGTACCCCGCGTGCGCCACGCTGGAGTAGGCCATCATGCGGTGGATGTTCGTCTGCCGCAATGCCATCAGATTTCCAACCAACATCGTGAGGACCGCCAGCATCGCCAGCAGTGGCTTAACCATATCGCCGAGCAGTTCGAGATGTCCTGCAAAGTTGACATCCGCGACCGAGAGACTCAGCACACGAATGAGTGCCGCGAACCCGACGATCTTGGGCAGCAGTGACAGCATTCCAGCCGCAAAGGCGGGCGACCCTTGGAACACATCCGGAGCATAAAAGTGGAACGGGACAGCGGTGATCCGGAAGCTGAGTCCCGCCACGATGAGCGCGACGGCGAGGGGAAGCAGTTGCGACAACTCGCCCGACTTCCCTCCCGATACGGTGGCCGCGATGCCGGAGAAGTGCGTTGTTCCGGTGGCTCCATAGAGCAAAGCGAACCCGTACAGCACGATCGCCGACGAGAAGATGCTGAGCAAAAAATACTTGATCGTGGCTTCCTGCGACTCACGTTCGCGACGGGGCAGGGCGAGCAACACGTAAGTCGGGATGCTGACCAGTTCGAGTCCGAGGAACAGCACGACCAGGTCATTGGCCGCAACGGTGAAGTTCACTCCGGCCAGAATCGCCAGCAGCAGAGCCTGGCACTCCGCTGACTTGGAGTCTTCGACTTGACTCCAAAGCATCAGCGAGATGATGGCTCCAAAGGCGAGTGTGGTCCCGCGAATGAAGTAGACCAACCCGTCCAGACGGAACGGCCCGTCGTTGACCGGCACCTGGACCGACTGCACCCAGAACCACGCGGCGACGGCGATGGCGAACAGCGACAACACTCCCCAGCGGTGGCGAATGCCGGGGGTCGTGGCCCCGGACTCGCTGACTAGGAACGGAGCGGCAAGGAACATCACGCACACGGTCGCGATCAGCACCACCTCGGGCAGCACCAGGTTCACCGCAGAGTTAATCGACTCGAATCCCACAACACACCCCGTGCTTCATTCCACTTCGAACTGAACTTGTCGCCCGCGATCCGAAAACTTCCGAAGTCTTCGGAGACTTCGGAAGTTTGACGCGTCCTTCAATGTGTACCTAACGGTTGATCGCTGTCACGGCTGCGGAAGTCTCCGCAGTGACCACCGTCGTCTGGGCACCCGCAACCTTGTAATCAGCCACCACCGCTTCGATATCCGGCTTCATCAACTCGATGAACGGCTGCGGAGCGACCCCGATCCAGACGCACATCGCCGCCAGCGGAAGGAAGGCACATGCCTCGCGCGGGCTCATGTCCTTGACGGGGTCATGCACATCGTGCGGCTCCCGCAGCGGACCGAAGAATCCCTGCTGCACCATGGTCAGCATGTACCACGCTCCCAGCACCACTCCCGAGGTGCCGATCACGGCATACAGAGGCATGATCTGGAACATCCCGGCGAGTGACAGCATTTCACCCACGAACCCGTTCAGACCCGGCAGTCCAATGCTCGCCATCGTCGTGAACACCATCGCCACGGCGATCAGTGGAATCCGCTGGGCGAGGCCGCCCAGGTCATCCAGCTGTCGTGTGTGGTAACGGTCGTAGATCATCCCGACGAGCAGGAACAGTGCCCCGGTCGAGAGTCCGTGGTTGATCATTTGCAGGAGGCTGCCGGTCACTCCCTCGGCATTCAAGGCAAACATCCCGAGCATACAGAACCCGAGGTGAGCCACCGAGCTATAGGCCACCAGCTTCTTGATGTCCCGCTGCGAGAGGGCACAGAATGACCCGTAGACGATGCCGATGACGCTCAGCGTGGCAATCAGCGGCAGGCCGACCTGCTCACACGCTTGGCGGTAGATGGGCAGGCAGATGCGGAAGAACCCGTAACTGCCGAGCTTCAGCATCACTCCCGCCAGCATGACCGAGCCCGCTGTCGGGGCCTCAACGTGAGCGAGCGGCAGCCACGTATGGAACGGGAAGAGCGGCACCTTGACGATGAACCCCGCAGCCAGTGACAGGAAGAGAATCACTTGGATGTGATACTCCATTGGGTGAGCTGTGAAGTGCGAGGCGAGGGCAGGGATCGAGAACGGAGTCGCGACGCCCCCCTGGACCGCCATCACAACAAGTGCGGCCAGACCGAGCAGAGTGATCAGACTGCCGACGAGCGTGTACAGGAAGAACTTGATGGCCGCATGGTTCCGCTGCGATCCGCCCCAGAGCCCGACCATGAAGAACATGGGAATCAGCGTGAACTCGAAGAAGACATAGAACAGCAGCAGGTCGAACGCCAGGAAGACGCCGATCAGTCCCGCTTCGAGCACCAGCAAGCAGATATAGAAATCCGCCGACCGCTCCTTGATCGTCTCCCACGAAATCAACACGGCACTAATCGTCAGCAACGCCGTCAGGGCGATCAGGCTCAGACTGACTCCATCCGCACCAAAGTAAAACTCGAGCTTGACCTGAGCCGGGGAGATCGATTCCTTCGCGACCTGGCCCAGATGCTCGGTGTGCTGAGGGCTGTACGTCAGCCAGGTGTGCCGCCACTCGACGCGGGGCTGGACTGGCTGGGTCGCCGCCCCCCGAAGCATCTCCTGGTACTTCGCCACGGACGTGACGGCGACGCACAATGTGACCACGGAGCCGACCAGCGCCATCCAGCGTGCGGTATTCTGCCCCGCCGAATCACGGAACAGCATCAGCAACACCGCAGTCGCCAGCGGCAGGATCATCAAGGCGATGAGAAAACCGATCATCGGAAACGGCCAGACAGGTGAGAGGGAAGAGGTGAGTGGGAAGTGGGGTTCATTGGTCGGCGAACAGCTGCATCACGCACAGGATGCAGCCGAGCACAGCAATCAGCATGGTGGTGGCATAGGCGGGGGTCAGTCCGCCGTGCAGTCGGCGCGGGGCCTGGCTCATGAATCTCGGCAAGGCCCCGAACGAGTCGACGACGCCGTCCAGGATGAACTTGTCGAACAGCGCACAGAGCGTGGCCATGATCCGCAGCGGCGCGACCAGGATGGCTGTGAAAATCTCGTCAAAGAAGAACTTCCCCTGCGACAGGGCAAACAGCGGACGCAGTTTGGTGGCCAGCCTAGCCGGAATCTCGGGAGACTTCACGTACCACTTGTACGCGAGGGCGATGCCGGTGAGGGCGATCACCACGCTCATCAGCATCGGCCCCCAGTGCAGTCCGTGCGGTGCCGCTTCCGGCAATCCGGGCGTGCGCTCGAAGTAGTTGCCGAACAGATGGAGCGGCCCCACGAAGCCAATCCCGACCGCACAGACAGCAAGGATGCGCAGCGGCCACGCCATCGCGGGCGGAGCGTCGTGTGGTCGCGCCTCGCCGTGGGCATGATCTGGTACGGCGTGCGTGTCATGTGCCGCCGCATGACCGTGATCGTCGTGAACTGCGTGCCCGTGAGGTTGCAGGGCTTCTGCCGGGAACTTCTCCGGTCCCCAGAAAGTCATGAAGTACGCGCGGAAGGTATAGAACGCGGTGAGCAACGCCGTCAGCACGGCCACTGCAAAAATCACGGTGAAGAACGTTTGGTGTTTACCGTGGTGCATCCCGTTCTCCAGAGCCACGAGAATGTCGTCCTTGCTCCAGAAACCGGCCATCAGTGGAAAGCCTGCCAAGGCCAAGGCTCCACACAGGAACGTCCAGTGCGTGACTGGCAGGGCGTGCCTCAGCCCGCTGAACCGCCGCATGTCGATCACATCCCCCATCGAGTGCATCACACTTCCCGAGGCGAGGAACAACAACGCCTTGAAGTACGCATGCGTGAACAGATGGAACATCGCCGCCATCACGGCAAACGTGGCGAACTCCTCTCCGACTCGACTCCCATCGTCTCGTGTTTCCATGGCAGCTGCCGCTCCCAGCGCCATGAACATGAACCCGAGTTGGCTGACCGTCGAGTAGGCCATGACCCGCTTGAGGTCGTACTGCGTCAGCGCGATCAGAGCCGAGATCAATGCCGTGGTCGCCCCAATGGCGGACACGAAGAGCTGCACGTTCGGGGCATACATAAACAGCGGTGTCGAGCGGGCGACCAGGTAGACCCCAGCGGTGACCATCGTCGCCGCGTGGATCAGGGCGCTGACCGGGGTCGGGCCTTCCATCGCATCGGGCAACCAGACATGCAGCGGGAACTGGGCCGACTTACCCATCGCTCCGATGAACAGCAGCAGGCAGATGCACTGCAGCGTGCCCGGATTGGCGGCATAGATCGCCTTTAACTTGGCGGCATCAAACAGCACGGTTTGGAAGTCGACCGCACCGAAAGTCTTCCAGATCAGGAAGACGCCGGTCAGCAGGCCGAAGTCCCCGATGCGGTTGATGACGAACGCCTTCTTGGCAGCTGCGGCCGCACTGGGCTTCTTGAACCAGAACCCGATGAGCAGGTAGCTGCACAGACCAACGGCTTCCCAGAACATAAACAGCTGGACGAAGTTCCCGGACAACACCAGCATGCACATGGAGAAGACGAATAGCGACACTGCCGCGAAGAACCGGGCGTATCCCGGATCGCCGTGCATGTAGCCGCTGGCGAAGATGGCGACGAGCAAGCTGACGCCAGTGACCATGGCCAGCATGATGGCAGAGATCGCGTCGGCTCGCAGATCGATCCGCACCTTCATCGTGCCAATGTCGACCCACTCATACCCGGTGGCGACGGCTCCCTTCTGCGGAGAGATCACCCCCTCCGCGTCGGTTTGCGTGTAATGTTTACCGTCATTCCCCTGGAACGTCGTCCCCTCAGGATGGAACTCCTGAAACGTACCGGGCACGATCGAAACCAATAAAGCCAGCGAGCAGGCAAACGCCACGGCCAGAGCCGCTACGCATGGCACATGGCTCCGCTCGCCCAGAAATAGCTTGCCGAACAGGGCGATGAATCCGGCTGCAATCAGCGGGGCACCGGGGATCAGCCACAGAATCAGTTGTGCGTAATCAGACATGGGTGGAGGTCTCCTCGTGGCTGATGCGGGTCGGTTGCAGAGGAGTCTTGGGGTCCAAGGGGAGGCCAGCAGGGGTGAGTATCGGCTGAACTGGGCGGGTGTCGAGGGCCGCTGGTCCGGAGGTACTGTCGAGGCCGACCGGGGACGGCATATCGTCCTCGCGAAGGGCACTCCACAGGTCCATATCGAGCGACTTGGTGCGGTGGTACAGCGAGAGGATCAGGGCCAAAGCCAGACCCGCCTCGCAGGCGGCCACGGTCAGGACGAAGATCGTGAAGATCTGTCCCTCGTTGTTGTTGTGGATCTGGCCGAACGTGACCATCGCCAAGCCGACGCCGTGCAGCATCATCTCAGCCGAGAGGATCATCAGGATCAGATTGCGACGAGTCAGGAACCCAATCGCTCCCAGAGCGAAGAGGGCGGCTGACACTAAAAGCGTGGGATGGATTGTGCCGTTCATAACGTCCCCTGCGCCCGACGAGGGGCTAAAGCGATGGCTCCGATGCTGGCGATGAGGAGCAATGTCCCGGCGATTTCCACCGAGAAGAGAAAGTCACTGAACAAGGCCCGCCCGAGGCCACGCAGATCGCCGATCTGCTCTTTGCCCACAGGCCGACTGAAGGCGTGAATCGTCCCCGTCTCGGCAGCAAGGGCCGTCGTTGTGGCACTGCCTTCAGCGGCCACGAGCGGGTCATGCTGGATCTTCGCCTGCTGCACGCCCCACGACTGGAACGTAATCAACAGCATTCCCAGCAGTGTGAACGCGATCACCGATGCTGCAAACGGTTGCCGCGAGGACTGGTCGTAAGTCGATGCACCGGACTGCTGAGCGAGCATCATCACGAACAGGAACGTCACAATGATCGCCCCCGCATACACAATGATCGACGCAGCGGCGAGGAACGGAGCCGACTGGAGCAGGAACAGTCCGCAGACGCACAGCGTCACTAGTGCGAACCAGAGTGCCCCGTAGACTGGGTTCTTGCTGGTAATCATGAGTACCGCAGCGATCAGACAGAACGTCGAGATCACGACGAACATCGCTCCAGAGATGTCCTTGTCCCCGGCAACCAGTTGGAAGCCCAGAGCCAGTGCCCCGAGTGCCGCCAACCCGCCCAAGGGACGAATCGCCCGCTTCCCCGGCATTAGTAGCCACACGCCGATCGCGCCTAGCACGAGCGGCAGCAGGAGGGCCCAGTGGTGTTGAATCCATTGCATGAGGAGTTCTCAGTTCTCAGTCGTCAGTGATCAGTCAAAGAGGTGCCAAGCCTCGTCGGCAGTTCATGGTTCTCCGTCTCTCGGACTGAAAACTGAAAACTGACGACTGACAACTCTTTACTTCTTCTCGATCTTCTCGTTGACATCATCCCAAGACGTTTTCATCTCGGCGGTCCCTTGGATCACGCCCGAGCTGACGCTGCGAGCCGAGCGGTCGTCAACCTTGACGGTGGTCGCGGGGGAGAGAGACGGCAAGCCCTCAAAGTCGGAGGCTGGACCCAGTTTGCCGCGCTGCGTCCGCACCGGGTCGTGGCCCGAGTCCTTCGTCTGGTCGAACACGCCGAGGAGCTTCTCTTTGTCGAAGATCATCTCCTGTCGCGAGAACCCGGTGAGGTCGTAGAGGTGCGTCATCTCGATGGCGTCAACCGGGCAGGCCTCTTCGCACATGCCGCAGTAGATGCAGCGAAGTTCGTCGATCACGAACGAGGCCGGGTACTTGTCGCGGTATTCCCAAGGAGCCTGCGCCCCTTCGATGGTGATGCAATTGGCTGGACAAGCCGTGGCGCACATCATGCACGCGACGCACTTGACGTTGCCCTGGTCGTCGCGGTTCAGGCGATGCACCCCGCGGTAGTGCAGCGGCAGCGTCGGCTTCTCTTCCGGGAACTGCTCGGTGGTCGGCTTGTAATGCGTGACGTGCCGGAGCGTCGTCTTGAGGCCGGTGATGATCGCGGGCAGGAACGTCGCCTCCCAGAAGCCGATCTCCGGCTCTTCGACCCACGTGATGTCTTTGTTGTCGATTGGCATGTGATCCCTGTCGGATCGAAGGTGGTGAGCTGTGGTGTAGGTGTTGTCGACTGGCTCGTGTCACTCGATCTTGCCAGCCAGTTCTTCGATGTTGGGCTGGAGTCGATCCAGTTGCGACTGGTTGACTTTCACCCCCTTCTTTCCAGGCAGATCGTATGGCCCTGCGGTGAGGCTGAACAGCGGAATGCCGAGCGAACTCGACACGACCGAGGCGGTGTTGGCGTCCCGGACCTCGTACTGGAACATCGACTTGAACTCACTCGTGGAACGTGGCGAGGCTCCGCCGTGGATACAGAAATTGTTGGGGTGTTCCTGCCAGACAGTGTGAACCTCTTGGAAGATCGTATTGACGACTGATCGGAACGCGTTGGCCGAACTCCCTTTGCCCTGCGTGAGCCGGTTTCCGATGTAGCAGAAAATCCCCGGCAACCGCATATTGAATTCTTCTGACCGCAGATGGAAATCGGACTTCTGCTCACCGGCCAATCGAGAGATCCCATAGACCAGAGACAGCACCGACCGGACGGCCCTCTTTGATGAGCCATCTGCCGTGAACGGGATGACCAGTCTGTCAGCGGCTGACAAGGCGAGTTCTGTGTAGATTCCAAAGCTCGGGTTGCAGTCAATGAACACCGCTGAAGAGGAACCGCTCCACGCAGTCTTGATGTCCTCGATCAGGTCGCGAATCCAGCCATGGACCAGACCCCAGGCGTTATCTGGTCCGGGCAGCAAAGCGTTCGAAACTCGAGAGGCCAGAACCTCCAGCGACTCGTCACCGACCACGAGATACAAGTTCGCCGGAATTCTGGGATTGATCGTACTGACTTGAGTGACATAGCCCGATCCGCAACGCGGGTTGTTGTAGGGGCTCACCGTCCGCTCGCGGATGTAGCCAGCCACCGTCCGGCGCGGAACCTTGGAGGAAAGATCATCGAGAGCTTGCTCCCCGTTGACTATTCCCCCCAGCAGCATGCCGGACGAATTGGCCTGCGGGCAAAGGTCGACCACCAGCACCTTCTTGTCCGGATGCCGATGTGCGTACTCACATGCCAATTGGAACGAGAGGTAGCTCTTGCCGACGCCCCCCTTGTTGTTCCAGAGGGCATATGTGTACGTCGCCATCGAGAGGCCCTTTCTAGTGAGCGTGGGCCACGTGGCCGCCTGATGAATTCGGCTTAGCCTTGGGGCGATGTGGGACACTGTTCAGGGCGTCCTGAGCCTGCTTCACCCCGATCGCTCCGGCGATCAGGAACAGCAGCACAGAAATGATCGTCAGCCACCACCGCGACCAGCCGAACTGCAACACCGTCATCACAGCCACCACATTGGCCATCGACAGCGGGATCAGCACCTTCCACGCCAGACCCATCAACTGGTCGAATCGGAACCGGGGGATCGTCCAGCGGATCAGCATGATCACGATGATCACCGCGAACACCTTGCTCATCAGCACCCCCAGCTTGAGCAGCATCGGCAGCAATCCAATCGAACCCGGCTCGGCGATTCCCGGGAAGTGCCAGCCGCCGAAGAACAAGATGGCGGTCAGGAAGCTGATCGTGATGACGTGCGTGTACTCGGCCAGAAAGTAGAGGGCGAACTTCATCGAACTGTATTCGGTGTGGAACCCGCCGACGAGTTCCTGTTCGCACTCGACGAGATCGAACGGCAAGCGGTTCGACTCGGCCAGGGCAGCTGTGAAGAAGATCAGGCAGGCGAGTGGCTGGGTCCAGAAGAACCAGCCGGTGATGCCGCCTTCGGCTTGATACATCAGCAGCTTCTCGATGTTCACCGTGCCCGCCATCATGGCCAGGCCGAGGACCGACATGCCGAGCGGGATTTCATAGCTGATGACTTGGGCACTGGCTCGCAACGATCCGAGAGCACTGTATTTGTTGTTCGAGGCCCAGCCGCCGAGGATGATGCCGTACACGGCCAGTGACCCGACCGCGAAGATGAACACGATGCCGATGTCGACGTTGGGAACGATCACAAACCGCACGAAGCTCGGAGCGTTGTCGACCGGGCCGAACGGGACGACCGCGAAGGCCAGCATCGTCGTCAGTGCCGCTACGCAGGGGCCGAGGACAAATAGCACCTTGTCGACATAGGCCGGGATCACGTCCTCCTTGAGGATGAACTTCATCCCGTCGGCGATCGGCTGGAAGAGCCCCCACGGCCCGACGCGATTCGGCCCGACGCGGTCTTGCATGAACGCCGCGAGCTTCCGCTCGACGTAGATCAAATATGACACCCCCCCGAGGATGGCCCCGAGGGCCGCCCCGATGGTAAGCAGCGTCGGCAACTGGGCCGTCACGAACGCGACCAGTCCACCGCTCTGGGCGGGAGCCGGAGGTGCGTCGGCAGCGAGTGTTAGCAGTGTGGGGATCATCGAACTCATGAAGTTGTCCGTTATTGAACGGGCCGTCCCAGTGTCGCCTTTCGCTCCGCGAAAGAGCGATTTTTCGCGGAGCGAAAGGCGACAAACGAGTGCTAGACAGTGACCGGCTCAGCAGGCACGGCGGCTGGTCCCATGACCACGCCGTACTCACCGAGTTTGCCATCACCGAGTGAACCAAACGCTTCCGGGAGCGCCTTCGCGATCTCGGCCCGCAGCTTAGCGGCGTTGAACATGGCTCCGCGTCCGGCGAGTTCGAGCAGAATCCGCCCATCGGGTCGGGCTTCCATCGGACCTTGCAGCGAGCGGTTGATGGCCTGCACCAGACCCGAGTGATTCACGAAGCTGCCGTCGCGTTCGGCGAACGAGCCGCCGGCAAGGACGTAGTGGGCCTTGGTGGTGAGCGGAGAGGCCAAGAGATCGAGGACCGCGAGGGTCTTGACCTCGCCGAGCTTGCTGGCGGTCGCGGCGTTGACCTCGGCGTTCGGGTCACCGCCGACGATGAACAGCGTGTCGCACGAGCCTGCGTCAAGGATGCGACCGGAGGGGATCACCTCACCCTGGAAGTGTTTTAGTATTGCCTCGACGCCCATGCGGTTCGGGGCCTTCTCCGCCCGGATGGTGAACTTGACCGGCTGGACCGGCTGGCCGTGGACATCCTTCGGGTAAGTGTCGTCTTCACCCGCGACCCGAGCCGGGGTCATGACCAGCGTGACATCGGTTGAAAGGCCCTTGAGCCAACTGGCCAGCAGGTACGCCTCTTCCACCGTCATCCACGGCGAGAAGATCGCCGCCACCTTCTTCGGGGCGGACTTGGCAGCGGATTGGAATGCCTCGCGAACGCCGGCCAGGACTTGATCCCAGTCGGTACTCACGACCTTGTCGCCGTCCTTCTTGGCCGGGAGCGAGAGCCGGTTCTCGGCGTGAATGTACTTCCACCCGAACCGCCCCTCGTCGCACATGAAGCTCCCTTGAGCCTTGGGGTTGTAACGAGGCTTCAGGCGGTAAACGGTGTCGTTGTTCTGGTCGACGTTGATCGAGCAGCCGGTGCTGCAATCCGGGCACACGCTCTTCTTGCTCTTCAGCCACCAGACCCGCTGTTCGTACAAAAAGTCTTTGCTGCACAAGGCTCCGACCGGACAGAGGTCGACGACGTTCCCGGCCAGTTTGTTGTTGCACGGTTCACCAGGGAAGATGTCGATCTCTTCATGCGTGCCCCGGCTGGAGACCTGGAGTTCAGCAGTGCCGCTGACTTCTCGCGTGAACCGCACGCAGCGGGTACACATGATGCAGCGGTCGGTGAACAGCGTGATCTGGTCGCCGATGTAGTCCTTGTCGGGCTTGATGTTCTTCGGCTCTTGCAGGCGGCTGTACCCGCGACCGTATTCGTAGCTGTAGTCTTGGAGGCCGCACTCGCCGGCCTGATCGCAGACCGGGCAGTCGAGTGGGTGGTTGAGCAACAGGTATTCGAGGGTCGCCTGCTGAGCGGCCTTCACCTTCGGTGAGTCACTGATGATGACCGTGCCGTCCTTGACCGGCGTCTGGCAGCCGGGGACGAGCTTCGGCTGCATCGCGACCGAGCCGTCCGGCTTCGTGTCGCCGACCTCGACGAGGCACATGCGGCAACTGGCCACGACCGACAGGTCGGGGTGCCAGCAGTAGCTCGGGATCTCGACGCCCGCGCGATCGGCGGCCTGAATGCAATTCAGCCGCTCGGCAGCGCCGATTTCGACAGGCTTGTTGTTGATGGTGACAGTGGGCATGGGGTCGGGTGTTCAGGGAGTGTGTTGAGAGTCGCGATCGGAGAGCTGAGGGGGCGCTGTTACTTAGGAGGTTCCGCTGGCTCGGGATTGATGCTGGAATTGACTGTCGTTACGGAAGGGGATGCCTCGAACTTCTTCGACGATCAACTGACAGATGGGAACACCAGGGTAGAGACTGATTGGAACCGGGCCAAGGTTCGAAAGTTCGAGGGTAATCGTACCTGAGAATCCGCTGTGGATCGTGGGAGCTGTGAAATGAACCAAAAGACCGCAACGAGCATATGAACTTCTTCCCTCGATGCGTCCTGCCAGTGAAATACGACCGTCCTCCAGTCGAGGGAAATGGACCCGCTCTAAGGTCTTTCCAAGTACGAATTGTCCCGGCTCCATGACATACGGTTGGTCAGACCGAAGTTCCCGAGTGGCGGCATATGCGTTGAACAAGTCGACCACTTTGCCCTGGCGTAGGTCAACTGTGATTGGCAACCGGCGATCACGAGGAATAAACGTGATCTCGCTTCCCAGCCGTAGATCGACCGATGATGTCTGGTAAGGACACTCGCTTCCACTCTCTGGGCGCAGCGGGGACGGCGTCGGATCGATTTTAAGTCGACCGTCTTCCATCGCTTGCTGGATTTCCAGATTCGAGAGAATCATGCCTCGACCAGTTCTCTTTCTACATCAGACGGATCTGGAACGATCGAGTCGCTGTAATCAGTGGGAAGCATGGCCCATTCAACGCCGTTCACGACGTATAGTTTGACCCGTACCGCTCCCATTTGATTGTTCTCGCCGCGTACGGATGCTGCGGGAACCCAGGCCTCGTCTTCTCGTCCATTTTTCCATCGGAATGCAATGCCTCGTTCATCACTGAAGCAGCCTCGCATCACACGGCATTTGAGCCAACCATCTTGCATGTTGAGTCTCCTTTCTCTCTCTTGAGTTCTAGTGCGCCCCGACCGGGTATGGCGTGACGCTCTTGCGACCCGAGGTGATGTACTCCTCGAAGTCGCCTCGGAACTTCTGGATCGCGTTCTTCACTGGCCACGCGGCTCCGTCCGACAGGCCGCAGATCGTCGTGCCGGGGATGATCCCCATTGAGGCGGCGACTTCCGTCAGCAGGTCCACATCTCGCATCTGCCCGTTGCCCGAACGGATGCGTTCCAGGATGCGCGTCATCCAGTTCGTGCCCTCGCGACACGGGGTACACTGGCCACAGCTCTCGTGTGAGAAGAACCGGGCGCAGTTGTATAGCACATCGACCATGTTTGTGTGGTCATCAATCACGACGACGGCAGCTGTCCCGAGACCGAGACAGCCCGCCTTGCCGGGACCGGCGAAGTCGAGGGGGATGTCGAGTTCCTGGTCGGACAGGAATCCCATGCTGATCCCACCGGGGACGACCGCCTTGGCCTTGCGTCCCTTCCAGACGCCGCCCGCATGTTCATCGATCAGTTCGCGGGCGGTGACGCCGAGTGGGAGTTCCACGCAGCAGGGCTTGTTGACGTGTCCGCTCACGGTGTAGAGCTTGGGGCCGTAGCTGCCGGGGTCGCGGGGGTTGGCGGGGTCGGGCTTGATGCCGATGGATTGGAACCACTCCTTACCGCGACCGAGGATGTGGGTCACGCAGCACAAAGTCTCGACGTTGTTGACGATCGTGGGCTTGCGGAAGAGTCCCTCGATGGCGGGGAAGGGGGGCTTGATGCGCGGCCAGGCCCGCTTCCCTTCGAGGCTCTCGATCAACCCGGTCTCCTCGCCGCAGATATAGGCTGCGGCTCCCCGGTGCAGGACGATGTCGAGGTCGAGCCCTTTGCCGAGGATGTTCTTGCCGAGGAGGCCAGCGGCGTAACACTCCTTGATCGCGGCATCGAGACGGCGGTAGCTCAACCCGTACTCGAAGCGGATGTAGAGGTAGGCCTGCTTCGACTTGATCGCGTGGCAGGCGATCACGATCCCCT
>JAYSUV010000026.1:0-2417 GCA_043718945.1 Planctomycetota bacterium
GGTTGAGGAAAAGGGGTCAGGTCTCATTGTTTCCTCCTGCTGCCAATCAATGAGACCTGACCCCTTTTCTCTGCCCCGTTCGGGTGAATTCGCCAACGAGTCTGGCTTCCAACGGCTTCCTCGACGTTTTGAAAGTACTCGGATGGGTTCAGGGGCAGACCCTCATCCGGGAAATCGGGAAGTGTGATGTTAAATTCCCGCAGTTTGGATTGCAGCGAGAGATTGGCCGAAAGCTCCTCTTCCCGAAACCGCAATTTGAACTGGGATCGAGCCGTGCTTCGTTCCAAGTCCACTGGGAGTAGGATCAAGGGCGCGAAATTCGATATATCGGAAGAGTCAGACTCGTACCATTCAAGAAATCCGACCGCAAGAAACAGACTGCTGACGCCTTGTTCCTCTTCGAAAGTCTTAGCGTCATAGTACAAGCCCAGGAGTCGATCTTGGAGTTTCTTGGGGGGTATTCGTGTTTGCAACTTCGTATCGAGGTGGCGATCAGCCACATCAGACTCTGGCAATTCCTCCGGAGGGGGCAACATGGGAATGCCGTTGTCGAAAGTGTCGTCCCCACTCTTATCGCCTGCCCCAGGAAGAAACGAAAACGCCCGCCCCTCAACGACGAGCATCCGAAATACTTCATCCGATCGTTCGTCAACGATGTCGAGCCGTTTAGAGCGGGCGTTTGATTTGGGGCAATTGATGAGGCGATTGCGGCGAGACAAATCCAAGAGCGATTCACGAGTCTTGCGAAGACGCTCGACCATGAAGGCGTTGTCTACGCGAGGCGTGGGAGGCGTGGACGAAGGCTCATTGATTTGTTGGAAGCTCATGGTGTTGAAATTCTACGAACTTCCCAGTGCGTTGTCTCGCCGGGTGCCAGTGGCATCGCACGCCAGAGCGGCTCGGAATCAATTCCAACCTACTTATTCGGCAACTGAATCACCCCGTTCCACCCGGGCGGCGGGTTGCGGTTGTGCTGGGCGATGCGGAGGGTCAGGAAGTCCTGGGCTTGGTCGGTGGGGGGCATGTCGTGCAGGCAGCGGTAGGCTTCGCCCCAGCGACCGGCGGTGAAGTGGTCGACGCCTTGCTCGTACCGCGTGATGTGTTCATCGGTCAGTTCGGGGAACTCGGCGAGTGGGGGGAGCAGCTCGCTGACTTGCAGCGTCGTCTCCATGCCGTACGGCTGGACCGTGCCGAGGCGGCGGGTGCGGCCCTCCTCGCGCGAGAAGCGGGTGCGGGCCAGGTTGGCCGTCGCCTCATCCAGCAGGATCGGCACGCGCAGCTGCTTCGTCATCGTCTCCAGTCGGGCGGCGAGGTTCACGACCGGGCCGAAGACGGTGACGGTCACGCGGTCGCTGGTGCCGATCTTCCCGGCGACGGCGCGGCCATGAGCGATGCCGATTCCCATCTCGAAGTCATTCAGAGGGTGGTGCGGGGTCTCGCGGGCCTTTTGAAAAGCCCTACGAATCGCGAGAGCGGCGCGACAGGCATTGAGCGGAGCCTCCTCGCTCGCAAACGGCCAACCCCAGAACCCGAGCGACGCATCACCGAGGAAATCCCCCGTCACCCCGCCATGCTTGAGGATGTTCTGCGTCATGATCTCCAAGGCCCCGCTCACACGATTCAGCAGCCCCGGCAGGTCTCCCGACGACTCCTCCGACCGTTGACTGAAGCCTCGCAAGTCGCAGAACAGCACCGTGACATCGCACTCGCGCGGCTCCAGGTCGGCGGCCATCGACTCGCGATCACCGGCCCGTTCGAGTGCCGTCAGGATCGGCGGCGAGAGGAACTGCCGCAGTACCGACAAGTCCCCCTCCAACCGGTTCTGGCGATCGACCGAGCCAATCAACTCGGCCAGCAGTTCGATGAACTTGATGTCCGCTTGCAGCACCTGCCTCCCGGTCGTCCCCGTATGCACCGGCGACTGCCCGGCGACATACACCCCCCAACGATGACCGCGACTGCCTCGCACCGGAGTGCAAAAGGCCCAGTCGAATTCGGCGGAGACGGTGTAGTCGGTCTCGGTCTCCGCACTGGCTGTGCCGGGATCCCACAGGTGCAGAGTCGTCTGCTTGCGGCCGAGGGCATCCGTCACGAGGCGGCGGCTGGGCCTGAACGCCCCGGCTGTCTCGCGGCGGCGTTCCCAGCTGCGAAGGCGGATCGTGCCATCGTCTTCGAGGGCGATAATCGCAGCCGCCTCGGCCGAGCGAACGCCAGTCAGAATGAGACTCACCAACCGGCTATCGCGCTCCATCTCGCCGTGTGAGCTACCGAAGACATCGGAGAGTTTGGCGAGGACATCGATGCGGCGGTCGGGGTCTTCGTAGCGGACGATTTGGAGTTGCTGGCGGGTGACGACGACCTCTTCGATCGGGCTGTCGCCGCCGCTGGAGTCATCGGTGTCGGCATGGGCCACGATG
>JAYSUV010000251.1:0-14714 GCA_043718945.1 Planctomycetota bacterium
GCCCTCCGGGATGGAATCAGATAGAACAACTACGTCATCCAGCAACAAAAAACCCCCCGAATCCCGGGGGGAAGCCTAAACGGCTTCCCCGAAGTCTACACACCCCGGACAACTGCGTCAAGCCCCCAGAAAAAGCCCGGAAACACAGGGAATCGGGCCGAACCGGCCACGCAACGGCCATGGAATCAAGTAGAACAACTACGCCGTCCCCCTGACAACTGCCGGAAACACGCACCTGACGGGTATTTCCTTCCGGTTGGTGTGGTCATTGTGTCGAGACTGTGTGCTGTGTGGCACCTACTGCCTCGAAAACAGCTCCCACAACGAGAAAAGAGACCATCTTCCGATGATCTCCTAGAAGGACTCCAGCCCGCTCGACTCCCCGCGCGGAGCGGAGCGGAGCAAGGCGGGGAGTCAGGGCTGGAGGCTCTTGATTATTCAATTCCCTGTACCTCCTCCGTTAACTCCGGAGGATACAGGGAATTACTAGGGGTGTCAATTTGCAATCTCTTGCAATATAGAATCGCCGTGCTGATCAGCCATTTTACCCACTTTCCCAGCAAACTCACATGAAATCTCTTGCAATCTCTTGCAATCTAAATTGCAAACTGTTGCAAGCTTTTCTAAAACACCTGATCAGCCGGAGAGACTCAAATTGCAAGAAATTGCAAAAATGCCTTGCAAACTCTTGCAATCTCGTGCAATCCGTGTATATTGGTATTCGAGGGGCCAATCGGCCCCCACGCTCTATCCCCACAGAATTGGACACTCTGCTCATGCGAAACCTCTCTCTTCCCTCCCTGTCGTACTACCGACTCGAATCCTCGCTACTGCCGGACAAACGCAAACAAATCGGCTACGCAACCCACGCCGTGCTTCGCTGCCTGTCGGATGGAGAAGCCTTCGTCGAAATCGAGCACCACGGCTCATTGATCGCAACCGTCTCCGGTGCCTTCGTCTCGATCACAGACGCGGGATACGCCTCCTCGACCACCATCGACCGGCTGCACAAAGTCATGGTCGACAACGGCCTTTGGCCCGACTCCTACACCATCGACATCCGACAGGGCAGCACTGTGATACTCACACCCTCGACCATGCGCAAGGGCCTTGCCTCCCTGTCGGCCTTCGAGAACAACACCGCCGACTTCCAGCTCACTGAGACCGGCTGGCAGCTCCTCGACATCGACACCCCGTAACGCCCACCCCACCACGATTGGACACCCTGCTAATGCAAACCACCGTCACCGCCCGTATTGTCGGAATAACCCGGCTCCGCTCCTCATCAATGGGCAACCCGAACTACTCCCTGACCCTCGACACCGGGGCAGTCATCCGCACCTCCTCGAACTCCTCAATCGCCTACGCAATCAACAACCCCGAGTACACCGGAAGCCCGAGGTGGAACATCGAACCGCCGCTGCTCACCCTCACCCTCGACAAGCGAGGGCACGTCACCCACGCCGTTCCTGTCGGACCCACTACCGCCATGCTTTCCGACGACATCATTGAGATCGGAACTAAAGTCGTTGATCCGATTACTGGGCAGGTCTACTGGCTCGCCACTAACGACAATGCCGAGGAAGCGCAATGGGTAGACCAGTACGGCGAAAGATTCACGCTGTTCGGCGTGACCGTCAATATCTTGTAACGCCCACCTCACCACGATTGGACATCGAAATCATGGACTACTACGAAACACTCGACGCCGCCAAAGCCCTAGGCCGCGTCTACGCCGACAACTCCATCGAGGCCGGACAATTCCGACCCGACGACGCCCCCTTCTCCGGGGAATGGGCCGGAGGACTCGAAGGACAAGACATCCTCGACAAGCTCGGGATCACGCGCCCGTGGGACACTCTCGAAGACTTCGAGCAAGAAGACCTCATGGACTACTGGGAGAATGGCTACCTATCAGCCGACTGGCCCGCCTACGGGCGTTTCGACACCATCGTCGGATACGTCTACCTCGCCGCCGAGCACACCCCCGAGCAACTTCACGCCGAGTACGTCGAGCGCTGGATCGAAGGCAGGGCGTGCTCGCCCGCCGCTCGCGATATGAGCATGGAAGACATCCTCAACCAGCGAGCCGCAGCCGAAGGCATCGACCGCGACGACGAATACAGCTTCGACTCGGACGACTTCCCCAAAGTCATCCTAGGAGAGTGACCACAATGACCTTCAACCTGTCGGCATTCAACGCCGAGGAAGACGCCGTTCGAGTCTCACTGTTCGGCACACCGGCCGAGCAGGTAGAACAACGAGACGCACGCATGACAACGGTTTGCCCCGTCTGCCAGTCCAAGCCCGGCCAGCTCTGCACCCAGCCGACCGACACCACGAGAAAACCCGTGAACTGGATGCACACGGATCGCGGTTACCACGACCTCATCGGCAACCGCTGATGGCGAGCAAGGAGTCCGAACGACGGGCCATACTCAACGGGCTGATCATCCAAGGCTGCACCTACCGGGACGGCTCCGGGGGCAAAATGTTCATCTACTTCCCAGATGGGGTGACGATGACCACATTCCACAGCAGCATATCCGACAGTCGGGGCATAAAAAACCTACGTGCAATCGTGAAAAGAGCGGGGCTAGATTGGCCCCTCGACAGCAAGCCCTCCCGAAAGGACCCCAGAAATGACTAACACCGCCGCACTCAGCGAGCGCCAGAAGTTCATGCTCGACGAACTCCACGCACTGCCTCGCGGGGTGACGATGCTCCTCGACCCCGGCTCACGACGAATCCGCACAGCTCGCGTGCTCGAATCGAGAGGACTCGCCTACCTCACCCCGCGAGGCGCTGAAAAAGGCTTCACCGTCCACCTTGGACAACGACACCCCGGACTGTCCTTCGACGACATCGCCGAAGAGACGCCCCACCCGACTCCGTCGCCCACTACTCAGGTGGAGAAGGCCAAGACGCGGCTGTTCGACCTGTCGGAGGAACTTCCCGAGCTTGACCCAGTGCTGCAATTCGTCAGGGACCACAAAGACTCCACCGGAGACCTGATCCTCGACCTGAGCATCTACATCGCCCAGCAGAAAATCAATCACGCAATCGTGTCGCGGGCAGGAAGGGGTTGACAACACGTTGTCAAAACGTGCTAAGGTGAACCTATGACTACCACAGACACTCGCGAGAACATCCAGAAGCAGCGCCGGGATGCAAAGGGGCGACTGATTGCCGCTCCTCGCGACACCCCCATGAAACCCATCGTGGACGCGCTCAACGAGTGCCTCAAGGCGATCCGGCACAACCATCCCGAGGTCCCCAACGCGGTCCTCGTGGTCGGCTCCAGCTCGATGAAGAACTACGGGCACTTCGCCCCGAAAAGCTGGGACGGCGTGAAGGAGCGCCGTCACTCCTCCCTCGCTGAGCACGAGATCATGCTCAGCGGGGAAGGACTACTCCGAGGGGCCGACAGCACCTTCGCCACCCTCCTCCACGAGTGCGCCCACGCACTCGCCCACGCCCGCGAGATCAAGGACACCTCCCGGCAGGGCCGGTTCCACAACACCCGCTTCAAGGTCGTTGCCGAGGAACTCGGGATCGAGGTACAGCACGACAAGAGCATCGGATGGAGCATTACCAGCATCCCCGCGAGCACGACGAAGCGCTACTCGAAAGAGCTGCGAGCACTCAAAGCCGCACTCAAGACATTCCGACTCAGCTCGGGCACCGGGGGCAAGCCGCCCCGCAAGCCCACTACCATCAAGCTCATCACCACATCCGGACGCAAGCTGTCCGTCCCGATCAGCTTCCACGACGCGGGAGACATCTTCGACGCGACAACCGGCGAGCTGTTCCAGCCCGCAGAGACAGGGAAATAATGAGAGACCCCGAGTTCGTCCACGACGTGATTACCCTGTCGGCATTCTGCGCGTTGACCCTCGCCGGAGTGGCAGTCGTCTTCTACTCCCTCCTCGGAATCATCTACCTCTACGACGCGGTGGCAGGACTGTGAGGCACGACACGCTGCGCACAGTGGCGACGACCCTGCACGCGCTCGGGCCGTCAACCGTCCGAGACCTCGCCCAGACAGCGGGCCTCGCCTACAACACCGTCAAGCACGCGCTCACCGAGCTGGGAGCCTCCAAGCTGTCGAACACCTTCCCGGCCGAGTGGATGCTCGACCTCGGGACAGTCGATGAGGCCCTCTTCCAGCCGCCCGGCCCGAAGCTCTCCAAGACGACCAGCAGTACCGCCGTCGACCTCGTGCAGAGCGACGACTGGGTGAGCCGCTGGGACGCATTGCGTCCGAAGTTCGGCGCAACCATCAGCCACCTCGCCATCGACCCCGCAGCCGACCCCGGAAAACTTGCCGAGGACTTCGCCAAGGGCGCGAGCACCCTCGCATCCATCGCCTACGCACTACGTCAAGTAGAAAATCTTCCCGAATGGTTCGAGCTGATGGGTGGCGAACTCGAACCAACTCAGGTAAACTAACTAACACTACTCACTCACAAACTAAGGACACAGATCATGGCACTACCGACGACTCACGAGCAGTACCAGAACGACGTTCTGGACAGCCTCGCCGCCACGAGCGCGTTCTACGCTAAGCACGGCCGAGACGACGCAACCCCCGACGAAGACGACCTCGACGGATTCGAGGACCCTGACGACGAACCAGACCCCGACCTCTGGCGCAAGCAGCGGGCCGAAGAGTACGGAATCGAGCTATGACTGACACGACACCCCGCGAACTGATCGCGAACACTGTGGAACGGGTCGACTCGTACTTAGATGAACTGGACCGGGTGAACGCGGCGAAAAGGGTCGGCCCGTACTACTCCGACGAGGTGCATGGGATCAATGATTTTGAGTTGCGCCGGTCGGATTTACGCGACCTCATCGCTGCTCTGTCTGTCGCGTTGGACGAGAACGACCGTCTGCGGAAGGTCAAAGCCGAAGCGTGGGACGAGGACTTGCTGAACAACGCTGCTGAGGTGCTGTCAATGAAGCATCCGGACAAGTGGACGACCCCCGAGCGTGCATTTATGCGTGCCCTCATCGTGACACCCGAGGGAGAGGTGTGAGCGTCGAGGCACGCCGTGCTGAGCTGATCGCAGCGGAGGAACGCGCGAGCGAGATACGCGAAGCCCTTGAAGACGCACGCCGCACCGTCGAAGCCAGCTACAAGGCCATCGCCGCTGCCGAGCGCGAGGCTCAGGAGGTCCGAACCAGAATCACGCTCGCTCGTACCAATCTGACCCGCGAGGAGACCCTCGCTGCCTCTGCCGAGCGAGCCGACCGGATGGAGGAAGGCATCGAGAAGCTAGTGGCAAAGTTCGAGGCCATCGCCCACGACAAGGTCTGGTACACCGGAACCGGCAACGACGACGTGATCCTCCCGCACCAATGGCAGGGCATGATGTTCGGAGCTGTCGCAGAACGCTGGCTGCTCGCAGACGGCGTCGGACTCGGCAAGACCCGCACGGCGGTCGGCTGGCTCGACCTCCGAGAGGCCAAGAAAGTCATCCTCGTCTGCGAGGCGAACATCTGCAACCAGTTCGCCGGAGAGGTCATGGAACTGGCCCCTCACCGAACGCTCGTCAACCTCTACAAGCGCGCCCCCATCAAGCGCCGGGAGCTTATTGACAATTTGATGTCAATGGATGAGGCCGTGGTCGTCGTCAACTTCGAGATGTTCCGCAAAGACAAGGACGCGCTCGCTCTGCTCATGAGCTGGCAAGCCGATACGGTCATCATCGACGAGGCCCACAACCTCAAGAGCACCGCCACGGCCAACTACAAGAACATGAAGATGCTGATAGCTGTGGACAACAAGTGCCCCCGTTGCGGGGAGCTGATCTACGGACTCTGGGACAATGCAGCCCTCCCGCGCAAGGTAGCCCGGCCGTGCGACGGCTGTGGGTGGAAGAAAGACACCACGGGCAAAGGACCGAAGCGATTCGGCAACAAGCTCGACGAGATTCTGTCGTCGCGCTCGGTCAAGAACATCTGCCTCACGACAGGCACGCCGATCCTCAACTCCCCCGAGGACCTCTACTCTCTCCTCCACTTGATCAACCCGGCCCTGTTCCCGAATCTGGAAGGCTTCAAAAAGCTCTACCTCCAGCGCCACGTCCACTCCGGAAAGTGGGAGTTCGCACGCGGATCGCTCGACGAGATGAAGCCGCTCATCGAGGGCGTGTTCCTCGCACGGAACCGCGAGGATGCGGGTGTCGTGCTGCCACCTCAGACGGTCCACGTCATGCCCGTCGAACTGGACAGAAACGAGTACCCGGCTCAGTACAGGGCAATCCGACAGATCAGCCAGCAGGCCCAGCTCGTGCTCGATTCCGGCGCGGCCCTGACGATCATGCATCTCATCGCCCTGATCACCCGCAAACGTCAGGCGAACGTATGGCCGGGCGGGATAGTCGTCGTCGACAAGGACGAGGACAGCCCAACCTTCGGCCAGATCACCTTTGACGCGAGCGAGATAACCGAGTCCGTCAAAATGGACGCGGTCATCAGCAAGATAGTCGAGTTGGCACCTCGTAGGCAGGTGGTTTTCTCCCAGTTCAAGACGGCTCTCGCCGAGCTGGAGATCAGGCTGACAGCCGCTGGCCTCCGTGTCGTGCGCTTCGACGGCGACACGCCCAAGGCGCTGCGTGAGGAGGTCAAGTCGAACTTCAACCGTCGCATGGGAGAGGAGCCTCGCTGGGATGTCGTGCTTGCCAACTACAAGACAGGCGGCACCGGGCTGAACTTCACCGCCATCACGGCCACCCACATCCTCGACGAAGAGTGGAATCCCGGCAAGCGCAATCAGGCATACGGCCGAAGCAACCGGATGGGACAGACTGAGGAGAACGAGGTGTTCGTTTGGCGAATTCCCGGCACGATTGACACTTGGATGTCAAACACGATCCAGCGCAAGGAGCAGCTCATCGACGGCTTCACAGAGACTATGGTTGGCTCCACGATGGAAGACGACCTACGCACCGCCCTGACAAATGGATCAATCCTATGATCGATTCACTGGAAGCTGCTGTTTGCTGGCCCTGCATCGTCGGCCTGCATGAAGAGTGTTACGACCCAGTACTCGACACGGAGACTGAGAACGTGCTGGGGAGCTGGGTCACCTGCTGTTGCTCGGTCAGCAAGGTCGAAGACGCGAAGGACTTCATGGGGATTGGCAGGCCGGTCTCTGACCCGAAGGACATCAGCGACATAACGAGCACTGGGCGCAAGCGTGCCGCCATGCTCTACCCGATCATGGAGGGGATGCTCTGCGAGTGGTCCGGCCTCAAATTCGCCGGAGGGGGGGTCGAGCCGATCATCGGCTGCGACGGTAACACCCTGCACTCCGGCAAGGGACCTGACAAGGGAGATAGGCACCACGGCCCGGACAAGAACGTGATCAACAACTCCCCCGAGAACGTCCACCGAATCTGCTCGACCTGTCATAACAGGACTCACGCACTCAACAACAGGTACTACGACAAGCCGAGGCCTCCAGCAGAACAGTCGTGGCTTCCGAATTCCAAGTACGGCGAAGTCCACAAGCACGACTCGAAGACCCTCGCCACCGACGAGGAACGTGCTGACAATGAGGAGTGGTGGGCACTCTCGAAGGCCGATAGAAATGTTGTACTTGACGATTAGCCTCAAGTGAACTAACTTGAGATAACACGAGCACTTGCTCACTACGAAATGGACACTCACGAATGAATATGAACCTGCTGTGGCTCGACCTCGAAACTACGGGACTCGATCCTCAGAAAGACTTCATCCTCGAAGTCGCCTACTACGGGAGCGACGACAAGCTCCGCCCCCTGCACCCTGCCGAGCGCATCGTCAACCACGTCAGCCAGCCTGTCGATGGTATGTGGGCACGCCTCGCCGAGAACAACTACGTCACGAAGATGCACACCACGAGCGGGCTGATCGAGGACCTCGACAGGCTGGGGAACTTCCCCCTGTCGATGGTCGAGAACGAGATAGTCAACTACCTCGAATCCCACACAAACGGGGAGGCATGGATGCTTGCCGGTGCCAGCGTCCACTTCGACCTCGCTCTCATCCGGGTCCACATGCCAAGGCTGGCGAGCTACCTCAGCCACCGCGTTTACGACACGAGCACGCTCAAGACTTTCTTCGAGTCGCTGGGCGTTGAGCACGGGGTCATCAACGAGGGCCAGCACCGGGCGTTCAACGACGTTGCCGAGGTGCTCGAAATAGCTCGCCGCTACCGGGATGATGCGAAAGCGCTCAAGGCCGTTCGCCCGTTCAGCCTGTCCGTCGACCGGCTCACTTCCAACGAGATCAACCAGCGCGAGCAGGACCGTCGCGACACCCCCGTCACGTTTCAGGAAGGTATCTGATGTCGAAGCCACTCAACTCCGCTGACTACGAGCGCATCGAGGCATCTCTCCGGTCGACGATCTACCAACTTCTCGAAGACGGCTACCCTGCCGACTATCCCGCCTATCAGCGCACCCTCGACAAGATCGAGAAAATCAATCAGACCGGCAAGTACACCCCCCAGAGAGGCACCCGCTAATGGCTGGCCCGGCTCAGGAAAGAGTGACCATTGACACTGTCACTATCGACCAGCTCCTCCTCGTCAGTATCAAGGATGGAGAAGACTTCATCGAGAGTCTCACTGTCAGGCAGTACCGTGAACTTCTCAGCTTTATTGACAAAGAGTTGTCAAACATAGGAGGCCGCAGAGCCCAACTCAACAACCTCAAGATCGCCGCCCGTCGCATAGTCGCAGGAGAATAGCCGTGCCCAACGTAAGTTATTCAGAGACCAGCAGCTACCAGCTCTGCAAGCGCAAGCACTGGTATGGCTACACCCGCTCGCTCCAAAAAGCGACCACCTCGACAGGGCTGGCACTCGGCTCAGCAGGGCACCGAATCCTTGAGGCGTACTACAAGGTGATCCTCGCTGCAGGGGACACCCGCAAGGAACAGAAGGCAGCGATGCCAGCAGCCGAGAAGGCCGCTCGTGCCGAGTACGAGCTGATCAAGGAGGAGGGCTTCAGCCCTGCCGACAATCGGGCCACGCTGGAGGAGATGCTCTTCGAGTTCTACTTCCCTAACGAGCCGCTCGTAAACGAGGGCTACCTCATCCAAGCTGTCGAGATGGAGTTCAAGCTCGACGTTCAGATGGAAGATGAGACCTACGGCACGACAATGGTGGTCGACCTCATCTGCGTCGACTCAGGTGGCCGGACAGTCATCGTCGACCACAAGTTCCTCTACAACTTCAATACCTACGAGGACGCCGAGCTGGCCCCCCAGATTCCGCTCTACATCGCGGGCCTCCGGGGACTCGGCTACAAGATCGACTACGGCCTCTACAACATGGTCCGGACGATGGTCATCAAGGGCACGAAGGACAAAAAGACCGGGACTTACCCCGGGGCCACGCTGGAACAGCGCCTCAAGACGCTGGAGTTGAAGCCGAACGGTATCCGGGTGGCTCGTACCTTCTCCGAGCAGATCGACACGGCGCAAGAGATCACCCGCGCCAAGCTCCTTCCGCTGGAGGTGCAGGACCTCCGTGCTCACCGAACGGCTAACAAGATGGTCTGCAACTCATGTGACTTCAAGGATCTCTGCGTGTCGGACTTGCAGGGCGGAAACTCCGAGCTGATGATCAAGTCCATGTTCAAGCTGCGCGAGCGCAAGGTGTTCGCTGACTCGGTCGATGCCGAGGAGGTGTCGGCGTGACTTCAGCAGAGGACTACATAGAGACCGCCGCCAGCGCTCTTTACGAGCGCGATTACGGTGAGGGGGACGTACCTGCCGAAGTTCCGTGGGAATCTCTCAGTGAAGCCGAAAAAAATATTTGGAGATCTGCGGTGTCAGACTGATGCGCATCCTCATCACAGGAAGCAGGAGCTGGGTTGACGAAAAAGAGATTGAGTCCGCTCTCAAGCCGCTGTTCGATGCTGATTCCTCAACGGTTCTCGTAAGTGGCGCTTGCCCGACAGGAGCCGACAAGCTGTGCGAAAAATACTGGCGAGGGCGGGGAGGGACCGTTGAGCGCCATCCCGCTGACTGGGGCACTTACGGAAAGGCGGCGGGATTCGTCCGAAACCGGAAAATGGTAGACCTCGGAGCAGATTACTGCTTCGCCTTCATCAAGAACGGATCTAGCGGAGCAACGCACACCGCCAACTCAGCCATAGCCGAGGGCATCGAGACAAGGATTGTGAGGGCCTGATGCCTTACACCGAAGGCGGGGTCATTTGGTCCCAGCCCGGAGTCGGCACGCGCGTGAGCACCTGCACCCTCTGTGGAGCTGTCGTGGCTGACGAGACGACTCTCGTGCACAATGATTTTCACGAAGGACTTGCGGAACTCTGGGAAAGCCAAGTAAACTAACTACCAAGTCCTCCGGGGCACACGCACTACTCACTAACTAACGAATCAGGACACAGATCATTGGCAACCTCACTCAACCAACTTCTCAGCCGCATGACTGAACTCGACAAGGAGACCATCAGCCGCAACGCGATGATCATGCTCTACGGCCCTCCCGGAGGTGGCAAGACCACGTTGTCTGCGTGGCTCGCGTGGTCACTCCTCTCCGAGACCGGCAAGTACGTTCTCGTTGACTCGGCCGAGGGCTGGGTCTCCCTTGAGAACACCCCCACGCTCATGGAGGGAGGCATCCGTCTCCCCTACGAGAGCGAGTCCGACCTGACTGCGCTGGCTGAGGCCATCCGCACGAGGAAGAAGGGCTTCACCGATATCGAGGTAGTCATCATCGACGAACTTTCCTCCATCGCAGACGACGTGCTCGACAACGTGGTGCGTGAGCGCACTGGAGTCCCGAAGTCCGATCCGCTGCCTGAGATCGAGGCGTTCAAAGACTACCGCCCGATGTCCGACAGGCTCCGTAACGTCATCTCGTCGCTCCAGAAGTCAGGGGTCCACGTCATCGTCGTCGCTCACACGAGCAAAACAACCGACCACCGCAAGGTCACAACCACCTTCCCGGCCCTCTCGCCGAAGTTCCGTCAAGTGGTGTCGGGCCTCATGCACGTAACCGCTCAGGTCACGTCCGAGATTTCGGGAACCGCCGACCGGCCGACCTACAACCGTTTCGTTCAGGCCATGCCGACCGCTCTGGTCGAGGCCAAGACTCGTGTCGGGGCACTCCGCTCCAAGGTCAAGATCGACCACGAAACCTTCGTCAACGCGATTGTCGACTGGGTATCGCCCAATGGAGAGATGGCCGATGACCTCAGCGAGCCGGACGTTACCGATATCGCCGTCGACGAACTCCCCACTGACGGCCTCCCGGTCGCCGAGATGGGCGACGACGAACCTGCCTTCGCCGAAGACGCAGAATAAAAACCCCGCCACCTGTCGGTAACAGGAACCAATCGCAATAACTGACAACCAACTGTCAAAAGAAAAAGGACAAAGATCATGGCTGGACTGCTCGGAGCATTCAACATCGACATGGACGAGATCGAAGCGCCCAGCTTCAATGTCAAGGACGACATCTGGGAGTACGTCGTGGGGGATATGTACCTCCTCGAAGGAACTACCAACCACCCCGACAAGGCTTGGATCATCATCGAGTACCAGCTCGGTGACGAGGGCAAGACGAAGTCCGAGTGGTTCGAGATGCCCTTCGACTCGGACAACAAGACCGCCAAGGAGGTCGAGAAGCTCGGCTACTTCAAGCTGCGCCTCAAGGACCTCGGCGTGCCGGACGAGAAGCTCAACTCCATCGAACCGGATGACGTGATCGGCAAGCGGGGCACCCTGCAGACGGTTACGAAGAACGGCTTCCAGAACATCAAGAATGTGACGCTGGCCGAGGAGGAGGAGGCCCCAGTCGCCGCCCCGGTGGTCCGTCGCAAGGCCGCTGCCAAGCCGGTCGCCGAGAAGGTCGTCGCCCCAGTGGCTGTCGAGGAAGAGGCCGACACCTCGGAAGAGGAGCCGGACGAGGCCCCCGCTCCCATCGCCAAGGCTGCTGTTCCGGCCAAGGCTGCTGCAGCAGGGGTGCGCAAGAATCCCTTCGCCCCGAAGTAGGCTAAGACCTCCCCGCCCGTGTCCCCCCACGGGCGGGGAACTAAGGACCGTAGTTCGGTAGCCGTCAAGCGGAGTGGGACGGTCTAAGTTCGAGACTGCAAGCGGAAGTCACGAGCCGATAGTTTGGCCCGACGCGCGGGCGACCGGCCAGTTCGTCGGGCCAGACACTTACAGCATCACTAAACGGATTGGACACCCAATGACTGACCTCGCCACCGAGGAGCTTGCCAACTTCCTCGACTACGTCTGGGGAGAGGAGGCACCTATCCCCGGCACTCCCACCTTCGTCTACGTCCCGTTCGAGAAGGACGGCGAATGGAAGAAAGTGTCGTTCGAGTGGCCCCGACAGAAAGCTGCTGTTGTGAGGCACCTGCTCAAGTGGTCAGCCCTCGGAGCCAATGCCTTCTACTCTCCCGCCCTCTACCGCGCGGCGCGCCCGGTCAAAGAGAACGTGATGGGGAGTTGGTTCTTCTGGGTAGACTTCGACGGCAACGCCCCGACGTGGGAGAGCCTTGACAAGTCGCTGTCAATTCCCCGCCCCTCATTCATCATCCAGTCGAGCCTCCCCCAGCACGAGCATTGGTACTGGAAGCTCGACGAGTTCCTGACCGACATCAACGTGCTGGAGGACCGCAATCGCTCACTCGCCTACGTTCTCAACGCCGACACGAGCGGATGGGACGCCGATCAGGTCCTTCGGCCCTTGCATACGACCAACCACAAGCGGGGCAAGCCCGTGGTCTTGAAGGAGTTCAACTGATGGTGAGCTACGCGCTCGAAGCGTTTGCCAACGTCCCATCAGCCAAGGAGATCGTCACCGGCAAGGTGGACATCACCGCCCTGCCTGACGTAGAGCAGGTCAAGACGCTCGCCATGTGGACGCCCGAGATGGCAGACCTCCTCACTTGGGAATACGATCCCAACACGAAGCTGTTCGACAGGTCCTCCTCGATGTCGAGACTCGCCTACAGCGGAGCCGAGATGGGCTGGACCGACGAGCAGATCGTGGCCGTCCTCTACGACCTCGACAACCGCTGGGAGAAGTACACCGCCCGGAAGCCGAGCACGCGCGACAACATAATCCTGAACATGGTCAACCGCGCCCGTGAGAAGCACGGCTACACGCGGATGGGCGATATCGACCTGTCCCATTTCGGAAAGGCCGTCGAGGATAGCCCGACCTCGGCGGCCAACCAGCTCGTCTGGGGCTTTCAGGACTTTCTCGATGCAGACTTCCGGGTCGACTGGCTGCTGGAAAACATGCTCCCCCAGCAGGGTGTCGGCCTCATCGTCGGCAAGGCCGGAACGGGCAAGACTCAGCTCGCCCTCCAACTCGCCTGCTCCCTCGCGCTCGGCCACGACAAGTTCCTCCGATGGAAGAATGTGTCCGGCAAGAAAAAGGTCCTCTTCCTGTCGCTGGAGATGGGGCCGGGGGCGATCCAGCGATTCATCGCCACAGTAGCCGAGACCTACCCCGACAGGGCGACGCTCAACAAGAACTTTCTTCTGATGCCGCAAGGGGAGCCGCTGCCCCTCGACAAGGAGGCCGGGCAGAACTTCCTGAACAACATTCTCGACGAGTTCATGCCGGACATTATCGTCATCGACTCGCTTGTGAAGGTGATGTCAGGTAAACTAAGTGACGAGCTGAGCGCACGAGACCTGTTTTCCTACCTCGGCAAAGTCAGGAACAAGTACCGCACCGCCATCCTGATCGTTGCGCACCCGCGCAAGGACCCGAACGACAAGAGCGAGAAGTCCCCGACCGAGCTGAGTGACGTTTACGGGTCCACCTACCTCACCACGGACGCCGATTTCGTGCTCTCACTCGCGAAGGTCTCGAAGAACCTGCTCACTGTGTCGATGCTCAAGAATCGGCTCGGCGAGGAGATCGAACCGTTCGAGATCATCCGCGACGAGAACCTGCATTTCGATTCCGACTTCGAGGTCGGGATCGCTGACCGCTTCAAGACAGAATTACCGCCCGAAGGAGGCTTTGGACTTGGAATCGAAGACATTTGACCCGATCTGGGAGGCAGAGATTGACAACCTGCTGTCAAAGCTTTACGAGGCCCCTTCGGTTGCCATCGCAGTCGACACGGAGGGCACCGGCCTCGCCGTAGCCGCTCCGGACGGGGACTACTGCATCGGAGTGTCCATTGCTGGCTGTTTCGAGGACGGAACGCCGTTCGCCGAGTACATCCCCACCGCCCATCCGAATGGCGGGGGAGTGTCCGAGGACACCCTCGACAAGCTCGAATGGGTACTCCTGCAGCCTGAGCGGGTGCTGGTATTCGCCAATGCCCCCTACGACATCCTCTCCCTCAACACGATGGGATTCCGGCTCGACGAGACCGACTTCGTCGACGTGATAGTGCAGGCCCACCTCATCGATGAGAACAAGCCGTTCAACAAGGGCCTCGACAGCCTCGCGAAGCTCTACCTCGACGACGAGAAGGTGCTCGACCCGTTCGTGGAGTCCGAGAAGAAATCCGGCAACCAGAACATCACTCCAGAGCAGATGCGCGAATACGCGATCAAGGATGCCGTGCTGACGTGGCGGCTCTGGGACCTCTTCGAGGTTCACCCGGTCTGGACCGCCCTCCCGAAAGCGATTTGGCCCGCCAAGCAGGAGCTAGCTCGTCTCCTGATCGAGATGAAGCGACGCGGGATCACTATCGACACGGAGCTGTG
>JAYSUV010000252.1:0-14709 GCA_043718945.1 Planctomycetota bacterium
ATCGCATCGAACCCCGCGTCCTCAAACGCCGCCGCCACGGCTACCCCCTGATGCAAGAACCCCGCCAAGTGCTGCGAGACCGACTCCTCGCGGGCAACGCCAAAGACTGACAGAAGTTAGGACGGCGACAGTGCCATTCGGGGCAGTGACGTGAAAACCATCCAGTTCACGCGGGACGCTTGCTTACTGAATCAGATAGGCCTGGCCGCGGAAGTTGACGAGGAGTTCCTCATCGTCGGCTTGCTGGGTCATAATCTGATTGTCATCGGCGGTATTCTTGGCCACGAGGTCGAAGTACTCCTTGGAGTAGCGCTGGATCGTGACGATCTGGGCCTTGTCCTTCTCGGTGTCGAGGTCGGCTGTGTCGGGGGTCACGACCCGCTTGCCGCGTTTGTAGGCGGTCTGGTTCCCCGCTTGGCGGATCGTCGAGACCACGACCTCTTTATCGCTCTTGGCGTCGAAGTAGGTCGCTGATCCCGAGGCCACTGAAGCCGCTGGGGCCGACTCGCTCGCTGGTCCCGAAGTGGCGGCTGGGCGGGCCAGGCTCGACTGGTTC
Organism: Planctomycetota bacterium; assembly: GCA_043718945.1. GTDB lineage: Bacteria > Planctomycetota > Planctomycetia > Planctomycetales > Planctomycetaceae > TH-plancto1. The sequence continues at coordinate 557 of JAYSUV010000252.1, forward strand.
TTGAACGCCTGCTTTCCGGCACGCTGGGCCACTCCCGCCTGTCCTTCGGCCTGTTCCAAATCTTCCAGTCGTCTGGTGGATGCCAGCGAGTTTGCTCCGAAGCCCGCCGAATCCATGGCCAGCGTGGGCCTGGAAGTCTCATCCGCCAAGAACGACGTGTAAGGCGTCAAGATGCCGTGCTTGGTCGAAAGCAGCACCAACTCCTTGACCAGCTCCTCATTCCGCCCGTTCAAGTCGAGCTGGTCGATGATCTCTCCAATTCGCCGCATCGCCCACAGCTTCTCGACGAATCCGTAGCTGGAGGTCGATGAGGCTTGGGCGAAGTCGACGGGGAAGTCGAACTTGGACTGCTGCTCACCGACGTGGCCGCTGATGACCACCTTGGCCACGCCCGAATGGCGATAGCGACCGACCACGACGACTTGTTCACCCGCGAAGAGGTCGAACTTCCCGGATGGGTAGATGCGGTTGACGGGTGGTCCGGCCTCGGTTTCCACCTTGTCGAACTCGAACTTCACTTCGACATCGGCGAGTACGGGGGCAGAGATCTTGCTGTAGACCTTGCTGACTTGAACTTCGATATTTTCATTCGGGCGGACATACTCGCTGGCCCCGGAATGCTCGCGGGCGAGCCGGTCGAGCAGGCGGCTATTCACATCATACCCGACGCCAAAGTTCAGCATGCGGGCTCCGGCCTTGTTGGCATCGCGCGCGGTCTGGGCAATCTTCGGCTCGCTCGTTTCACCCACCGTGGGCAATCCATCGGTCGTGAACAGCACGAACGTCGGTCGCGACTTGTCCTTAATCTGCTGGAGTGCGGCCTTGAGAGCGTCGTGAATGTTGGTCCCCCCCCCGGCAAATAGACCATTCACGTAGCCGGTCGCCTGCTTGCGGGTCTCCTCGTTGAACCGCTCTAGCTCCGGCCGGAAGGTCTCGACAGCTGTGTCGTAAGCCACGATGTTGAAGGTATCCCCCTCTTTGAGGTTGTTGAGCACGAACTTGATGGCGGACTTGGCCTGCTCAATCTTCTCTCCCTGCATACTGCCCGATTTGTCGACGATGAACAGCACGGTCTTGGGCAGCTGTTCGTTCTGTTTGGGCACTTGCGGGGTGGTGAGGAGGAGGAAGTAGCCGTCCTCGTTGGCGTTCGGGCGATAGCTGAGCAGGCTGGTGCCGAGCTTGTCGGGATTCACATCAAAGAAGAGCCGGAAGTCGCTGCTCGGCACCGAGTTCGTGGCCGAGAACTTGACGACCGCATGGTCCTCGTCCGGGCGTTCAATGGTGAGCGCATGCGAGGGGCTATAAACATTGCGAATCGAGATCGACGACTCGATCGAGACTTGCACGTCGAGCTTCTCCAGCGGCTTGGTCGTGTAACGGGCCGTGCTCAGCGGGAAGAGGAAGTCGGTGACGCCCCGGTCCTTCCTCAGCAGCTGGTTGTAGTGCAGTGTGACCGTCCGCGTCTGGCCTGCCGGGACCGGGAAGACGCTCGTCTGGAACAGCCCCTGGCCCATCCATTCGAGCAGCGCCGGGTCTTTCGAGGACCGGACGATCGCCTCATACCGGGCACGAGCTTCCTCCTTCGACAGCAGCTGGGCTGGATATTCCTTCCCATCGACCATGAGGGTCAACTTGTCGATCGCACCGTCATAAGGGAGCGGGAAGACGAACTGGGCTTCGAGTTGCCGCGAGCCGGTATTGAGGAAGGTCTGGGAGACCTGAACCTGGGCCACCTGATCCTTGAGACGGGCCTGGATCGAGAGTTCTTTGACCTGGCAGGTCATCACCGACGGGTCGGGCGTCGGCTGCGGCCACGGGCGGGGCATGCGATGCGAATGATCGTGACTGATCAGGAACCCTTGAGCCCCGGCCACCTGGGCCAAGGCCAGTACACACAGCCCGACACAAAACGCCAGTAGTCGTTGCATCATGATCCCCTGTTGACGATCCATCCGGCCAGAACTCAGGAACGGGTTCTCGCTCTCACCCGCAGGTGCTGCCTCATTATGACGTGGAACTCCCCTCGACCGTTGCAGGAAATTCCCTCGGGAATCCAATTTCGAGTCAAGCCACCGTTTTGAGGCTTCGTCGGATCGTGGACCACTGGTTCCAACTCCGCACAGCCGGTATCCTCTCAGGAACCCGTCTGCGAGACCTTTCGAATTCCCGTTCCCTCTGTCGAGGAGTTGTTGCCATGTCCGATGCTCCAGCCCCAGCTGCGAATGCTCAATCCGATCTTCAGCGCCGCTACAAGGAATTCCTGGACCTGATGCCGCTCACGATCGCCTTGGCGGGTCTGCCGCATAGCGAGCCGGGTCGTTATTACTCGGAGGAGCAGATTGAGACTCGGCTGTTTTCGGTGCGACATGCCTTCAAGGCGGCCCGGAATCTGGTGCGGGAATCGATCCAGCGGTAGGGTGAGAGCTTGAATTTGGAGAGCCATCTCGGGAGGGCGAGGCTCCCGCCGAGCCGCTCTCGGGAGAAAACGTCGCCCCTGGCTCGCGGCTCAGCAGGAGCTTCGCCCTCCCGATCTGAAACTGCGGAACGGAGAGAAGCCGCTGAAACCGCTCCCCGTATTCTCGGGTAAACATGCAAAGGAGTGACCTTGACCGGGTCGGACGATCTCCATGAACTCGCTCGCCAGTGTCTGGCGGGTGACACTGAAAGCCTGCGGGCCTTTGTGGGTCGGTTTCAGCAACTCGTCTTTTCGTTGTGCCTGCAGATGATGCGTCATCGGCAGGATGCGGAAGATGTGGCGCAGGAATCGATCGTGCGAGCAGTCAGGCATTTGGCCACATGGGATCAGACTCGCCCGATCGAGCCGTGGCTGATGGGGATTGCTGCGAATCGGTGCCGGACCGCACTCGAACGCCGCAGTAGGCGTCCTGTCGTCATGGAGACGTTGCCGGAAGCCGAATCGAACGGTCGCCCCCCCTCGGGCGGCATCGCCGAGGAGGTCCAGCGGGCGGTCGACACCCTCCGCGATGATTACCGGCAATGTTTCACGCTCTTCCATGTGCAACAGCTGTCGGTGCAGGAGATCTCTGATCTGATGCATGTGCCGACTGGGACAGTGAAGACGTGGCTGCATCGAGCCCGGAAGATTTTGGCGGAAGAGTTGCAACGGCGTGGAGTGACGGCGGACTGAATCATGCAATGTTCCTTGTTTCAATCTTTGCTAAGCCAAGCAGTCGAATCGCATGCCGATTCGGTCTCGGCAGAGGTGCAGGCGCACGGAACGACCTGCTCGAATCCGGCGTGTCAGCAGGAGTGGGCTGAATATTCGTGGTTGACTCGGGCTGTGGCCGACTGGCAGTCTGGCCTGCCGCAGGTCGATTTCACCGATCGCGTGCTGGCCGAGTTGTTCCCCGTGGCACCGTCCGTGGTGTCGTCTGAAGCCGCTGCCGCTCCGGCGCTGAGAGCCTATGTCGAGCAAAGCTGGCGGGATTTCCGCTCTCCGGCCCAGCGACCCTGGGCGATTGCTTTGTCGGTGGTCGGGGTCATGTTGGTGATCGGGACACTGATTGTCTCGACCCCTCATTCTCCGACTGCGGAAGTGGTGATTCGTCCCAGAAATAATCCGGTATTGGCCCCCTCTGGTGAGCAGTGGGCCGCGAGAACTCCTTCGAATTCGAATGTGGCCGTGCAATCCGTCGAGTGGGCTCAGAAGGTCAGTTCCGTCATGGCCCAGACGATTGTCAGCATTCCGGAGCGCGGGGCCAAATGGGTTCCGGGTGACTCCTGGGACGCCGACTGGCAGCTGAAACTCGAGCCGATCCGCCGCGATGCCCACGCGGCCTGGGATGCACTGCTGGACGAGTTGCCGCTGCCGAACCAGCCAGCGTCTTGATCAGCGACGATATCCCCCCCTGTAAGCTGGCGGATGCCTTTCTGGGAAAGCCCTTGAGTTGGCGCTCCTTGGAGGATTACACTGCCCCGCTGCGGTGCTGCGAAAGAATTCGTTCACCCGGTGGAATTAAACGGACGAGTCACAGGGAGGTGGCGTGTGCTATCGACACGATCGATTGGCGGTAAGCTGGCGTGCGGGCTGTTTTCGCTGCTGGCGTTGCTGCTGTTGTTTGGGGCAATCAGTGCCTTAAGCTGGCGCGCCCATTCCCGCATGATCCGCAATCTGGAGACCAGCATCAAGCGGGCTCCCCATCGCGAGGATCTGATCGCGGCCTTCGGAGAACTGGTCTCGCCGTTGGTCGTTCCCACCCCAGAAACCGATGACCCTGCCAAGCTTCAGGCTTGGTCCGTGTTGCAGAAGGAACTGTTCGATGTCCGTCTGAGGTCGGCCGAGATCCGGGTCCGTGATTTCCACGATCAACTCCGGGAGTGCGGCTTTCTGGCCAACGGCTCTTCGGGCCAGAACCGCGAGATTGAGATTCTCTTCGAGGGTGTCGACGAGGGATTTGAGCAGCTGAGTGCGGCGTCCCTGACCCTGGGAGTCCCCGAGACCAGAGAACGTCAGGCTCAATGGATGCTGGGGATCACTGCGGGTCTGATCGAACGCGCGATTCGGATGCCTGACCCCGAAGCTCATTTGCTCGAACTCCTCGTTGAAGCGCAAGCCGACCATCAGCTCTACACGCTGTTCGCCTTCGGGTTTGGAATCACTGCTGTCGGCTTAGTCATCGGCTTGGGAGCGGGTGGCTATTTCTGGATTCACAAGCCGCTGGGGGCGCTTCAGGCGGACTTTGATCGAGTCGCCGCCGGGGACTATTCGCATCGGGCCAACGTTTCCAGCCGAGATGAGATCTACTGTCTGGCGACCTCGTTCAATCTGATGACGACGAAGTTTCAAGACGTGGTACGGAACCAGGACGACCAGATCCAGATGCAGGCTCAGAAGCTGTTGCAGTCGGAACGGGTGGCGGGAGTCGGCTTCCTGGCCACGGGAGTCGCTCACGAGATCAATAACCCGCTGGGCGTGATCGCGATGTGTGCCGAATCGATCGCCCGGCAGTTCACTGTTCCGATCGAGAAATGGAAGCCCGCCGATTTCAATGAGGGACGCGACTACAGTCAAATGATCTGCGACGAGACGATGCGGTGCCAGAACATTACCCATCGCATGCTCGACTTTGCCCATGGATCAAGCGGCGAGAAGAACTTCTACGATGTCACCGCGATTGTCAGAGAAGTCGTCAATCTCGTCGGCCACCTCGGGAGGTACAATGATCGTAAGATTGTGTTCGAGACTCAAACTCCCTGTGAAGCTTGGGTCTGCGGCCAGGAGATTCGGCAAGTCGTGTTGAACCTGGTGGCGAACGCCCTCCAGGCGATGACGCCGGGCGGAGTCCTGCGAATCAGCCTCGACGAGACGGCGGATGAGGTCGACTTGGCCTTCCAGGACGACGGCTGCGGCATGACTTCCGAGACACAGCAACAGCTCTTCGAGCCATTCTTTACCACCAAGGATGTGGGGTTGGGCACCGGACTGGGACTTTCGCTGACCCGCAAGATCATCGAGTCTCACGCGGGCTCAATCTCCGCGAGCAGTGCGGGGCCGGGACTGGGGAGCACCTTTCGCGTGCGATTGCCTCGCGAAACAGCCACCCAGTTGCGAGCGGCTTAAACAGTGTCGGCGATTTCTCCGAAATCGCTGGGGCGACGTACGCCATCGAGAATCGTTCACGAATCGCGGTCAGGCAGCGATTTCAAAGAAATCGCCGACACTCGCCACCCTTGGTCACAGACTCAGCGGGCGGTAAGCTGATCCTCGTGCGGAATCGTTTACTGTCTGAACTGGAGACTCACATGCAACGACGTTGGGGATGGTTGGGAATGATCATGGCAGCTGGGATGGCACTACTCGGCGGGGCGGCCCGCGCGGGGGAGGGAGTGCTGGAGATGCGGATTTATACGTGTGAGCCGGGGAAGCTGGAGGCTCTCAACGAGCGGTTCCGCGATCACACGATGAAGCTGTTCGAGAAGCACGGCATGAAGAACATCGCCTATTGGGAGGCGAGCGAAGGGCCGACGGCGGGGAACACGCTCTATTACATCATCCACCATGCCAGCCGCGATGCCGCGAAGAAGTCGTGGGACGATTTCCGAGCGGACCCCGAATGGAAGGCCGTGGCCAAGGCCAGCGAAGTGAAGCACGGCAAGATCCTCGCCAAGGCCCCCGAAGCGATCTACATGACGGAGACCGATTACTCTCCGGCCACCGAGAAAGCCAAACAGGACAAGACCTACGAACTCCGCATCTACACAGCTGCTGAGGGCAAGCTGGGCGACATGCACTCGCGGTTCCGCGAACACACGGAGAAGCTCTTTAACAAGCATGGGATGCGGTCGATCGGCTATTGGTCACCGACCGATGAGCCGAAGTCGAAGACTCATCTGTATTACGTGCTGGAGCACGCCAACCGCGATGCTTCGAAAGAGTCTTGGAAGGCGTTTGTGAGTGATCCCGAGTGGCAGGCCGTGGCCAAGAAGACCGAGTCCAATGGCAAGATTCTGGCCGTTCCGCCGGAAGCCGTGTTCTTGAAGACGGTCGATTACTCGCCGAAGCCGTAGTGGGTGAGAGAGTCGCAGAGAAAACACAAAGCCCCCCGGTGGCCACCGGGGGGCTTTTCTCATTGGTGTGATCGTGAGCGCCAGACACTCTCTTACGCGAGTGGACAGATATCATGTCCCGTGGCATGGGCGTCTCGCCCATGTGTATTCAAAGGAAAACACGGGCGGGACGCCCGTGCCACCGGTGAGGCAAGTCTGTCCGCTCGCCTCACTCGAATCGAACGCAGTTACGACCGGCGTCCTTGGCCAGATACATCTGATGGTCGGCGGCCCCGAAGAGTTCCTTCTCGGAGAGCATCTCCAGGCCATTCGTGTAGACACCACCGACGCTGATCGTCACTCGCAGATCCGGGAGTCTCGACAAAAGTGGAGTGGCTCCGACGAGATCGCACACTTCCGCAGCGATTCGCTGGGCGCATTCCTGCGTGGTCTCGACGAGTACGATGGCAAACTCTTCCCCGCCGATGCGGGCCAGAATTTCATCGCCACGCACCCGCGAGCGAACGCGAGCGCTGAGGGCTTTCAGAATCTCGTCCCCGATCAAGTGGCCATGTTCATCGTTGATCGATTTGAATAGATCGATGTCGAACATCAGCAGAGCCAGAGACCGCCCGTTGCGTTGGGATCGCAGAACTTCCCGGCGGAAGGCGTCCTCAAAGTATCGGCGGTTGTAAACGCGGGTCAGCGCGTCGACCGTCATCATCTCATACACCGCTTCGTGGTACAGCGCCTCAACATGATCCGCTGACAGGAACTTGAAGATGTGATTCCCCATCCGAATCTGATCGCCCGCTCGGAGCAGGCACGCATCGGTGACGCGCTCGTCATTCACAAACGTCCCATTACGGCTGTGGCAGTCGGTCAGCTGGAAACCGGACTCGGTCAGTTCGAGGATCGCATGCGTCCGAGACATGAAGTCGTCGTTGACCTCAATCGTGCAGCTTTGATCTCTCCCGATGGTCAGGCGACGAAAAGTGAGCGGGATCAAGCTGCCACTGACGCCCGCCGGATAGATGCGGACGAGACAGCTCTGCCGATCATCACGAATGTGATTATCCACATCGACACAGGGCTTCGTGTCGCTGACCTGAAATTGAGGAAGAGTGTTGAGCATGGCTTGTGTGGCTGAGAAGACGTGAACACCCCGATGGCTTGATGTGCCAACAGAGCACACTCCTCGAAACCGTAGGTCCGCTCCGAGGAACATGATGCGATTCCGAGTCATTCGCTGAGGAAGTTCGAAACAGCAGGTCGAGGTTTGACGGTTGTGCGGGATACACTGTCGTCCGAGAGCCATCGAATTTCATCGATTCACCCCGTCAGACGTTGGGCCATCAGTCCCGAGTGCGGTGATGCGTCAGAAAAGTAGGCGGTGATCGGAATTTTACCACGGAGGCACGGAGGCACGGAGAAAGACAAGTCCTCCGTCGAGTGCCTGTGGTCTCGATGAGTCCGAGGAGGCAGGTCCATGCGTCACTCGCTACGAGCATGATCCATCCCTACAAAACAGCTCAGCACAAATCAGACAACTGGCTGCAGCTGGCAATTTCGTCTCTCTCCGTGCCTCCGTGGTGAATTCCTTCCTACTTATCATGTTGCACACACGCCGCAGGCGATGATGTCTGGAGAGTTCGCATTCTTCACTGACCCTGTTCTACAATGGTCTGTTGAGTGTTGACCCGTTGAGCTGGTCCTCTCTCATGCAATAAACTGTGTCCTCGGGGGAGACTGCGTTGAGTCCATTTCGGCTACTCAGGGGATGCATGACAACCACATCACCCATCTGGCTGATACTGATCTTCGGTGTCCTCCCGGCTCAAACGTCCACTTCCGCAGAGCCATCCATACGCGTGGTGAACGGGTTGCAGGTGCTGTACACCTTCGACCGGATCGAGAACGGCGTGATTCCTGATCGGTCAGGCGTTGGAGAGCCACTCAATCTACGGATCGATCAGCCGCAAGGAGTGCAGTTTCGGTCTGGGCGAATGGTTGTGAATTCGTCGGTGAACATCGCATCGGATGGATCAGCCAAGAAGATTATCGCAGCGGCCCGACAAACGAATGAAGTGACAATCGAGGCGTGGCTGAAGCCCCTCGATGTTCAGCAGTCTGGCCCGGCCCGGATTGTGACACTGTCGAAGGACACCTCGCAACGTGACTTCACGCTCGGGCAAGACAAGGGACGCTTCGATGTGCGATTGCGAACGATGTCGACCGATGCGAATGGAATGCCCTCGACTCCGGGGCCAGAAAATTCAGTGACGACAAACCTCACGCATGTCGTGTTCACGAGATCAACCGATGGAACATCGCAGCTCTTCATGGAGGGGAAATCCATTGCCACGAAACAGGTGGCGGGCGACTTCAGCAATTGGAACGACGAGTACCGTCTCTCAATCGCCAATGAACTGACCGGCGACCGTCCTTGGCTGGGAGAACTCTCGCTCGTGGCGGTCTACAGCCGGGCATTATCCGCCGAAGAGGTCGGACAGAACTTCAGTGCGGGGGTTCCGACCGCCGTGAACTTTGCCGAGCTGTTGCCTCCCGCGCACGCGGGACCAGTGGAGTTCGTGAAGGACATCCAGCCTCTATTTCGCAAGCACTGCTACGAGTGCCATGCCGCAGACCAGGAAGACGGCGGCGTCAACCTGGGCATGCGACAGCGAGCCATGCAGGGCGGGGACAATGGACCCATCCTGGTGGCGGGTGACAGTGTCAATAGCCGCCTCGTACATCTCGTCGCAGCTGTCGATAAAATGCAGGTCATGCCTCCCGAGAGTTCGGGACTCAGCCACGAAGAAGTCGGCTTACTGCGAGCCTGGATCGACCAAGGGGCCGTCTGGCCAGCAGGCACCGATGTGGCTGACCCTCGCGAGGTGCAGGCTCAAACCCACTGGGCGTTCACTCGGCTGCATTCGGTCAGCGAGCCTGCCGTCAAGCATGCCGACTGGCCTCAGACGGCCATTGACCAGTTCATCCTGTCGCGGTTGGAAGCTGTCAACCTAGCCCCGCAGCCGAAGGCCGATCCCCGCCAGCTGATCCGCCGGGTGACGATGGATCTGGTGGGTTTGCCACCAATTCCCGCTGAGGTGGATGACTTCTGTGCAGCCTCTGCGGTGGATGCTGACAAGGCCGTAGCTGGCTTGGTCGATCGACTGTTGGCCAGTCCGCACTACGGGGAGCGGTGGGGGCGACACTGGCTCGACCTCGCGCGGTACGCGGACAGCGATGGACAGGAAACCGACCGCGACCGACCGACGGCCTACCGCTACCGCGACTTCGTGATCCGGGCTCTCAATAACGACATGCCCTATGACCAGTTCATCCGCTGGCAACTGGCTGGGGATGAATATGAGCCAGCCAACCCCGAGGCGGTCGCTGCGACAGGTTTCCTGGCAGCGGGGCCGTTTGCCGCTCTGCCGGATCGGCTGATGAAGGATGAGCTGCTCCGCAATCGCTACAACGAACTCGACGACATGCTGTCGACCATTGGCACCGGTTTTCTGGGTCTGACGCTGGGTTGTGTGCGGTGTCACGATCACAAGTACGATGCGATTCCGGCCCGTGACTATTACAGTTTGATGAGTGCCTTCCACGGTGGAGAACGTGCCGATGTGCCACTGGGAAATACCAAAGAGACCGTGCTGGGCTACCGCGATCGCGGAGCCACTCCCAGCCCGACGTGGCTATTTCAACGCGGTAATTACTACGATCGCGATCAGCCAGTGTCGCTCGGCTTTGTGTCGATCCTCACGACCGGTAAGACCCCCGAGGACTACTGGAAGACGGCCCGTGATCAGAGCCCGGCGAAGGAGAGTACCAACCAGCGGCGAGCGCTGGCGGACTGGATGACCGATGCACAGCACGGAGCGGGGGCACTACTCACAAGAGTGATCGTCAACCGCATCTGGCAACATCATTTCGGTCAGGGGCTGGTGCGAACGATGGGAGACTTTGGAGTGCGATCCGATCCGCCGACGCATCCCGAACTGCTGGAGTGGCTGGCCCATGACTTCGTCCAGCACGGGTGGCAGATCAAGCGTCTGCAACGCCTGATCGTCCTCAGCGCGGTCTATCAACAAGGCAGCACTGGTGTCGCTCCAGCCATCGACCCCGACAATCGATTGTTGTGGAAGATGCCCTTACAGCGACTGGAAGGCGAGATCCTGCGGGACTCGATGCTGGCGGTGAGCGGGACGCTGAACCTCGCCACCTACGGGCCCGCCGTGAAGCCGCCGATTGCGGGCGAGGCGATTCAAGCCCGCAACATCAAAGACTCGTATCCCGATAAGATTCAGGACGGACCCGACCTGCGCCGTCGGTCGATCTACTTGTTCCACAAACGCGTCGTGCCCTACCCGCTACTCCAGGCGTTCGACAAGCCCGATGCTCAGCAGAGTTGTGCGCGCCGCGACAATACAACCGTCTCGCCGCAGGCGTTGGCCCTCTTGAACGACCCGTTCGTAAGGACCGTCGCGACCGAGTTCGCCACTCGGCTCATGCAGGACGGCGGTGAGCAGTCAGCGGACTGCGTGCGGCTGGGCTACCGGCTCGCGCTGGGGCGATCCCCGAGTGATGAGGAACTGGCCACAGCTGAGAAGTTCCTGGCCAATCAGCAGCATGATCGTCAGCAACGCGACAGCCAAGCGTCCGACGAGACCCTGCGTAAGCAGTCACTGGCTGACTTCTGCCAAGTGCTGTTCAGTCTGAATGAGTTTCTCTACATCGATTGAAAGTCGCCATGCCAGACACCTCCAGCTCCCATTGCGGTCGCTTTGAATCGATCCTCAATCGTCGTCAACTGCTGCAACGCGCGGGAGCCGGATTCGGTGGCCTCGCGCTGACGCAGCTGCTCGCCGCGCAGGGGTTACTCGGTGCTGAGGGAGGGGCGCAGGGCTCCATGAACCCGCTGGCTCCTCGCATCGCCCACTTTCCGGCCCAAGCCAAGTCGGTCATCTGGCTCTTCATGGAAGGCGCTCCCAGCTCGGTCGATATGTTCGATCCCAAGCCGGAACTGACGAAGCGAGACGGGCAGACAATCTCGATCGATGTCTTCAACGGCAGTCCCGGTCCGCTGATGAAGTCGCCGTTCTCCTTCAAGCAGTACGGCGAGAGCGGGGCGTGGGTTTGCGATCGCTACCAGAATGTGGCGAAGCATGTGGATGACTTTGCATTCATCAAGTCGCTACATAGCGATTCGAATGACCACGTTCCCGCGCTCTATCAGATCAACACCGGCCTCGCGCGGCCGGGCTTTCCAGCCACCGGGTCATGGATCACGTATGGACTCGGGAGCGAGAACCAGAACCTGCCAGGGTTTGTGGTGCTCGGGAATAATCAGGGAATCAAAGGCGGCCCGCTGAACTGGCAGGCGGGTTTCCTCCCCGCTGCACATCAAGGGACTCTGTTTCGCTCCAGTGGAAATCCCATCCTAAATCTCACACGGCCCGCTGAGATTTCAGCCACCGACCAACGACGACAACTCGATCTCTTGTCGGAACTGAACCACAGGCACCTGGAGTCGCGACCGGGCGAAGCGGAACTACTGGGCCGGATTCAATCCTTCGAACTGGCGTACCGAATGCAGTCCGAAGCGGCGAGCATGATCGACTTCGCTCAGGAGACTAAGACGACCCGCGAAATGTATGGGATCGATCACGAGAAGACCCGCTCGTATGGCTCCAAGTGTTTGCTGGCCCGCAGACTGATCGAGAGCGGGGTCCGCTTCGTCCAGGTCTACAGCGATGGGGAGTGGGACGCACACAGCAATCTCACCGAGAACCATTCAGGCCATTGCCTTGCTACTGACATCCCGATTGATGGCTTACTCACTGACCTGAAGCAGCGAGGACTGCTCGAGTCGACACTGGTCATCTGGGGCGGTGAGTTCGGTCGGATGCCCGTCTCGCAGGGGAAGGATGGCCGCGACCACAACCCCCAGGGGTTCATGGCCTGGATGGCCGGAGCCGGAATCAAGGGCGGCACCAGCTTCGGCGAAACCGACGAGATCGGGTACAAGGCCGTCGTCGATCCGGTGACGGTCCACGACCTGCACGCCACGCTGCTGCACCTGCTGGGGATCGACCACAAACGACTCACGCACTTGCACAACGGGCGGGAGTATCGGTTGACCGATGTCGCGGGCGAGGTGCTGCACAAGCTGTTGGTTTAACTTGGCGTGTCCAGCTTCTGGGCGACGCAGGGATTGCTTTAAACGTCTGGGTGACGCTGCATCAAGCGGGATTGAAAGGCGGGTCGAATCTACATAGGCTCTTGTAACACGGACTCCAGACACTCAACGCTGAGTCCAGGCTTTCCCCTCGTACTGAAAACCGAACAGACACCTTCATCCCCATTGCGAACGCTCCCGGAGGATCCCTTCCCGTGAATAAACGACTCCCACGCAGCATGGCACACACATTGTCATTCATCGGCCTCGGACTCCTCGGACTTCTATTTTGCGCCGCACTCACGACAGGCCCGTCGCTGGCGGCGGAGGACAAGACGAGACTGGTAGAATTGGGGCAGGGGGTGACGATCGAGTTGGTCAGTATCCCGCCTGGCGAATTCATGATGGGCAGCACGCCCGCCGAGAAAGCCTGGGCCACGGGCATTGAGGGCGGAGCGCAGCCGGGGACGGAACGCGAGTCCTATGAAGGTGAGGAGCCGCGATTGATGCGAGTCAAAGAAGGGTTCTGGATGGGACGCACAGAAGTCAGCGTCGGTCAGTTTCGCCGCTTCGCCGAGGAGTCTGGATATGTCAGCGACGCCGAAAAACCGGGTGGCCATACCCAGTGTTTTGATCCGGAATGGGACGGCTATCACTTGACCACAAAGGTGGCCCATCCTTGGAAACCTATGGAAGGCAAAAGCTGGCGTGATCCGAACTTTGAGTTTCCCTTGAGTGACCAGCATCCGGTCGTCTGCGTCAGCTGGAATGACGGTCGGGCGTTTGGCGAATGGCTGACGAAACAAGAACGAGCAGCGGGCCGTCTGCCGGAAGGTTTGGAGTACCGCCTGCCCACGGAAGCGGAGTGGGAGTACGCCTGCCGAGGCGGCAGCCGGGAAAGTACGGCCTTCTGGTGGGGCAATGAACTGAGTGACGGCGAAGGCCGGTTCAACATCTCCGCGATCGATTATCTGCCTGGTCGGAAGCGGGTTTGGCCACTGGCGCACGCACCGTGGAGCGACGGTTTTTCGTTTGTGTCCCCAGTCGATCACTATGGAGAAAAAGGCCGAAACGGCTTCGGCATGGCAGACATGTGTGGCGGAGTGTGGGAGGTTGTCTTGGATCACTTCGATCCCAAGGGGGGCCATGAAGAGGCGTATTTCGTGGAGGCAAACCCCCGGCCCGTGTGCCGAGGCGGCAACTACTTTGACGTGCCCGGCAATGCTCGCTGTGCCGTGCGACTCGGGCTGCAAGGGCCCGCTTATTCTGACTCTCGTGATGGATTTCGATTGTGCTTGGGGACACCTCGCAGCGTTAAGCCGTGATCAGAAAGGTATCGGCTGTGTGTGCCTCAGAAAAGTAGTCAACCGTGACCTCCTGCCCCCTCTCCCCCACAAGTGGATATGACTTTCGGAGTGGACTCCATTGTGGGGGAGAGGGTTGGCCTGGCCTGATG
>JAYSUV010000253.1:0-1818 GCA_043718945.1 Planctomycetota bacterium
GCTGAGTTGCTGGTCCTCGGCCCAAGCGATGCCGACATACCCGCCTTGTCCGACGATCATCGTGATCCGTTCGCGGGGAAACTGGTCGGCCACCGGTGAAGGCAACCGGTCCCGAGAAAGGACGATGCCGACGCCCATGCGAGCGCCGGGGGCGGGGAGGGGTTCCATCCCGAGAAGGGACCGCAGCGACGTTCGCAGCAACCCATCGGCACAGACGACGACGCGGGCACGGACAGCGCGCGTCTTCCCCTGGGAGTGCAATTGGAGACTCCGCCGTCCAGCGTGAATGTCGGGTTCCACCGTGGCCAATGTCTCCGTCGCGACCGTAACGCCCGCGGCGCTGGCGGCTTGCAAGAGACCCATATCCAGCCGGTGCCGAGTCACGGAGAGACCCGTCGGCAGGGCCACAACTGCCGAGCGACCGCCCGACTGCAACGTCATGCCACGAATCGGCTCGCCGTGCAATTCGTCCACGAGACCTTGCAGCCCCACAGCTGAGAGGACACGCAAGGCTCGCGGATTGAGGCAGCCGCCGCAGACCTTGGGGCGAGGAAACGCTCGCGCTTCGATGAGCAGGGTCTTCAGTCCTTGCCGCGCGGCTTCCCGCGCAGTGAGGCTTCCCCCGGGTCCGGCCCCGATGACCACCACATCCCACTCCGTGGTTTGGAGATCACTGACGGACTGTGGGTTGAAGGTCAATGACGCTCCCAAGAGAGCAGAAAACGTTGGGGCCAGTGTCGTTGGATAGTGGCCCCGTGCAGGCCGCTCTGGTCAGCGAGGCTTTGCACCTCGGGGATCGTGAACGCCCCTTGGACCGAGAGCGGTCCGTCCACATGCACGATCTTGGAGCGGGTGAGAATCCGGCATCCGACCCAGCAGAGGGCGTACCCCCAACGGGTCCGCTGTAGATCGTCGATCAGGATAGCCCGCCTCGCAGCTGTGGACATGGCTCGCATCAGTTTCAGTGCGTCGTCTCCCTCGAGATGATGCAGGAAGAGCGAACACATGATGACATCATAGTCCTGCGGGAGCGGATCACCCAAAGCATCTTGCTCGAAGAATCTCATTTGAGGCAGACCGGCCAACTGGCTCGCCTGGCCCGCCACTTGCAGCGCCGTCGGGCTGAGATCACAGCCATTAATCGTCATCGGAATCCGCTGCTGACGAGCCCGTTGTGCCAGCCGAATCGCCACGTCTCCCCCGCCGCACGCCACATCCAGCACGCGCAAGGCGGGGTGTTGGGGGTCGACGGGTGCCAGTGAGCGCAGCGCTGACCAGAGCCTCGAAACGCTGGTGCTGAGCAGATTGACTCGCCGTAAGCCCGCCAGAGCTTGACGATGCTCCGCGTCCGAGAGCCCCGGCTGGTCCATCAACTCCGGCTGGCGATGGCGCTGTTGCAAGAACTTCATCGTCCCCTCCTTGGACGGGGTTGTACAAGAAGTTCGCCGGGTGAGGCAATGTGGCACGACGTATTGGTATCTACACAACTCTTCACCTCGGAGGGGACACAGCCCATAGCCGGTGGTTGAGCAACGCGACACCACCGGTCTCGGACAAAGAGACTCCTGTATCCCGGAGGGATTCCAGCCATTCTGACCAGTTCAGTGATGCGACGGGTAACCGTTCACAGCCCGTTTGAGGATTGGTCTTCGCGCGGGAGGCGGGATCTGCGACGGATACGGTCATGTCGCGATCGGATCACATACTGGCGGAGGTGGAGCGGGAGATGACTCCGGCGGTGCGGGCGTTTTTTGAGGCGCAGCGTCAGGCGTGGCAGCAGCGGGTGGAGGAGTTGGAATTACGGGTGGCCCAGTTGGA
>JAYSUV010000254.1:0-4913 GCA_043718945.1 Planctomycetota bacterium
CTTAACATGAATGTGCCTGTGGATTCGAATTCATCACCTGCAGTGCCTGCCACGTCTAAGCCGCCGCGTAATCCCGTGGAACGGATGATCGTCTGGGGCGGTATCGGCCTGCTGCTGGTGGTGGTGATGTTGGAGTTCCGTGCGCAGCGCGGATATGCCCAGACGCTGGATGCGTTGAATGCGTCCACGGCCAATGAGGAACACGAGACCACTCTCAATGAGGCCATGCAGGTATTGACCCTGTCACCGGCGGTGAGCGATCCCGTCCCGTTCGGACCTTATGACCATGTTCATTGTTCGTGGTTCAGCCTTTGCAAATCGGGCCAGTACAAGATCACTCTGGTGTGTAGTCGTGACAAGGAACCGGTCCTGTTGGCGTTCACCACTCCGATTCCTCCGTCCGAGCCCGAGCCAGAAGTGACCTCTCCCTCTGGCGAAGCTGCGACTCCCGGCCCGACCGGAATGGGTATGGGAGGTCCCGGCATGGGAATGGGTGGCGGTCCCGGCGGAGTAGGAGCAGGCCGCTCTCGTCGCCCCGGAGGTGAAGAGTCCACCACTCCGACAGGGGAGACACCAGCTGCGACTGTCCCTACCGCTCCGGCAGAAGCTCCCTCGAACACGAGAGATGGAGCGACGCCTGCAACCCCGTGACCTCGCTGGGGTTGTCCTCGTCTGGATGACGTGTCGACTCCCGTTCAATCGGGAGATTCGCACCGCTTTCTACCCCGGAAGCGGTGCTTTTACGTTTGGAGACTCGTTTTGAGTGCCGCTCCGGGGTACACTTCTAGACTTCCGGGTTCTCGCGAACCCGACGAGCGATCTGAGGGTCCGTGTCTCAGATTCGTTTAGCGGAAGTCATGAGCTGTTCTAAACTTCCCGCCATTTCACCGATTGCAAAGAGGCCGCGTCCGTGGCAGCCACACCGACCACCGAGACCAAGACCGCCCTGAATGGGGCAGACATCGTGATCCAGTGCCTCGTGCGCATGGGCACGAAGACGATTTTCGCCTACCCCGGTGGATGCAGCATGCCACTGCACCAGGCGCTGCGGAAATTCAGCGACGAGATCCGCACGATCCTGCCTCGTCATGAGCAGGGCGGTGGCTTCGCCGCGCAAGGCGTCTCCCGCACGACCAACGAGGTTGGCGTCTGCATGGCAACCAGCGGACCGGGGGCGACGAACCTCGTCACCGCGATTGCCGATGCCAAGATGGACAGCATTCCGCTGATCTGCATCACGGGGCAGGTGCCGCAGGCTGTGATCGGCACCGATGCGTTCCAGGAAACGCCGATTGTCGAGATCTGCCGTCCGATCACCAAGCATCACTACCTGCTGGGGGCCGAGGACTGGCGCTGTCACGATTCGATTCAGAAGTGCCTGCATTCGATTCCCCGCATCGTCAAAGAAGCCTTCCATGTCGCCAGCACCGGTCGCCCCGGCCCGGTCCTGATTGATATTCCCAAGAACATCCAGCTGGCCAAGATCGAGGGCGAGATCGACTGGGATCCAGACATGTATCTGCCCGGTTATCACCCCGAGCCACAGCCGATTCCTCAAGAGACCATTAACCGCGTCATCGCTGCCATCAAGCGGTCCAAGAAGCCGATCTTCTACGTCGGCGGTGGCGTCATCACGGCCAACGCGGCGGAAGAGTTGACCAAGTTCGCCCGCGCGACTGGCATTCCGGTGACAACGACCGTCATGGGCATCGGGGCCTTCCCCGGCGATGACCCGCAGTCACTGCACATGCTCGGCATGCACGGGACGGCCTACTCCAACTTCGCCGTCAACGAGGCCGACCTGTTGCTCGCTCTGGGCGTGCGGTTCGATGACCGCGTGACCGGTAAGCTCGAAGAATTCGCCAAGCACGGGAAGATCGTCCACGTCGACATCGACCCGTCGGAAATGCACAAGAACAAGGAAGCTCACATCCCGGTCATCGGCGATGTGTTGCAGTTCCTGAAGCAGCTCAACGCTGCCTTTCTGGCCGAAGCGGATAAGCCGCAGATCGACGAGTGGTGGAAGCAGATCAATGAGTGGCGCGACAAGCACCCGCTGAGCTTCAAGGACGACCCGACCTATATCCTGCCGCAAGCTGCGATCACGGAACTCTGGAAGCAGACGATCGACGATGACCCACTGCTGGCGGTTGGCGTCGGCCAGCATCAGATGTGGTCCGCTCAGCACTTCCGTTTTCGCAAGCCAAAACGCTGGCTCTCCAGTTCCGGCCTGGGCACGATGGGCTTCGGTCTGCCCGCGGCGATGGGGATGCAGGCGGCTCACCCGGGCCGCATCTGCATCGATATCGACGGCGACGGCTGCATGCTGATGAACATTCAGGAACTGGCGACGCTGGCATGTGAGAAGCTGCCGGTCAAGGTCGTGATCCTGAACAACCAGCATCTGGGCATGGTCGTGCAGTGGGAAGACCGCTTCATGGACGGCAAGCGGGCACATACCTATCTCGGCCCGATCGACCATCCCGAATGGCTGGGCGAGGGGGCGGGCGGGCACTACGAGGACACTTATCCGAACTTCGTGCAAATCGCCAAGGGCTTCGGCGTGATGGCCAAGCAGGTGCGTTTGAAGAAGGATCTGCCCGCTGCGATCGCCGAAATGCTGGCCCACGACGGCCCATTCTTGCTCGACGTGATCTGCCCGTACCAGGAACACGTCCTCCCCATGATCCCCAGCGGCGGCACCGTGCGGGATATCATTCTAGAGTAGCCGAAGTCGTGAGACTTCTGCCGTCCCTGATTCAATCATCCGGGAGCCAATCACATGCCTTCTCCCTTCCCTGGAATGGACCCGTTCCTCGAAGCTCATTGGAGCGACGTTCATGCGTCGCTCATCATTTACTCGCGGAATCAAATCCAACGCCAACTGCCGCCGGGCCTGGTGGCAGGTGTTGAGCAGTACGTCTCCCTCGAACTCGACGACGAGGTCGTTCGCTTTCGCCCCGATGCCTCGATCCTGCGAAGTGGGACCAGTGGCTCGGCTGTGGCCACGGCGACTCTGGAACTCGATGAAGCGGACGAACCCTACATCGCCGACGAACCGGAAACCCAGCGACGGATTCGCATTGAGGACCTCAAGGGACGGCTGGTCACCACCATCGAGTTCCTCAGCCCTTCCAACAAGCGCAGTGCGGCGGATCGGGATCTCTTCCACCACAAGCAGGTCGGGCTGGTGAGTCGGGGCGTCAATCTGGTGGAGGTCGATCTGCTCATACCGGGGCTGTGGACGGTCTTCGTGCGCGAGGAGCAGATCCCGAAAAAATGCCGCTCGCCCTACCGCATCTGCGTGGTTCGGGCCACGCGGCCAGAGCGCCCGGAATGTTACGCAGCCCCCCTGCAAAAGACACTCCCCCGCATTCGTGTGCCACTTCGCCCAACTGACCGAGATATCGTTCTCAACCTCCAAGACCTGATCACCATGGCGTGGGAAGACGGGGCCTTCTCGCGGCGAATAGACTACGTTCACGACGAATTACCACCGCTGGCCACTGAGGATGCAGCCTGGGTGTCGGAACAGTTGTCCGCCAACGGTTACCCACCTCATTCACGTCTTGAAATTGTTCGTATGCCGGCCTCTAGCCCGCGGGGGCCCTTCAAAATCAGCAATCTTCTTGTGCAGGTTGGGGACCATGTGACTGCTGACCAGAATCTAGTGACAGTTGAAACTGAAGATGGCAAAGCTGCTTTCGATTTGCCATACGACGGAAGTGGTGGTGTCGTGGAGCAAGTATTCGTCACTGTCGGTGAGTCAGTGACGCGAGGATCGCCTTTGATTGGCATCCGAACATCAAGCCGTGAGTGAACTCAGGCAGTGGATGGTTTAGTACTTCCGTCCATCATGAGACTGAAGCGGACAGCAATGTCTGCCCGGTTTTCATGGAATCGCGTGATCTTGACCTCAGAGGTATTCGTTCCTGCACTCTGTTCAGCACGCGACGAACGGAGTTATTCATGGACGCCAAACAGGAACTTCGAGAGGCGACTCCTTGCCCCATTTGCGGCAAGTTGCAGTACAAATGGGGACATCCCGGACCAATGTTGCAGTTCTATGAAGCGACTGACAGCTGGTTTCCGACCGGACAAGAGGTCGTTGCCCGGTTATGCCAAATCTGTGGCAACATCCAACTCTTCAACAAGATTTACAACTACCGCAAGATCGACGAGACTTGGCCTCACTGACTTCATTGACCGCTCCGTGCCCACACGCACAACCCGGCCAGCTGGATGGCCGCTGTTTCAGTCCGCAGGATCTGGTCGGCGATTCGCACTCGTTTAGCTCCGGACTGCGTGGCAAGTTCCAGTTCGGCGTCACTCCAGCCACCCTCGGGGCCAATCAGCAGCAGTACCTCGCCGGAGCCGACCGGAATCATCCCTGGCTGGAAGAGTTCTCCGTGCGGATCGCCGATCAAGGTGGCGCGAGATGCCCCCTCGGGCGAGTCGTTCCTCAGGCACTCTGCAAACGGAGTGTTCTCTGCCACCTGCATCACCAGATCCCGCCCCGACTGCTTGCACGCCGCCACTACCGCCGCTTGCAGCTTGTCGAGCTTTCCCTCACCGGGTTCGACGACGGTTCGTTCGGTCATCATCGGGGTCAATTGATCGATTCCGAGTTCGGTGGCCTTCTCGACCAGCCAGCGAAAGCGGTCGCCTTTCGGGGGAGCCACAGCCAGGCGGATCGTGGGAAGTGGGGCGACCAGCAGTTTTCGCAGCTCGACGATGCGGACCTCGACTCGGTCTTTTTTGACGAGAGTGATCTCGGCCATAGCAGATTGGCCCCGCCCGTCAAAGAGCTCGACACGGTCTCCCGCCTGTTTTCTTAAGACCCGCGCCGCGTGGTGCGATTCTGCCTCATCGAGCGAAAGCGTCGGTCGTGAGAGTCCTGCCGAATGAAAGAA
>JAYSUV010000255.1:0-1814 GCA_043718945.1 Planctomycetota bacterium
CCCTCCGGCCCCATTGCGAACAACACGGGATCAAGGTGTTAGCGGCAGCACACTCGGTTCTTACCCGAGCAGGTGACGGTTCAAGTCCGTCTGGTCCCACTGGAAATGCGCACTGGTCGTCCAGAGGCGAAGACTCCGCACTCGTAACGCGGCAACGTGGGTTCGAGTCCCACCCGGTGCTTTTTCGTCCGCGATCACGAATGTTCTGCAAAGGAACGTCGTTCGCGCGACGTGCGACTTGCTCTTTGACAATTCGGCCAGAATGAATGCACCTATGACGTAGCGGCAGCGTACCGTCTCGCCAGGGCGGATGTGCGGGTTCGACTCCCGCTGGGTGCAATGTCGTTTGCGGGAGACCGCGAGCGATCATCAGCGTGTGGGAAAGTCTGGAAATCCGCGTGCCTCGGGCGCACGAGATCGTCGGTTCAAATCCGGCCACGCTGACTGACATGAATTGCGGTGTGGCCCAATGGTAAGGCGGCTCCCTGTTAAGGAGACGAATGCAGGTTCGAGTCCTGCCACCGCAGCTTGATCACAAATGGAAGTCATCCGGCGGGATGAGGAGCCTGCCTCGAAAGCAGGTGCGGGCGAGATGCCCGTTGTGGGTTCGAGTCCCACGGCTTCCGCCTCACGCAGGTAACGTGCCCTGGGCCGATCGGCAAAGGCATCAGCCTTCCAAGCTGGATAGGCGGGTTCGATTCCCGCAGGGCACTCTCGATCGGGTCGGTAGCTCAGCGGCAGAGCAGGTGTTTGTTAAGCACCCGCGCGTGGGTTCGAGTCCCACCCGTCCCTTTTGACATTGCGGGGTAGTCGCTGTTGGCAGCGATGCTGGGCTTTGACCCCGGAGGCGCAGGTTCGATTCCTGCCCCCGCAATTCGCGAACTCACGAGAAGACTTTCTTGTCCTTTGACACACGTGGACTGCGGGACAGTTGTTGCTGGTAGTGACGCTGGGTTCTGAACCCGGAGGGACCAAGCCAAGGGCTCGGTGTCCGGTTCGATTCCAGCTCTCGCAATTTGAAAATCACGGAAGTCATCCGACTGGATGAGGAACCTGTCTTGAAAACAGGCGACGAGCCAGACTCGCTTGTGGGTTCGAGTCCCACGGCTTCCGCTCGGTGCTGACGAACGATTCGGGCTCATGGTCCAACAGGAAGACATCGGTCCTGCAAACCGAAGATTCGGGTGCGATTCCCGATGAGTCCACTTTCGATTTGATCCCGTATTCCAGCGGCGAAGATTCCCGGCTCACATCCGGGCGACGATGGTTCGAGTCCATCCGGGATCACTGACGACAGAACGCCCAGGTACGCCAATCGGCTGAGCGGTTCGGCTCGGTGTTCATGAGAAGAGGGCCGAGCGATTGCGGGTTCGACTCCCGCCTTGGGCATCGATGCAGACACGGCTCGGTAGGCAATCGGCAGACCACCTTGGCTTAGAACCAAGGATGCTTTGGGTTCGAGTCTCACCTGAGCTATTTGACCGAGATACGTCCTCGCGGAGCAGTCTGGAATGCTCGCCACCCTGTCACGGTGGAGACGTGGGTTCGAATCCCATCGAGGACGCTGACATGGCACGGTACGCAATTTGGCAAAGCGGCGAATGCGACCACCGAAGCGGCGGTGCCCGACCTTCGTGTTCTGTGGGTTCAACTCCCTCCCGTGCTACTGCAATTACGTTCATCGCGCGAGCGACATCCGCTCGCAGGATATTCGTGATCGCGAACGAAAGAGCGTCGGCTGGGCATTGGCGTGCCCAAGTGGCTGTAACCCACCCGCCTTCGGGCATTGGCGGTTCAACTCCGTCCCGACGCAC
>JAYSUV010000256.1:0-14635 GCA_043718945.1 Planctomycetota bacterium
TGGGCGTTGGTGAATGTCTCGCTGCGGGACGGGGCTCGCTGTCGCCGCTTCGCGGCTGGAGATCATGCGGGCTGCGGGTCCGTGGGCTGCGCCCACGGCTACACGCTGTCGCCGCTTCGCGGCTGAAGCCGAGCCTCACGATCCGAGTCCACTGGGGTGACCAGATTTCACCGACTTTTCGGACGCACACACGAGTCCCGGGTCGAGTCGATCAACTAAAGCAACGAAAGGCAATCACCACCGCTTCGTGGTGAGATACAGGGGCCAACGTTTTCAGGGCTGGCCAGTTTGTGAATCTGAGTTGGTTGAATATCCGCCAGCCCGACGCGCCAGCGAGGGATTCCTCTCGCTCGCTCTGGCTGGCGCAGCGGGCTAGGTTTTCTCCATGTGACAAACTGGCCAGCCCTGCCAACGTTTGTACTGGACTTGTGGTTTCCGCTCATTGAAGTAGCCTGAGGGAGATAAGCCGTGGGATCACTTCTCGCAACGCAGGCCACCGTTTCCTCATGCCTACCATCCGGATCGAACTCCCCTATCATCTCCGCAACCTCGCCCGTGTGGGGCGGGAGGTGGGTGTCTCCGTCGAGGGCGAAGTCACACAGCGTTCGGTCCTTGACGCACTAGAGGCCGTCTACCCGATGCTGTGCGGCACGATCCGCGACCGGACCACCGGGAAGCGGCGGCCCTTACTCCGTTTTTTTGCCTGCGAGCGCGATCTGTCGCACGAGTCCCCGGAGTCCCCTCTTCCCAAAACGGTACAGTCCGGGGTCGAACCGTTGCTAATCGTCGGTGCGGTCGCGGGCGGTTGAGGATTGGCCAATCCGGAGAGGATGTCCGGTCGCGACTGAGCGGACGTTCGCGATTCAGCGGCATGGCCTCTTGCTCGCGTCGCGGGCCGCTGAGACCTATTATCGCGAATGGGAAAATGACCCTGCATCCTGACTCTCTGGGGAGATGGCTGATGAATATCTTCAACCTGCTGCGACTGATTCCGAATGGCTTGCTTCCGACGCTCTGTCTGCTGGGCTTCGCGACGGTCGCGTCAGCTGCCGATCTGCCGGTCCAGAAGCTCGACGACGCCGGGTTCGAGACGATCTTCGCGGGCAAGTCTCTCGACGGCTGGCATGTCAGTTCCCAAACCGGCCACAGCGGGACCAGCCAGCACAAGAGCGGCGGCAAGTGGGTCATCGAAGACGGAGCGATCGTGGGCAGTCAGGACATTCCCGGCAACGGCGGGATCATCCTCACAGATAAGCAGTACGGCGACTTTGAAGTCATCGTCGAGATGAAGAACGACTACGGCCCGGACAGTGGGCTGTTCCTGCGCAGTAACGACAAGGGCCAAGCCTACCAATACATGGTCGACTACCACGCGAACGGCAACCTCGCCGGGGTCTATGGCGAAGGACTCAGCGGCGGCATCCACCATCGCAACTTCGACTTCATCACCGAAGT
Source organism: Planctomycetota bacterium (assembly GCA_043718945.1). Lineage (GTDB taxonomy): Bacteria > Planctomycetota > Planctomycetia > Planctomycetales > Planctomycetaceae > TH-plancto1. Next base: position 1,456 of record JAYSUV010000256.1, read on the forward strand.
CACCGACATCAAGCATCACGAAGACGCCTTCGCCCTGCCGATCACTCCCGAGCAGTGGCCTCAACTCTGGAAGCACGGCGAGTGGAACGAACTGCGGGCCCGGATCGAGGGGAACCCACCCACGGTGCAGACGTGGATCAACAAGGTGAAGTTCATGGAGTTCAAGGACATCGAGAAGCGTCACCAGGACGCGGGTTCGATCGCCCTGCAAGTCCACGGCGGCGGGGACTATACGAAGCAGTTCGTGCGGTACAAGAACGTGCGGGTGAAGGTACTGAAGAAGTAGGCAAAGTACGTCGTTTTGCCCACGTTCCGGCGCGGGACCGCGACGACTCACTCGGGACCGCGTGAAGGAGATACGGGATGCGACCAGCTCAACCGGAAAGGGAATTCCATTCACAGCCTGCTCACCGGAAATGAGTTCTGGTTCTAGATTATGGCTTCAGTCACGCAAACGGAGGACATGGAAACGGCAAGCGGAGCCTGGCGATATTCCCCGCAATTCGTTGTCGGTAGACTGAGAAACGATCCTCGTCAGTCTCTCTGCGTTCCGCCAGTGGCCAGACATCGAGCAGGCAAATCATGCAGTGGATGTTGATCTCAATGCAAATTCCTGTTCGATGGTCACTGGCTGAAGTCGCTTGGCTCTGTATTCTTGGCGGGGCACTCCAGGCAGCGATGGGCTCCAATGTCATCCTGGCCGATGAACCGCGTTACACACTGACGCAAACTGTCGATGAGACTGTCGTTCGTATCCCAGCGATTGAGGAGCAAATCCTGTCGAGCGACTTGCTCTCCGCTCTCTCGGCCGTGGCGGATCTGGATGGCCAGACCTTGGCTAGGAAGCTGCCACAGGGCGACTTCGATCTGTCGAAGAAGAGCACTCGTGTGACGTTGCAGCTGGTCGAGAAGGCTCTTCGCGGTCGGGCGGAACTGGCGATTGAGCAGGACAAGTCGGGCGACCCTGTGGCACTGCTCATTGCCATTGATCGTGAACAGCTGGAATCCGACAACCGCAAATGCAAGGAGAAGACCCGCAGGTGGCTGGGGACAATTGGGAAAGTGTCTGGACACTCGATCGAGGAACTCAGCTGGGGTCTGCGCGGCCTCGACCTGTTGATACTCCAGCCGGGCCAGCCGCTGATCGTGCTGGTCCATGGGTTGCAGGGGAGCCACGATTCGCTGGCGGGGTTGGAGCGAGAGTTGACTCGTGAGGGGCACGCCTGCGTGACTTACGCATATCCCAATGATGGCTCGCTCGTCGATTCGGCCCGAAGGCTGGCCGGTGATTTGCGAGCGGCAAAACTGCCCCCCGAAACCCCGCTGATTCTCATCACCCACTCGATGGGGGGACTCGTGGCACGGCGGATGCTCGAAGATCCCGACCTGGATGACTCCCGCGTTCGCCAGCTGATCATGATCTGTCCCCCGAGCAAGGGTTCGAATTTGGCGTATCTTCCGGCCAGCCTCGACTGGCATGAACATCTGCATGACCGCCCTGTCGACAATTTGCCGGAGTACGTGTTCCGCTCCTCAATGGACGGGCTCAACGAAGCCCAGACCGATCTGCGGCCCGACTCCCGGTTCCTGCTCGACCTGAACGCCCGCGAACGGAACCCGCGCGTGCGGTACTCGATCCTCCTCGGCACTCGATCCCCGGCCACAAAAGCCCAGCTCGACGCTGCCAGCCGGAAGCTCGATCAACTGACCGACAAGAGCAAAACTGCCCAGCTGTTCGCCCCGCGGCTGCGTAAGATATTCGACCACCCGCTGGAGCTGACCCCGGGCGAGGGAGACGGTGCCGTCGCCGTGGAGCGAGGCCGTCTCGCTGGAGTGGAGGATGTCGTGCTGCTGCCGATGGAGCACTGGACGGTAACGAAGCACTTGGACGACGACGATGGAAAACAGCTCGTACAAGAGGTCTTGCAACGGATCATGTAACCGAGGCTCGCCTCTGGGGCCGTCTCCTGTTACGTTCTGCCTTCTCGTCTTAGATCAGGAGCCCGTCGATGTTCAGTCCGAATATCACCAAGGGAATCGTCGAGCAGCACGCCACCAAGTTGCGGTTCCCGATCCTGCTTGGCATCACGGGGACGCTGTTTGTCGTGGACTTCTTCGTCTGGGATCCTATTCCCTTGATGGACGAAATTCTGCTGGGACTAGCGACGGTGATTCTCTCACGATTGAAAACTCGCAAGGCCCCCGAAGTGTTTGTGCAGGAGCCAGACGCGTAGGACTGACAGTTCTTCGTGGGGCACGTTTCCTACGTGCCCGTGCCATTGCCCGTGCCCGTGCCATTGCCCGTGCCATTGCCCGTGCCATTGCCCGTGCCATTGCGATACCCAACATACGATCGCCCCAGCAGCCATCCCGCCATCACAATCGCTCCGAGTCCTGCCAGAGCCAGATCCTTCTGCGGATCCCACAGATCCCCCTGCTGCCCGTTGTATGACTCGGCATAGGCCGGAGCGAAGAGCATGCTGATGGTCCACTCCAATATCTCGTAGACAGCTCCAATCGCCAGGACCACCGAGACCGATACGATGGCAACCCCACCCGATCCAGTGAGTCCGCGTCGCTGCAATAGCTCCCAGATGGGTGGCACGAATAACAACCCCGATGCCAAATGGACGAACCGGTCGTAGTGATTTCTCTTCCAGCCAAACATCTCGGCGAATGATGTCCCGCTAATCCGCTCGCTCCACTGGTCATAGGGGACGAACGAATAGATCCACCTTGCCCCGATGATGTGCAGCCAGAGGAATGCGAGCAGACACAGCACCGAAATCGGGTGGAGCCAATTCCGCTCGACAACCACCCACAGCCCCATGATTGCCACGACCGTGGGGATGTGCTGCAATCGTAACTCCGAGGGATACGGAGCCTCCCAAAATGAGGCACCCGTCCCCAGGAGTGTGGCGATCAACAGGAGTAACAGGTGAGATCGGTTCAAGTACAGTCCTTCGGTCCAGTTCGAAAAAAGAGCAAATCACCGACTGCGTATTGCGGACGACATTGCCGGCTGGCTCCCATGAATCATTGATCACTTTTCTGAGGGGGAATCATCGGGCGTCGCAGTCTGCATCAGTCTACCGGTCGGACTGACTCTCGCCAACAAACACGGATGTCTTCGTGGCCCTGCCGACTCGCTAGAGAGGGACACCTTGATGAAGATTCTCCCTCGCGTTCTGACTCAGTAAACACAATCGCGTAAACCACCCCGACGAACAGGGTGGCGGGAAGACTATTTTCGCTCGCCGACCTCGGATCGTGAGTCGCGATCCAGACGGCATCGATATGGTTCCCGCTCTCGATCAAGGTTCATTGGGACGAGGGGAACAGAGCGGTCGGACTACCGACATGGCCGGTGTTGCCGACATGCTCGATATCGAAGTGTTCTTCGATGTACGCACCATCGACTGGCTTGTAGCCGTTCACCAGACGGATCGAAGGGTGATCGAAGGGGCCTTGTTCATACCGTACGCGGTCATCCGTTAAGCAGAGCATGAAGAACACGAGGGCTCGTTTGTCGTCGATCGACAGATCGATTCCCTTGATGGCCGGGTGCTTGTCGGTATTGGAAGTGCGGTCACGAGGCAGCTGTTGTTGCTCATCGTCCTCGTAGAACTCCACGACCTCCATCAAGGTGTTGAGACGCCCGTTGTGCATGTAGGGGGATGTCAGTTCGACGTTTCGCAAAGTCGGAGTCTTGAATGTTCCCCAGAAGGCGAGTTCATTGTCATGCAGAAACGGTTTGCGGTATCCCCAGTACTCTTCGTCAAAGACCATTTGTCGGGCACGGGACAGGAAGTAATAGGAGCTGCGACGGGCCGGTCCGGGAACGTCGTCGGTCGCTTCTCCACGGGGAATGTCGTCGCGGTTCCAGGAGGAATCGACACTGGCTTCTCGCTCTCCTTCGTCGTGGTCGCACACGGGTTTCATCGATGTGGCTCGCGGTTGAGCGGCTTCCGGTTGCGGCACATTGTCCAGCGCCTTCAAGGGGGGTGAATACCCCTGGCTTTGATAGCGCTGCGTGTTCCAGTCTCGCTTGAACTGATAGGCATTCCCCGGTGCCCCGGTCACGCGGGAGCTGCCTCCACCACCCGTTTTCTTTTCCTCATCGACCATGACCCTGAATCTCGTTTTGGCGGCATTCGGGGCTGACTCCAAGCCATCCGTGGCTGCCTGGGCATCACCGGTGTCTTGATAGGTTTTGTAGGCTTCCAAAGCTGCCGCTCGCGTCAGAGCCTTTGGATCGTCGGCATCAGCACCGGCTGCCTCGGAAACAGCCATCTCCACTGCGGCCAGCAGAGCTTTTTCAATCGGTGGTAATTCCAGATCATTCTTCTCCCCGTTTCCACGATCGTAGCGGGGAAGGCTCACTCCGAGGGCATAGAACCCAGCGTCATAGAAGGCGTACGCCTCCGTCGCCAGCGGGCCGGGAATGGGGAGCCTTCGGCGAGATGGGATCTGGTCTGGGGGGATGGCCATCTTCTCGACCAGGACTGGCCCGCCGAGCGCTTCCGCCATCGCCACTCGCTCGTCTTCGGTGAAGAACGTCCGTCTTCCCATGCGGCGTACAAGTGACTTCTCGTACTCGAATAGGAGTGTTGTGATCTCTATTTCCACATCGACATGTGATGAGAAATTGGCTTGCAGATACGCACGAACTTGAGTCTCCATCTCGATTCGTCGGCCATACGTGGCGTGCCTTAGCTCTTCCAACTCAATGGCAATTTTACCTGATCGAGATTTCGCGTTCGGGATCTTCGCCACGGCGTCAGACAAGTTCTTGAGCAATGCTTCGCGGGCCTGTCGCAAGTTGGCCACGAGCGCATCCGATCGCGAATTTGGAAGCAGCGCCCGCTCCAGAGTGTAGTGGATCGGCAACTGATCGGCCTCCGACTGCCGTTCATACAGTTCACTGAAGAGCGGTCCATCATGGCAATCGACACAGCCGCGATTCATGAAGACTCGAAATCCATGCTGAAAGATCGCAGACCCTGATTCATGGGCGGGCTTGGGCGGTGTGGCGACATGCTGATCGCGGCGGATCGGCTGGGCGAGTCCCGCTTTGACGCTTTGCCATTTCGCTTCGACCATCTCGGGGCGACCGCGCATCATTTCATCAAATGGGCTTTGATTCGACACCAGGCTGGCCTCGTAAAGCATGATGCTGAGGCCCCAATACAGTGAGAAGTTCCCTTCCATCAGCGACCCGGTGGGGTTTTCTTCTGCGGAGCAGCCCCGCAACAAAACGAGAGGAGTCTTGTCCTTGGCTCCGCTATCGTCCCACCATTCTGATCGGAAGGCCCGCTTGATGAGTTCCTCATAGGTTATGCAAGTCGCACACTGCTTTCCCACCGGGAATCGGCTCAGCACGCTGTCGGACGCGTGGACATTTTGAAATCCCAGCACCTTTGCGCGCAGAAGTTTGTAGGCCACATGAGGAAACTGCCGTCCCAAGTAGGACATCTCCACGTCGTTGACGATCGGTCCGACAGCTTGCGAAGCGAGGGCCGCATGTGTGATCGCGACCGTGACGGGGACGATCTCCACGAGCGGCGGCTCATTCGTAATTTGCCCCGCACCGTCTCGACGCGGGGTTGTCTTCACACGATGAATCACATCGCGACGGTCAGAGTCCCCGAAGATGGAAAAACCATTGAACGTCGACTCGGCTCGACCATCGTGAAACAGGCGATCGGAGAACGCCGAGTTGATGACACTGGGTGAGTTCCGAGTGGTGATTTGACGAAACGGCGTGAGCGGGAAGTTCGTGTATTTTCCATCCTTCATTTCAAAGGTTCCATCGACAAACATCGACCAATCGGGACGGTACTCGTAACCTTCCAAAGATCGTTCCTCGAATTCCTCCCGCCTCCAGACATGAGGGTTCGCAGCCTCATCTTTAAACCCCTCAAACACTCGTGGGGCGACGCCTTGCGACCCAATGATGCGCGACAGCTGCCCCGCAGGTTGTGCCCCGAAGGGACCAGTCACCAAAGGTGGAATCGTCTGAGTCGAGAGGGCCGCCACCGGAAACGGCTGTTGCGTCTCGCCGAACTCCAGGGGATGGCCCGGATGAAGTTTGTACTGATCCCAGGCGACATACGGAATGCGTCGTGTGTGTCGATTGCGAGCATCGGCTCCGTGGCGATAGTGGCAACTGGCACATGCGGTTCCCGTGGCCACAGCCGTGTCGCCGGTTCCGACGACTTCAAAATCACTCCCCGCTTGCATCTCCCAGAAGAAGGCTTTTCCCAAGGCTTCCGCCACATCGACATCGGCGATGAACTCCGCCAAATCGGAACGACGAAGTTGTTTCTTGATGGCGATCTGACCGTCAGGTCCAGCGGCCTGACTCGTGGTGACGAGTGGGTTCTCCAGCTTGCGGGGATCCCAATCGTCAATCACGTCCTGAATCCGGAGCAGGAGTGCGGCCTCCTCGTGCCCGACGAGATGGTGAGGCTTCACATCCTCTGCCAGGACATGGAAACCGATCCACATTCCGCTCAACATCAAGAGCAGAACCAATCGCAAGCCATTGAAGTTTCGGATCATGACAACTGTCCCAAGAGTCTCAAACGGGCACGTCGAAATGGAATCAGGAGCGTATGCCGTACTTCTGTTCGAATGTGAATCCAGCCACGCGGCGAATCGAGGTCACCAGTTGGCCCTCGGGGAGTTCTGCGGGCATCGTCGACCAGCGATCGGTCGTCGAGTTTCCGAACATCAACGTCGAGGCGTGCTGCGTCACGTCCTGATCGACACGCGGATTCAGGTCGTAAAAGCCGAGTGAGCGTCGCAGGGCATCAACCTCAGCCCGCGTCCCCGTCAGGAACTGCCATTCGCACAGGCCCGGTCGAGCACGATCGGCTCCGTACAGCTTGGCGTATTGCATCAGTTTTGCACGCGTGTCGACGACGGGATCGATCGAGAGTGACACGAAAGACAACCGCTCGCCGAAGACTGGACTGAGGGTCTCTCGCAACGATTCAATCGTCGCACTCGTCCCCGGGCAAGTTCCCCGGCAGGTTGTGTACATCGTGTTGATCACGAGTGCCCGACCATCACTCAGGAATTGCTCGCGAAAGCGGATCGCCTCACCAAACTGGTTTTCCAACCGTGAGTCGGCATAGCGATCACAGACCTTCAATCGAGGCGGTTCGGGGGTTTGCCCGAACAGCGACGAAGCCAGTCGAAGCAGCAGGGTGGACATGTGGGAGACCTTTCAAGTACGAGAGACGATGGCGACGGAGTCATGCCATGAATCACCGACCATAATCAGGGGGCTTTGGGCGTCGACCGAGGCCGCCGAGGAATCAAGTCGTCACCAGCGTCCTGAGTGGGCGTCTGCGGGATCGGGGGATACTCCCACGGCAGTTCGCCGATGTACCGCACCTGCTGCACGAGTTGGCCATGCTCGTCCTTTTCAAACAGCCCCTGATACGTCACGTCGTCCCCATGCGTTCTGGCAGTCGGAACGATATTCGGCAGCTTGTCGTCCGGATCGGTTTTCTCGGGAACCGGCTCGAAGTTGAACATCATCCGCATGTCTTCGTGTTCCAGATTGTGGCAGTGAAACACAAACGGTCCGTTCCATGTGCGATGCCGCATGCGGATGCGGGCGACCGTGTTGGGGCCGAGGGCCTGCGTGTCGTGCAGTCCCAACTGTTCTGATTCGGGAAGGGCCTTAAATAGATTTGTGAGTCCACCCAAGGTGACCGGAGCGGGTGGGTCTTGGCGGTCGATGATCGCGTCGGCTCCGAAGTCCTTTTCGTAGCTGATCAACTGATGACTTTCGAGATGGATATGGATCGGGTGCCACCAACCGCCACCGCCGTTCCGGAGAACCCACTCTTCGGCCCGCTCCAGCACGGGAGGCTTTTCGGGACCATTCAGAACGGGGCCAGCATTGGTGATGGTCGGGTCATAGAACCGACCATTGATCTGCCAGGCTCCCTTGCCGCGTTCGAAGATGAATTCGCGAACGGCCCCGTGCCTTACTTCTTCATCCGTGATCGGACGATGCGTCTGAATGAGAATATCCCCATCCTTCACGGTGGCGTCATCCTCCACCTGGGGGCCGCTGACGATAAACTTGACGAGTGGGATTGGACGATTCACTTCGACGAGCCGCTGGTCTGGCACCCCATCGATCCCGACCACATCAAACGGAACCGGCAGCACGCGCGGATCACCGCCGTCTTCCAGCTTCGCCTTGGGTCCGCGACCGTCAAACTGCGGCATCGTATTGACCAGATAGAACTCTCGTGTCTCCCCAGGCTCCAGATCGGCAGTCAGTACTCCGAAGTCGACCACAATGTCAGCTCGATTGGCCATCATTAAGACCAGCGACTTCATCTGTTTCGCACGCTTCCAGAGCCAACTGTCTTTGCCAATTCGCAAGTAGTTTTCGGATGCAGCGTCGTAGCGGCTGGGACGTGCCAAGACAGTCGCAGCTGCGTTTTCGTCGAACACCGGCGGGATCGCCTGTGGCTGCAATAAGGGAGGGGTGGGGGATGCGACGGGAACCTTCATGTTCAACGGGATCGCATCGATTCCGTCCCGATTGGCCGCGAGGAACTTTTCCGCAGACATGAGCCGCAATCGCCAGACCCGGGCATTGGACCCATCGAGAATCCGGAACCGATATTTGCGTCGCTCGACTTCACGTTTCGGCCAAGGAATGCCATTGATGACCATCGTTTCGCCGATGTAGCCGTTGTGCCCGGTGTTGTCGTAGGCAATCTGTCCGGTCTCCGGATCAAACACGCGATCCTGAAGCACCAGTGGGATATCGTAAGGGTTGAAGTAGGGTTCGATGCACGGTTCGTGTTTGTAAAATCCAGGGTGGTCAGGATGCTCTGGATTGATCTCCTTACCGGTCTTATCTTTGAATTTTGCAAAGCCCATCATTTCATGATCGATACAAGAGTCCTTGCCCAGCCCCGGAAGCACACCATCTCGAATGAGCTTCAGCTCTTCCTCCCCAAAGCAAGGAGCAAACCCCGAGAGCCCCTTCGAAGCGTTATAGGCTGTCGCGTCCATCGCGTGGTCGTGATACCACATCGTCGACTGGCTCTCTCCGACATCCACTTCCAGCTTGTTGTCCTTTTGATACAGCGGCAGAATGTTCGGATAGAAGTAGTCGCGAGCCTTGCCTTGCAGGACATAGAAGCTCGGAAATCCGTCCGAGTGGGAGGGGCTGTGCCCGCCGTGGAGGTGAATCGAGGTTTCCGTTTCTAGGTGATTCTCGAATCGAACAACCACTGGCTGTCCCAGCCGCATTTTCATCGTCGGCCCAGGGATCATGCCTGCATAGCTATAGAAGCGAGTGGGGAACTTGAGATCGAGCAGTTCCCGGTACGTCTCCATCATGGGAATCTTGTAACACTTGATGGGCAACCCATTCGGACCACCGCCCCAGTTGCGGAGCATCTTTGCGGCCTGGGGTAGGCCTGCTGCATCGTGACAGCGACCCTCCCCGAGTGGTGGGGGAAGATCATCGGCGTCGTGACGCGGGATCTCGCCGAAGTGGGCCTCCTTGTCTTTCCACGCCGCCCAGCCATCGTCCAATTCTCGTTTCAACTGGTCGGCGGGATCTGAGAGTCGCTCTTTGTCCACGGTCGCCTGGCACCCATACGCAGCCCAATGCGGTGGCGTTTCAAACCATTCCCGAGCGATCCCGTGGAAGCATCTTCCAATGGGCGTCGTGTCGCCGGGGCCGAACGCCGAGTGCATGCCCCCGGCAGCCATCAATTCTTCCCATGTCCCGATCGCAGTCGGACGCGGGACCAAGGGGATCTGCAGTTCAATGCGAAACGCATCCCGTGGAAACTCGTGCTGGCCCGCCTTGTTGAATGTCGCGGTCGGCAGACTGAAGGGCCCCGTCGGTGTTTGAGCAGCTGCGGCTCCCGCCAGCATTCCCAGGGCAGCTCCCTTGATGACATCTCGTCGTTGCATCTCATTGCTCCAGAGCGATCGTCTCGCCATTGAAGAGGGATATCCAAGCCTTCCTCATGCGTCGGGAATCATGTTACGGATGACAGAACTGATCGCATTGACCTGTACAGGTCATTTCGTGCAATTGTTGCAAAATTCGGTTTACAACCCAGGGGGCCACTGGCAAGATTGCCACCGACTCAATGGGGGCTGGACAGCCTCACAAGCCGAACTCACATACCAAATCAAACAACGACTCGTACTGCGGGAGATGAATCATGGCTCTTGTCGAAGCAAAGGTCGAAGGCCCGATTGACAACATGGTCTCGGATGGTGCCGGAGGGGTCACCATCACGGCACTGGGCGCTGGGGCTACAACGCGAGTAACAATCCGGTATACACCCGGCCCTGTGTTGGTGGTTCCGCCAGATACGGGAGTGCCTCCGTCCCCTGTTCGCCAAAAGTCGATCCGCTCTCCCTCGCAGCGTCTGACAGTGGCCGAGTTAATTTCGCTGACACCGTTGCCGGGGCGCAGTCCACTGGAGGGTTTCAAGGGCGGCACCATTATCGCCGAAGGATTTTACAGTACCGATACACTGAATGGCGTCAACGTGCTTCTGGCCAACCACATCTTTGTGGAACCAGCCGAAACTGTGCTGATCGGGGCCGTCACGGGGAATAATGGGACGACGATCCAGGTCAATACGGTCGATGTGGTTCCGCTCACGGACGCCAGGATCTCAACGAACCCGGCGAATCGACTCGTTCCCGTTTACCTGAATGATTCGGGCTTCGAGATCACGCTCGCCAGTATCACAGTGACCCCGACGACTCCGAATCTCCCTGCGCCAGCAACTCCGTCCGCTCCCACCGCCGTGGAAGGCTACTATGCGGGAGGCCACATGTTTGCCCACCTGATCGAATTCGGTGGCCCGGGGTTACTGGCTCCGCTGGCCGACCCGGCCTTGCCGATTCACTTCCCACGAATCTCGATTGAGCGGGCTCAGGTTCGCGACTTGGGAACTTCGTTCGACATCGAAGTGCGAGGCCACATTACAGTGCCCCCACCGCTCCCCGTGATCGACCATGTGATCGAAATTCGCGTTCTCGACATGAAAGTCGGAACATTCGGCACCTTGGCCACAGACTGGGAATATCGCGGAGGTTCAGAAACCGCCGCTGACATTACGGGGGCTGACACCAACGGGATCGATGTCGATTTGCGATCGACGGGCGGTGTTCCCATCACACTGGTCCCGCCGATTCAGCGTTGGCGATTTCGGGGCAACCTCCCCAAGACCGGCGTCCATCTGCTCCCCCCCGAACGGATCGAGGCCCGCAACGCCACAGCGGAAGGACTGATCCCCGGGAACTTCCCCGTTCCCGCGAACACCCCCGTCCGTGCGGAACTCGACACGGACGTGAGGGATGAATGAACACGGCCTACTGCCCCGTCAAGTCTTGAGTTTGCGGTAGAGCCGCTTGAGCGTGGCGCGAGCGTCATTGCGAGAGGCTCAAGTCATCCTGTACATCCTGTCGAAATTCCTGAGCACGACTGGGGGTGAGGGGGCCACACCGCTCGATACAAACCCTTCATCCCGGCCCTCTCCCTACAGCCATGTCCCCCCAAAAGCTCCAAGACAGTGGGAGAGGGGGCAGAAACGCGTCACTGCCGACAACTCTGAGGCACACCCGTGTGACTCCCTTCCGGCGGCGAAATCATGTTCCTCTTGCCTCGTGCGGCAGGAATTGTCTACAAGACCGGCATCGTTCGTTGGTCCAGTTCAGGGAGGGCAAACCATGTGCAATGTCGTTTCGATTCACCAATTCTGGTCACGTCTGGTTCTGTCCGCCGTTGTCGTCATGGCGGGCTGCGGGCAGCAACCGACCTCGCAGTCTCAGTTCTCGGGGGATGAAGCCGAATCGACTCCTGCTCCCACAGCTGAGTCTCCGACCGGTCCGCTCTCAGTCAATGAATTTGATGGCAGTGTGGTCACCACGGCGGGCGAATTGCCGAGTCTGACACCTCCGGGCAAGACCGGATCTCGACCCGCAACTCCAGCGATTGCCGAGGCCGAAGAGGACCTCGATGCCGCTGAAATGGCTGAAGAAAAGATCGCCGAACCGGAACCAGGGACGCCCGAGTATCTGCTCCGACAATTGGCTCAACTCAAATCCGCACCGTTCCATCTCATCCGGCAGCCCATCCAGGGAAAGCCCGGCGAGTTTGAAGAAGTCAAACTCACCGAAGAGCAGGCCGCCAAGGAGCAACTGCGCCGCTGGACGAAGATGGTGGATCTGGCCATGCAGGTGATCTCCGCCACAAAAGACAACCCGAATCAGGCCCAGCTGTTCAACAACGGAGTGTATTACCTGACAGAAACGCGGAAGCAACTGGCGCTGCGGGGAGAACCCGATCAGGCTCAACTGCTCTCTGAAGACGCGGAAGCCCTGTATCGTCGTGACAAGTCTTCGTTTGCTGCCGTCGAGTCCTCCCTGAAAGTCGTTCAGTTGACCCAGATGCTGGCCGAGCAAGCCGGTCGTCAGGATCCCCGGCGTGCCGCCACGTTTGCCAAGCAGTCGCGTCTGTTTGCGGAGAAATTTCCGCAGGAGACAAACCGTGCCGCGATGAATCTGGTCGCAGCGGGCCGCCTGTGCGAGCAGGTCGGCCTGATCGAGGATGCCAAGCTGTGCTTCACGACGATCGATGAGCGATATCCCAATTCTCCGTTTCAGGAGACCACTGCCGGAGTGCTGCGACGACTACGGCTGCAAGGGAACAAGCTGACTGAGTTCGCGGGTTCCACGGTGGAGGGGGGCTATATTTCCATCGACCAATTCCAGGGGCACCCGGTGCTGATCGTGTTCTGGGCGTCGAACTCTCAGACATTCGTGAATGACTTGCCGTTGATTCAAGCGGCCACAACGAAACATGGCCCGCGCGGACTGATGGTCATCGGGGTCAATCTCGATAAGGAGCAATCCGCTGTCGACCGCTTTGTGGAACAGCACTCGTTGGCCTGGCAGAACATCTTCTTCTCCGAGACCACCAGTCGAGGGGTTCGGAATCCGATCGCCCGCCATTACGGTGTGACTTCAGTCCCCAGCTACTGGCTGGTGAATGCGAGCGGAGTCGTCACCGCAGCTCCCTTGGACTTGAAACAGTTGGACGCTCTGCTGTCGAAGACGCCGGTCAAATCGGCAAGTACCACACGGTAGAAGTCCTCGTAGC
>JAYSUV010000257.1:0-1810 GCA_043718945.1 Planctomycetota bacterium
CGAAGCCTCCCCGCCTGAAACCCCTGACCCCAGAGCAACTCAAAAAGGGAAGACAACTGATCAAGCCACGCAAATCGTGAACGGCGTTGCGTGCCACCCCGTAGAGATCCATTGGTCTGAGGCCCGCTGAAACGCTGAAACGCTACAACTCCCGCGTCGCCCCGTGGTTGTAATTTCTGCCGATTTCGTTACACTTTCCGGATTGTGAATTCGCGGTCCGAAGGCCGACGGGGAGGGATCTCCGTCTGGCTCGTGGAATTCAGTGAGTTGCGGACGATTCAGGCTTGACGTAACAGCCTGTTCGCACAGTGGTTCTGGAACTCGGAGATGTCGACTTGGACATTCTTGCGGCAATGAAAGACAGCCCGTCCTTCGGGCGTGAAGAAGTCAAACGCGTACTGGGAGCCGCTACGGGGCCCGGGGCGGCAGAGTTCCGTCGCGTGGTCGAGCAGGTTCACCACGAGGCCGGGAGCAATCCCTCCTTGAAGGTCCGGGCTGGCGTCGGCTACTTCTTCCTCGGCCAGCCCGACAAGGCAGCGGAAGCCCTCGATGGGTGCAAGGACGGCATGGGGCGGTATTACCGCGGCCAGGCTCTGTCGACTCTTGGCAAGCATGACGAAGCAGCCAAGGAATTCGACGAAGCGATCAAGCTCGGCGAGAACAAGGTCGAATGCACCCTCCGCAAGGCGGGTGAAGTTCGCAAGCAGTTGAAGCTCGACGAAGCCGTGCAGATCATCAAGAGCACCGGCCCCGAAGGAGCCCGCCAGGCGGAGTACTCCTACCAAATGGGCTGTGTGATGGCCGACCAGGGTGACACCTACGGAGCCATCGAATACTTCGAGCGTGCGGTCGACATGGACCCGCACCACCAGCGGGCGCTGTTCGCGCTCGCTCTACAGGCTGCTCGGCAGGGGAACGATGACGAGTCGATCCAGCTTTACGAACGCTGCCTGTCGAAGCCTCCGTACTATCAGGGAGCCTTGCTGAATCTGGGCCTGCTGTATGAAGACAAGGAGAATTACGCCGCCGCCCAATACTGCTTCGAGCGAGTTCTCCGCTACGACCCGAACAACGAGTGGGCCCTGCTCTACCTCAAGGATATTGAGGCCACCAGCAGCATGTACTACGACGAAGAGACGCTCAAGCAACAGCAGAAGCTGGAGCATCTCCTCAGCCGTCCGGTCACCGACTTTGAACTCTCCGTTCGCAGCCGGAATTGCCTGCAAGGAATGGATATCCGGTGCCTAGGCGACCTCACCCGGATCACCGAGCCGGACCTGCTGGCGGGCAAGAACTTTGGCGAGACATCGCTGAAGGAAGTCCGCGAGCTGATGGCCCTGCACAATCTCAAAATTGGCATGAGCGTCAACGAAAAGGCCCGCGACGCCTCGCCCGACTTCCGCGATCTCACCCCCGAAGAGCAGGCCACCCAGCAAACGCCGATCGGCGACCTCAACCTGTCGGTTCGGTCTCGCAAGTGTATGACTCGCCTTAATATCACCACGGCGGGCGAGCTATGTCAGCGAACTCCGGACGAGTTGATGGGAGCCAAGAACTTTGGTGTGACCTCGCTGAATGAAGTCCGCGCCAAGCTCTCCGAACTCGGCATGCGTCTGCGAAACGATTGATTCTTCAGTCGCAAACTTGATCTTGAATCACGGGAGTGTCCGCTCAGCGGACGCTCCCGTTTCTTTGAGACGAGTGTTTTGAATGATATAAGTATCCCCTTCGCTCAAGTGCATACTACGGGTTGTGTTTTCGCTCAATCAGGGACTTGTCGGGAATCGGATGGAGGGCGACCGCTTGCTCC
>JAYSUV010000258.1:0-4885 GCA_043718945.1 Planctomycetota bacterium
CGCGAGCGGCTCAAAGACACACGCTGTTTCTCGTGCTAGCCGTTTAACCAGCGATTTACCGCAAGTCCTTGTTTTCCAGTGCTTTGAGAAAAGGGTTAACGGCGTTGGGTGGCACCCAGCGTCAGAGGTCGTCGTCGGTCAATCCGGCATCGCGCATGATGCCGCGCTGAGTGCCGGGCTTCAAGTCCTCGTTGGCGTGGACGGGCACTACCGTCCGCCTCTCCGTGGCGGAGTGGCGATAGATGTAGTGGCTGCCGTTGATCCGGGCGAGCGTCCAGCCTCGATTCTCAAGGACACGGCACATTCACTTGCCGGAAACAATCTTCACGAAGCTTCCCCTGTCGTGTCGCGGGCCAGCCCGTCGTCGTGGGCTACGGCAAGCCAGCCCTCGGCGGCCTCGCGGAGGTTGGCGCGAACCTCATCCAAGGTCTCGCCTTGAGTGTGACAGCCGGGGAGTGCAGGGATAGAGGCCGAGTATCCGCCAGCGTCGGGTTCTGGACGGACAATCGCCGTAAGAATCACATGGACTTCAACGGCGACGGGCGGATCAGAGGTGACGGCGCTGCTCATGGTTTGGTTCCTCCGGTCTCTTCAGACTATCGCAATGCAGGCACGAGGTCGAGGACAGACAAACCGCGAAGATCAGCAACTTGCAGGAAGCCAGAATCCATGAGCAAGACACAATCCAAATCGTTGGGTTACGCTCCGCCGTGGCAGTTCTTGTACTTCTTCCCACTCCCGCAGTGGCAGGGATCGTTGCGGCCGAGTTTCTTCTCGCGGTTGCGGATCGGCTCGATCGCGGTCACGGCTTGGCCCGGCTGAGTGCCGGATTCCTGGATGTTCGACTGCTGGGGGACAGCCACCGGCTCCTCGATGATCGGGGCGGCCGATTCATGCACCGCAGCTGTCTCGTGCCAGACATCGCGGAGGAAACGGGGGTCGCTTTCGCGTTCGAGGCGGAAGACGGCGGAGGTGGCGGCCTCGCCGATGCGGTCCCACATGGCGTCGAACTCTTTCATCCCCTGGCGCTTGTACTCGACCTTGGGGTCTTTCTGCGCGTAGCCGACGAGGCCGACATTCTGCCGCAGGAAGTCCATGTGGTACAGGTGTTCCTTCCAGGCGTTGTCGAGCAGTTCGAGCAGCACCTGCCGCTCGGCCTGTCCCATCTCGGGCCGGTACTTCATCTCATAGGCTTTGAGGGCCTCGATCTTGGTCGTCTCTTCGGGCTGCTGGTTCATCTCATCGAGATCGAGTTCTGTCTCAAACCTCTTGAAGACGAAGTCATGCAGATCGCGAAGGGCATTGGCATCCCGGAGCGGTCCGGGCTTCCCCTTGATCTTCGGGAAGGCCTTCGCGAGGTAAGCGTTCACCTGGGCGGTGATGTCGTCCTTCGGCAGGAAGTCGCGGCTGACTTCGAGGACCTTCTCGGCCAGTGCTTCTCCCCCCAACGACTGGGTCGCCTGCGCATCGAGGTGGCTGCGGAAACGGTTATTCGCCCAACGGATGAGGCCCTCGCGGTCCGCCGGAGTCGTGGCGTTCCCTTGGAACCGCATCAGGCTGATCACCACTGGGAAGCGGGCGTCCTTCTCGTCGTATCGTTCCCGCAGCTTTGCCATCACCATCGGGATCGCCTTCTCCGGCTCCTCGTGGATGTTGAACTGGGAAGCCGGAATCGCCAGACCAAACTGGTGTTGCAGCCAGCCCGACAACTGGTTGCGACCGAAGTCTTCGTGCAGGAACATGTCCAGCGACGAGAAGTCGATCTTGTTGATGTAGTCGACCGCACGTTCGAGCATCGCTCGCTGGAGTTCGTCGGTGTCGTACCCCTCGGCCCCGTCCGGCTTGGCGATCCGCTGCAACTCGCGCGGGTTCGTGTTCTGGCCGTACATCCGGTTGACCCAGCTGGAGAACGCCTGCCAGTTCCAATCCGACTCGGGCAATCCTTGGGGCAGGTTTTCGATGATCTGCTCATTGATGAGCGAATCGGCCTGGCGTTCGGATTCCGAGGTCAGGTAGTTGACGGCTTGGTCCTTTTCCATGCCGCGGACATCGTACTCCGTAATCGGAGTTTCAATGGGCAGTGTTTGGGTCGCCCACGCTGCCAGCGTCTCGAAGGGATACTTGCGAGAGAGGAAGGACTCGACCGACTTCTGTACCTGCCGACTCATCATGTCGACCATGATCTCGCGACAGCTGGCCCCGTCGAGAATGCGCTGGCGGTAGGAGTAGACGGCCTTGCGCTGGAAGTCCATGACCTCGTCGTATTCGAGGAGGTTCTTGCGGGAGTCGAAGTGGCGTTCCTCGACCTTCTTTTGCGCCTTCTCGATCTGCTTGGTGACCATCGGGTGTTCGATGGCTTCCCCTTCCTGCATGCCCAGCCACGCCAGCACGCTTCGTACCCAGTCACCGGCGAAGACCCGCATCAGGTCGTCTTCCAGTGACAGGTAGAACCGGCTGGAGCCGGGATCGCCTTGCCGACCCGATCGCCCGCGCAGCTGGAGGTCGATACGGCGGGAGTCGTGACGTTCGGTGCCGACGACATGCAGCCCGCCGACTTCGGCCACCTGGCGGCCCTCGGCCTTCATCCCCTGCTGTTCGGCGATCTCATCGCTGGCGTGGTCCCACTCGTCCTTGGGGACATCCAGACGCGAGCCATACTTCTGCTTGAGCTTCTCCCAGGCCATGTACTCGGGATTTCCCCCGAGGATAATGTCGGTCCCGCGACCGGCCATGTTGGTGGCGATGGTCACGGCACTCAGACGACCGGCCTGGGCGATGAACTCGGCTTCTCGCTCGTGATGCTTGGCGTTCAAGATGCTGTGCTTGACACCCCGTCGTCCGAGCATGGCGGAGATGTGTTCGCTCTTCTCGATCGACTTGGTGCCGATCAGCAGCGGGCGGCCGGTCTTGTGGACCTCCAGGATTTCTTCGACGACCGCGTTCCACTTCTCGCGCTCGGTGCGGTAGATCACATCGGGGTGATTCACGCGCTTGACGGGACGGTTCGTGGGAACGGCGATGACTTCCAGACCGTAGATCTTGATGAACTCGGTCGACTCGGTCATCGCGGTCCCGGTCATCCCGCACAGCTTCTTATACAGCTTAAAGTAGTTCTGAAGGGTGACGGTCGCCAGCGTCTGGGAGACCTCCTTGATGCGGACCCCTTCCTTCGCTTCGCACGCTTGATGCAGACCGTCACTCCACTGGCGACCCGGCATCTTGCGACCGGTGTTCTCGTCGACGATGACGATCTCGCCGTTCTCGACGACGTAGTTCACGTCCCGCTTGTAGAGGAAGTGGGCTTTGAGCGACTGGTCGATTAGATGCGGCCACTCCATGTTCCCCACGGTATAGAAGCTCTCGACCCCGGCCAAGCCTTCCGCCCGGCGCATCCCCGACTCGGTCAGATGGCAGGAATGTTCCTTCTCTTTGACTTCGAAATCCTCGTCCCGCTTCAGCTGGCGGGCGACCTTGTCCGCTGTGGCGTACTTGGTGATGTCGTCGTGAGCGGGGCCGGAGATGATCAGCGGGGTGCGGGCCTCGTCAATCAGAATATTGTCGATTTCGTCGACGACGGCGAAGTCGAGGCGGCCCTGGACCTGCATGTCCTTGCGCGGCTTCATATTGTCGCGGAGGTAGTCGAAGCCGAACTCGTTGCTCGTACCGTAGGTGATGTCGCAGGCGTACTGCGGCTGGCGGTCCCACGGCTGCATCGGGGACTGGATGGCCCCGACGGTCAGACCGAGCCCGATGTGCGTGGGGCCGACCCACTCCATGTCGCGTTTGGCGAGGTAGTCGTTGACGGTGATAACGTGACATGCCCGGAGAGCGCGTTGAGGAACGCCGGGAGCGTACAGACGAGGGTCTTGCCTTCCCCGGTCACCATCTCCGCGATCTTGCCCTGATGCAGCACGTACCCGCCGACCATCTGGACATCGTAGTGCCGCATCTTGAGGAAGCGCTTACCCGCCTCTCGCACAGCGGCAAAGGCCTCGGGGAGGATGTCTTCCGCTGTCTTCCCGTCGGCGAGCTTAGCGCGGAGCTTGGAGGCCGTCGCTTTGAGTTCCCCTTCGGAGAGCTTTTCGTAATCGGGTTCGAGCTGATTGATACGGTCGAGAGCCGAGCCCGGGATGATGAGGCTGCTGCCATCCCGATTGCGTACGTACCCGACACGGCGCACAGCGCGTTCGTTCGAAGAACCGAACACGCCGCGAATTCCGCGCTCTGCCAGCGAGGTCATTCCGTTGAAGAACTCGCCGACTTTATCAATGACGTCCATGGTGTCTCTCGGATTCAGAATGTCGGTTGAACCGCCGACCTTGGCGGGACATGGGCATTCGAAAAAATCGGTCGTGGCAGGAAGTGTCGTCTTTCGCTCCGGGAAAGAACGTCCTTTCGCGGAGCGAAAGGCGACACCGTCCAGGCCGAGCCGCACCGGCAACTTCTGCCGGTGAACCTCACCCAATCCGCCCGGACTGCCACACAATCAAGAAGAACGCAATCCCCGTTCCCGAGGTGCGAACGACTGCACAAGCAAAACAGCGACCAGACGGAAACTCCTGCCGGGCCGGAGTTTATTTCGCTGGGGAAATGGGGTCAATACGGTCAAGGCAGAGTTCCAACATCCGGCTCCATGCCGATCTGGCAGTTCCACGTCTGACTCCAGCTTTCGCCGTGGGCTCGGTTCTCGCCCGTTGAGCTGCGACGCGAAGGTTCTGCGAAGCGGAGCATCTCCCGCATCACCGTCCCGATTCACTTTGCTCACGGAATGGGTTTTCCGAACCATCCCAACTTCCTCTTCAGCCAGTGGAGAGGATTTCGCCCAAACGAAAACTCGTTGCGATCAATCTGCACTAAGGACTTCCCCGCAACCAGATTGTTCGTG
>JAYSUV010000259.1:0-44499 GCA_043718945.1 Planctomycetota bacterium
GGACGCGTGGGATAAAGACCACGCTACGGGTTTTGACGGCCTCGTTGATCTTGCTGGCTGGAGTGGTTGTTGCTGAGGAACTCAATGAGACCGAGCAGCGGTTGCTCAAAGATGTGAGCGTGCTGGCCTCGGACGAGTTCGAGGGGCGGGGGGTCGGGACCGAGGGGCTCAACAAGGCGGCAGCCTACATTGAGGGGATCTTCCGTGAGGCGGGACTGAACGTTACCGTCGACAACGGCGATGCCTTTCAGGAGTTCGAGGTCTCGAATGGGGCCAAGCTCGAAGACGGCAACGTGCTGGAAATCGCCGACGCGGCGGGAGTGAAGTCGTCGCTCGAACTGGACAAGACCTTCCGCACGTGTTCGTTCTCTGAGCCGGGGACGTTCGACGCGGAGATCGTCTTCGCGGGGTACGCCATCGAGTCCGAGAAGTACAACGACTTCGCGGGCATCGATGTCAAGGACAAGGTGGTGCTGTTCCTGCGGCGGTCCCCGAAGACGGGCGACCCGCATGCCGGGTTCAACGAACGCGATGTCTCGTTGAAGACCAAGCTCAGCCAGTGCTACCGACGGGGGGCCAAGGCGGTGCTGATCCTCAACGATGGGGCCTCGGCCAAGAATGACCGCGCGGCTCTCGAAGAGAAGGTCGCCAAGGCCAAGGACAAGATCGTCGAACTCGTGGAGCAGACCGTTCCAGGTCTCGGAGTCATCACATCGGGCGGAGGGAGCGGAGAGCCGCCCGAAGCCCAGAAGGCCCGAACTGAACTTCCGGCGGCAGTCGCTCACCTCCGGCAGTTGCGCGAGATGCTCGCGTCGTTCGATGCCGACCCGCTGATGGAGTTCGGGTATGCGGGCGAGAAGAGCGGGGATGCGTTGCCGACGTTCCATGTGAAGCGGTCAGCTGTGGAGCCCCTCATCAAGGTGGCCACCGGCAAGACCTTGGCAGAGATGGAAGCCTCGATCGATGAGACCCTAAAGCCAGCGAGTCAGGTGCTGACCGGCATGCGAGCGACCGGGAAGGCGAGCCTGCACATTGACAAGGTGACGGTCAAGAATGTCATTGGCGTACTGGAAGGAGAGGGGCCGCTCAAGGAAGAAACGATCGTTGTCGGGGCGCACTACGACCACTTGGGCCACGGCGGCGATGGCTCTCTGCAGCCCGGCTCAAAGGAGATTCACAACGGGGCGGATGACAACGGGTCCGGCTCCGCCGGGTTGTTAGAGTTGGTGCGGCGGCTCGCCGGTCGGAAGGAGAAGCTGCCACGGCGGATCGTGTTCATGGCCTTTACCGGCGAGGAGCGCGGGCTGCTCGGCTCGGCTCATTACGTGAAGGAACCGCTCTTCCCGATTGAGCAGACGGTGGTGATGTTCAACCTCGACATGATTGGCCGGATGGAGCAGTCCAAGCTGACGGTCTACGGGACCGGCACCTCGCACTTCTGGGACAAACGAGTCGACGAAGCCGGGACAGCTGCGGGTCTGACGCTCATCAAGAAGCCGGAGGGGTTCGGCCCGAGCGACCACTCGTCGTTCTATGCCAAGAAGATTCCGGTTCTGCATGTCTTCGGCGGGCTGCATTCCGACTACCACCGCCCGAGCGACGATGTGGAGAAGCTGAACGTTCCCGGCATGCGGCAGGCGACCGACTTCTTCGAGACGTTGATCGTTGAGGCCGCCCAGTCCCCCACTAAGCCAGACTACATCGAGATCCAGGGCAAAGCCGAAATGGAACGCACCGGCAGCCGCCCCTACTTCGGCAGCATCCCCGACTTCAACTCCGACCAGAAGGGGTTCGCCCTTTCCGGCGTCGCTCCCGGTGGACCGGCGGACAAGGCGGGCATCAAGGGCGGTGATGTCATCATCCTGCTCGGTGACCAAAAGATCGGTAGCCTCGACGACTTCGACCTGGCGTTAAGAAAGTTCAAGGCAGGCGACCAAGCCGATGTCACTGTCCGCCGCGAGGGACAAGAGGTCAAACTGAAGGTGACGCTCGGGAAGCCGCGTGGGTGAGTGACGTGGGACGGGCACATTTGCCCGTCCGAGGTTGTGTGAACTCCGCTCGGGTGACGCTCCGCTTCGGGGACTTCGCGTCGCGGCGAAACGGGTGTGGCGGCTCAATGCAAACAGCCCGGGAGGTTCCCGGGCTGTTGTATTAGATTGATGACGGACGAGGACGTCCGTCATACGGGGTTCTACATTCCGAAGCTACTGCCGCAGCCGCAAGACTTGGTGACGTTGGGGTTCTCGAAGGTGAAGCCGCGCTTGTCGATGCCGTTGTGGAAGTCGACCGTGGTGCCATCGAGGTACAGGTCGCTCTTCTTGTCGACCGCGACTTGGACGCCGTGTTGTTCGACAACAAAGTCCTTGGCGACATCAGCCTTGTCATCGAATCCGAGCTTGTACTGGAAGCCGCTGCAACCGCCGCCGGAGACGCCGATCCGCAGCACCATGCCGTCGGGCATCTTCTGCTCGTCCATGACCCGCTTGATTTCTTTGGCTGCGTTTTCGGTGACTTTGACCATGATTCCTGTTTCTCCTGCGTCTGGAAAGGACGAGTCGAAGTGTGCGAAGTTCGGGGCGTGGCCCCACATACCGAGATTATATCGGCCTGTGGCGGACTGCAATAGAGTGGAAGTCACGATTCCGGGACAGTCCGCCATGAGAGGAATGACTCAACTCTCACGCGGTTTGGGTGTTGCGGCCAATCACCGTGTCCGTGTCGAGAGGCGGATTCCCTCTCTCGACACGCCGGGCCACGGGGGACTGAGGACGCTGAATCTGGTTCGCGGCTTCGCTGGAGCCTCACTCAGGACTGATGAAACGGCACTTCGCACTTTGCCACATGGGTGAATCGCCAGAGGCCACGTCACAACTCACAAGGCGATTCCCGGATCTCTCCCGCCGGTCCACACGCACACCGCAATTCCGCACTCATCCCGAGTCTTGACTGCCATCGCCATGCCTCTGAAATCTGTGAAAATCTGTGTTATCTGTGTACAAACTCCCCGCATGGGTGAGGTTCAACCGAGGAGGAGATTGGGACACAGATTTCGCAGATTGACACAGATTGATGGACTCGACAATCGCCAGATTTCTGGTCATGAGGCAAGGGAGGGTGACTCACAAAACGCCATTTTTCGAGAGGCCCGAGGCTGTCCAGTGTTCGCTCGTTTCACCCGGGGCAGTCGTGCCTTCACGGACGATTCGTGCTCGCCGCCAGGCTGTGCCATGACTGTTCCAACTCCGCCACTCTCTCAGCAGTCTGTTCCGATTCGTTGTACCGGATCGAAGAGTACGCGGCATACCACTCGGCGAAGGGGTGCAGCTGGGCGCTCATCGGTGAGGCCAGGATGCGGTCACGAAACTGCAACAGAGTTTCGTGGGGGAGTCGTTCGTAACCTTGGTGGGCGAGTTTGGATTCCAACTCGCGGAGCCAGAGTTGGAACGAATACGTCCGGGATGACACGTTGAGCGGCAGACTTTCTCGCAAGCGTTTATAGCGGCGGTTGAGGGTCCACCAAGTCGTGAGTAGGACCAGGACGAGCAAGCTACGCGTGAGGTTCGATTGCAGGGCCGTCGAAATCATGGCCCATGCTCCATTTGTCGCCCACTCATCCCGCAGGGCTTGTGTCCAGGCTTGCCAAGCCTCTGCGAGTTCGGTGGTCCATGTCGCCGTCCGGCGTTCCGGCAAGCCTTGGGAGGGAGTGGCCTCCACGGTGATCCACCTGCCGAGTCCTGAGTCGTAGGCCTCCACCCAGGCATGAGCGTCTTTTCGCCGAGCGACCCAATCGCCATTGGAGTGTCGCTCGGACGGAACATATCCGGTGACATAGCGAGAGGGGATTCCGACAGCGCGCAGCAGGATCGCGGCCCCCGAGGCGAAATATTCACAATGGGCAGCGGGCCGAGGCTGGGTCAGGAGGAAATAAGTGATGCGATCTTCCGGCTCCGCGACTTCCAGTCCGATTTGGTACAGATAGCTCTCCTGGAAGAAGGACTCCACAGCCCGAATTTTCTCGGAATCCGTAATCTTTCCGACACAGATCTCTTGCGCCATTTGCAGAATCCGAGGGTCCAAACCATCGGGGAGTCGACGAACCGAGGCATCAGGTGCGGGTAATTCGTCCTGAACCGGTTCATTGGGTGTATAGATTTCGAGGATGTCGGGAAGGGGTTCATCGGTGAGCCTGAGGTTTCCGGAAGAGTCGATCGTCATTCGACTGATGCCGATGTTCATTTCGGCGGTTTCGAGTTCTGAGAGCGGGATCGGATCTTCCTGGGAGAGATAGCGGATGACCGCTTTGCTCCACTGAGTGGAATCCGAGGAGCGAATTGGAAATAAAGGGATATCGGTCGGTAGGCCACGGTCCGGGGGGATCTCTCGGGGAAATATCTCCTTCGGTTTGGCGTCCGCGAGCCAGGTGCCATGCAGGCGATAGTTTTCCCGGATGACCCCCCGGAGATAGAGCGGCTCCGACCCGACTGGGGAGACTCGCAGAACGAGTTTCTCGGGTTCGAAGATTTTTCCACTGGAGACTCGATCCAGCACCGAGTGGGATCGAGTTCGAAGAGGGCGAGTCTTGCCGTCGAAAACCTTCATCAAGTTGACAAGAAGTAACTCCAGTTCGCGTTCATGCTGGTGCCAAGCCCGAGCGGCGTAAACGGTCGGCACTGCGGCCAGCAGGAGCGTGGTAAGCAGGAGTCCTCGGCGGAGTCGGCGACTTTGGTCCACCTGGATCCAGTCTCTGCCAGCGTGAGAAAACCAACCCAGTCCTCCCACAAACAGGATTGTCAAAACGAGTAGGATCGTTCGTGAAAGACCGTACAGTTTCACATCGCCCGCACAGAGGACGACGAGGCAACCGAGTGTCGCGAAGGCCACCGGGATTCGCTTCAGCGAGAGTGGTTCATGCAGCATGAGTATCTGGACTGAGACGAGCCAGCAGCCAATCTCATGGGCCAGTCGGGTATTCGCGAAATCGACGGCATCGGAGAAATTCGCCGGGGCCAACGAGAACTTGGTGGCAAACGCGGAGGCGAGGAACAGGGAGTTCCAGAACATCGGCATGTGCAGGCACCAGCCACCCTTCACTGTCCACCAGCGGCTCGCGGCGCACAAAAACAAAACCCCAGTCACCAGCCAGTTCTTCGAGGGATAGGCCAGTATTAGACATTCGACCGCGATCAAATAGATCGACGCGCGGAGTGCCCGCCGGGGATAAGTCGTGTGGAGTGGTGTCAGCTCGTTCATAGCGACCGCACCTCCCCCGCCAGAATCGATCGCGGGGCGACCGTCTGGAACTGGTCATTGTCGACCGGAGCCTCGATGGTGGGTGGCTTCTCGCGCACGAGGACGACCTTGACCCCGCGACCCGATTCACGAATTCGCTCGACACAGTCTCGCCGACGTTCATCCCAATCCAAGACCACGAACACGACCGAAGCGATCGACTCCAGCGTCTCGGTCAACGGACCAGGAAGCACCAGCAGCGGGTCAGTCGCCAACCCTTCCACCCCCGACAGGATCTCCAGAATGCTGTCGAGCCGCGTGCCCGTTTGTGGGGATCGAAACAGATAGATCTCCGGCCCCGCCACGAACAGATCGATGACGATCTCGCGCACATGGATTGACTCCGCGATCGCGGCGGTCAGCGAGACGGCGGCTTCCAGCTGGGTGTCCTGTCTCTCACTATTGCCACGAATGACTTGAGGCTGCCAGGTGTCGGGTTGCCACGTATCGAGGATGAGTGCGGTCCGAAAACTGAATTCGTCCTGGTACTCGCGCACGACAGGTCGACCGAGCCTGGCCCAGGCTCGGAAGTCGAGCCGCACAGCCGCCTCGCCTAGGACATACTCGCGATTGCCGACATACTCCGGGGAGTCTCCTTTGGCTCCCAGGAGCGGGGCGGGATAAGTCGGTCGCCCGCGAGTTCCCACAGGGACACTGAAATGGTCGAGTGACTCGTACGCCGGGATCACGGTCAGCATGGGCAGCGGGATTTCACTCCCCCCGAATCGCATGAGATTGAAGGGGAATGTGCTGTGAACATGGACCGATACCAGGGGGAATTGTCCTCGCTGGGAGGGAATCAGCTCAAACGGGATCTCCGCGTCCCTCCCGCGCTGCAAGCTGGCCACCACGCGATCCGCATCCCGATGTTTGATGGATCGATTGACTTCGAAGAATCCCACCATCAGATCGAATGCGGTGAAGTCGCCTCGATTCTCTACCGAGACCCACCCCGTGAGTGGAACGCCGACCGTGGCTCGTTCGGGAATCTGGCAGCGGACATCCAGTCGAGGTCGGAGCAGAGTCCCGACTCCCTCGACGACCGCAGACAAGAAGAACAACGCACAGAAGATCTGATAGATCGGGATCTCGACCGTCACCGAACCCATCGCGGCGAAGAAGGACAGAAATACCACAATGCGGCCATACGGCGTGAGTTTGAATCGCGCCAGATAGCGAATGTAACGCAGCGGCAGAAATCTCGAACGAGCCATGCGAGGAGTGTAGGGAGGGAGCGATCAGCTGTCAGCCGTCAGCTATCAGCCAGAGGCAAGCCTCTGTCGATCAACCATAAACCATCAACCCTCCCTCCGCCTCCCCGGTCGGCTCTGCGGGGTCGCATCAGTCGGGTCTTCCGGCCAGGAGTGCTTCGGGTATTTGCGTTGCAGTTCCTTACGCACCGTCGAGTAGGTGTTCTTCCAGAAGCTCTCCAAGTCTTCGGTCACCTGTTGCGGTCGCATGTTGGGCGAGAGTAGGTGCAGCAACACTCGCACGCGACCACCCGCGATGCGCGGGGTCTCCTTCATCCCGAAGACTTCTTGAATGCGCACAGCCAGAATCGGCGGACGGCCCTCTTCGTAGGTCAGTCGAATGAAGCTGCCGCTCGGAACGTTCAGCTTCTCGGGCACCTCTCGCTCGATCAGTTGAAGTTGAGGGTAGTCGTATCTCCGCTTGAGTTCATCCAGCCATGTCGACTGTTTGAGCTGAGTAAACGAGCGGCAGCGGGTACACAACTCGCGCAGCACCGCGTGCAGCCCCGCCTGATCGAGCGGCGGAATCCCCGCATCCGGCAACCACTGGTTCAGGCACCGGACCCGCGTCACAAAACCCGCCACCTCCGGATTGTCGTTCGGGAACACCTTATCCCACGCCCGCACCGCAGCCTCGTACAACACTTCAGCTGGTCGCTCATTGTCCGGCAGTGGGCACGGCGTTTCGGCTAGCACGAGGTCATCCCAGTACGTCCGCCGCCGCGCGACCGCCTGGCATTGCGTCGGATGGAAGAAGACCTCGTCGACTTGCTTGAGAAGTGACTCCGGCAGCCACTCGCGCTCCACCGCTGAGGCTTGCCGCACGAGGGCATCGGTCGCCCCGGCGTCGACATCAATGCACAGAAACAGTTCCGAGTTCGTCACTGCCGACTGCGGAGCCAGTCGCACCCCTTTGCCGCCGACCATGATTCCTCGGTCAGAGCCCTTGTCGCGGCGCTTCGCCAGACGATCCGGAAAGGCCACCAGCAGGGCCCGCGACAGGGCCTCCTCTCGGTCATGAGCCGCCTGCGACGGTCGACCGAGTTCTGCCAGTAACTCTCGTCGCAGCTGATCGGCGGTCCGTTGAATGAATTGAGCCGAGCCGACGTTGATCGAGCCGAACAGGAAGTCGCGCTGCCCGCGCGCGAAGAACTCCTGCAAGGCTTGGACGCGGTCGAACACGTCCGAGCGCGAGCGATGCACAGCCGCCGCCTTCGCCGGACCACGGATTGTCCCGGCTTGCGGTGGAAAGAACGGGCTGCGTTCGGAGATGAGGGCGGCGAGTAGGACCGCCTCCTCAACGACCCCTTCGGCATGTCCCTCGACCAGTAGTCGGGCCAGTCGCGGATGAACCGGCAGACTCGACATCGCGCGACCGATCGGGGTGACGTTTCGCTGCGAGTCGATCGCTCCCAGCCGAGTCAAGAGGGCCAGTGCTTGCTCAACAGCTGCTTCGCGAGGAGCCTCGAACCACGGGAAGGCGAGTACGTCCTGCTCGCCCCAATTGAGCAGTTCCAGCACCGGCCCAGCGAGGTCGACACGCCGTATCTCGGGGTCGTCCACATCGGGCCGCGCGCGATGTGTCGACTCTTCCC
Source organism: Planctomycetota bacterium (assembly GCA_043718945.1). Taxonomy (GTDB): domain Bacteria; phylum Planctomycetota; class Planctomycetia; order Planctomycetales; family Planctomycetaceae; genus TH-plancto1. Next base: position 8,135 of record JAYSUV010000259.1, read on the forward strand.
ACAGACGCAGACACACACCCGGTCGCGTGCGTCCCGCGCGACCGGCCCGTTGATCGGCGGAGGCTTTCGAGATGGGCGACAGGTCGAGATGGTCGAGACCGACATCGGGATCGAACCGCATCACTTTGGCCAGCCCGGTGTCGACGACCCCGGTGATCCCGTCGATGGTGATCGAGGTCTCGGCCACGTTGGTGGCGAGGACCACCTTGCGCTGTGAGCAAGAGGCCAGCACGCGGTCTTGTTCCTCGGCGGGGAGGTCGCCGAAGAGCGTCATGACTGCCAGATCATGTTTGCGGGCGAGTGACTCCAACTCGCGCGAGGTCCGGTGAATCTCTGGTACGCCAGGCAGAAACACGAGCAGATCGCCGGACGTCTTGGTGAGGAGTTGCTCGATGCCCGCGACGGCGAGTTCTTGAATCGGCTGTCGTTCGCGGAATTTGAGGTACTGAATGTCGACCGGGAAGAGCCGCCCCAGGCTCTCGAACACGGGGCAATCGCCGAGGAACCGAGCGATCGGCTGGCAGTCGAATGTGGCCGACATGACCACAATCTTGAGGTCGGGCCGCACCGTCTGTTGCACACGCCGCACCATGCCCAGCGCGAGGTCGCAGTTCAGGTTGCGCTCGTGGAATTCGTCGAACACGACCACGCCGATGCCATCGAGAAACGGGTCCGACTGGAGCCGCCGCAAGAGGATGCCATCGGTGACGACAAAGATCTGGGTCGCCGCCGAGACCTGCTCATCGAAGCGCACGCGGTAGCCGACTTCCCGGCCCAGCGGCACTCCGCGCTCGAACGCGATGCGTCTAGCACTCGCCCGTGCTGCAAGTCGCCGAGGCTCCAGCATCACCACCGAACCGCCACCCGCCAGCCCGGCGTCGAAGATCGCCGGTGGCACGCGCGTCGTCTTCCCCGCCCCCGTCGGAGCCTTCAAGACCACCGACGCCTGGGTCCGCAAAGCCGCCAACAACTCGGGCAGCACATCATCAATCGGCAGGGGGGCAAGCATGCTGCGAACAGTAGAGCAGGGCGATCTGGCTGTCGAGCGACACCGGCTCATGGAGGGCGGCACCGCGTCAGCCTGCCGAGGCGCTCAGCCACTGCCCGCACGGGTTGGCCGGCGGGGGCCTCCACAGGCTGACACCCAATGGTGCTTACTTTAGATCACTAACCCGACGCGTCAGCGAGGGAAACGCAGGGGAAAGTCGCTTTCGCTCCCCCTCGCTGACGCGTCGGGTTGGTAAAATAAGTGCCATTGGGCTGACGCCTGCCGCTCTGGGCAACGGCGGGGTGGCAGGGTCAGAGGCTTGGCGAAGGCCGTGGTCTTTTCGCCGCTCGCCACGCCCTTTCGCAAAGCCGTCAGGGCGTGGCCCCCGACCTGCGGTTGGACGAATATGAAGTCGCAAACTCTTGGATGAGATCCTTGCCGTGCTGCTTGAACAGCGAGTCCTGAACAACCCGATCATACTCGTCCCAGTATGCGACTTGAACGTCGTCAACGACGCAACCCCTGGCAACAGGCCGGATGCCGTACTCCTTGAAATGTGAAGCAAAGGCGTCCTCGTAGCCGTGCATCAGCTTTCCATATAGAAAGTAGGACGCCGAACCACGCCTCATGTCCTCGGAGGCTTGGACCGCCGCCATCGACTGAATGCTGGCGGTTTGGTAGTCCAGCGTCCGCTGCAACCTGGAGGCACGCCAATGAGCGTAGCCGAGCAGTGATGCCAGCACGACGACCGCTGTCAGAAGGGAGAGCTTAGTTTTCATCGTGGGCCGAATTGGCGGGGTGGCCCAGACGCTGCTTTGAGCGTCTGGGTTGTGCAACAACAGGAGGTTACGGAGGACATCCTCAGCTTTCAATCCCTCTTGTTCCTGCGTCACCCAGACATCCCAAGTGATGTCTGAGCCACCCTGCGTGTATTGGGTAGGGGCATGGGCGACTTGTGTTCGGTAAGCCCGCACCACCCCGAAGGGGTCGCAGCCCATAGCCGGTGGTGAGCGCAGCGACACCACCGGTTTGCATTCCCCAAGGCTCCTGTATCCCGAAGGGATTCCAGCCAAGGCGCTGGTGTCACTGACAAGGAGGGCTGCAATCCCTTTGGGATAGTCTGGCTGGGGAGTTTGCTTTCCGGTGGTGACGCTGCGCTCACCACCGGCTATGGGCTGGAATCCCTTCTGGATAAATTAGACTGGCGACTGGGAGCGGTCCACGTAGGCGATGTCGCTCCGCGACTCGCATCCGGCATGGCAAATTCGCATGGGGCATCAATGAAGCAGGACGGGCAAATGTGCCCGTCCTACGTCTCTGGCTCCGCCACGACTCGTGACTATTGACCGCGAATAGTCTGCACAAAGCCCACCAGCTTCAGCACGCCCTGGAACTGCTCGACCGGAACTTTAGTCTTAATCCGCACAGCATGCTCCTCACCGACAGCTGTGACGGCAGTGTAGCTGGGGCTGATTTGCAGGTCTTCCACAGCGGCCCGCTGGAACGGGATGGCGAAGCCGGGGATGTTGATCGTGGTCGCGGCCAGCATGCCGTTCCTCACCAGACCCGGCAAGTCGAGCAGCATCAACAGGTGGGACTCGTCGGCCATTCCCGCACGGGCTTCAGTCAGCGAGTTGGACTTTGCCTCATACGCCTTGATGGCAGCGCCCATCGTGTCTTTGTCACCGCCTTGCACCTGCAAGTATCCATCGGCCAGAGCTGTCATGCGGGTCTGCATGCCCTTCGCTCCGAACATTAGGCCGGTGATCATCGCCTGCGTCGCAGCTCCCGGCTGGTTCGGATCGACCTTCTGGGTGATCGTCATCAGGTCGATCTTGTGAGTGCCCACAGTCTCCGCGTCTGGCACTAAGGTCGTTTCCTGAGTCATTTCGCCGACGGTGATCGACTTCGAGAGAGTGGCGAACTTTCGACCAGTCGCCAACAGTTCGGCCGCCTTCTTCGTCTCGAAGACCCCCGTCGTGCGGAGCATCCCCTTCGTCCCGCTGGCCAGATCGAATGACATGACTGCCGAGGTGATCTGGAGTGTTTTCATCGCTCCGATGTAGTCCTTCATCCCCTGCCGGACGGCCTCGTCTTTGTAGAGCAATGCGGTGAACTTCTCGGTCGCCTGAGCGAGTTCGGCAAACTCGGCACTGATCCCCATGTAGAGCGGCAGACCCGCCCCGAGCTTGGTCAGCGCGGTGAAGTTCGACTTCGGCTGCTTCTTCAGAAAGGCGGCGATGTCGCTGCTCTCTTGGAAATCGATGTAGTCCTCGATCACCAGTCCCGACTCCGAGGCATTTACCCCGATGGTGAAGGTTTCAGTGTCTTCGAGCAGCTTGAAGGCCATGTCCGCTCCGAGCTTCAGGATCTCGACCACACTCTCGGCGTTCTCCACACCGGGGGTGTTCAAGCCCTTCTGAATTCCCTCTTCGAACTTCAAGCGGGCCTCCAGGATTTGTGCGTTGTAGATATCGGCAATGTGGCTCACGTTGATGTGCAACCCGACATCGGACTTCTCGAAGACTTCGTTCGCACTGACCGATTTGGCCATCAGCGTTGCCAGCGATTCCGCAGCCGAGACAGCTGGGGGCACGCCGTGATCTTTGTCGGCGTAGAAGACCCAGTCCTCGCGGACCTGTGACTCGAAGTTCTCGGGCAGGGCCTTCTGAAGGGCGGGTCCATCCGTGGTCGGGATCGCGAACAGGGCCTTCGGCTCGCCCTCTTCTCGCATGAACAGCACGAGGTAAAAGTCCTTGGTACGATCGACACCGCTCAAAGCCGGGTTCGACACGATGGGGCCAAACAGCGTCGCGTTCTGCGACACCATATCGCCAGCGCCCGGCTGAACGGCATTCGCAAGGGCGGCGATGTTTTGGACCGTGGTGTCGAAGGCTCGAATGCGAATGACGACATCCGCCTCATTTGAGATCTGGCTCAGCGGCGAGTCCGCAGCTTGAACTGTGAATCCAAACGCGATGGCGAATGTGAACGCCAACCAACGGGGTGTACTCATCATGTGCCTCTGAGAGGTGGGGGATGGAGCGGGAATCGTCATTGTGCCTGCTGGAAACCGCGACTGCACTGCATACGTCCCGGTCGCAGCTGCGGATCAACATGTTCTCGCCAGAATTCACGACAAGTTCAACTCCGGCGAGTTCAATGCAGGTGTATCACAACAGTAATGCACTCCGGTGTCAAGCATGTTCACCATCCATCGCGTTTCGCTGTGACACGAAGTCTTCGAAGCGGAGTGCTCCCACGTCACCGTCTCGCATCCAATATCGACAGCGAGCGGCTGGACGTCAGTCCGCCGTGCCGGACAACGCACTGTCGCTTAGGAACTGGTCCGATACAACTTCCCGATTAGATTTTGAACACGAAGATCGCCTAGTAAGCAAAGGGGGCGAATTGAAATTCCTTTGCTGCCTTGGCGACCTTCGTGTTCATTTCCTTCGTTGAAATCGGGACGTGATTCTGGACCAAGTCCTGACTGACTGTTGTGCCGTCGGAAAACGTCGCCCGGGCAGGGGGGCTGACGCCGCCACGCTCGCTGAGCCATCCCCACTCACCTGGCAAACCCCTCGGCCACTTCGATCGCTCTCAGCATCCCCTTGGCCTTGCTCAAGGTCTCCTGATACTCGCTGACCGGAACGCTGTCGGCGACGATCCCGGCACCGGCTTGGACGTACGCTTTCTGCCCCTGCATGACCAGTGTCCGGAGAGCGATACATGTATCCATGTTGCCGGTGAAATCGATGTACCCGACCGCTCCACCGTACGGCCCGCGGCGATGTTTTTCGACCTCGTCGATCACCTGCATCGCTCGGACTTTCGGTGCCCCCGACACCGTGCCCGCAGGTAGCCCTGCCTTCAAGGCATCGATCGCCTTCAGCCCCGGGCGCAATTGGCCTTTGACGTTCGAGGTGATGTGCATCACATGGCTATAGCGCTCGACGACCATGACATCACTGAGCGTGACCGACCCATATTCGGCGACTCGACCGACATCGTTGCGAGCCAGGTCAATCAGCATGACATGCTCGGCCCGCTCCTTGGGATCGGCCAGCAACTCAGCAGCCAATGCGCGGTCCTCGTCTTCGGTGGCCCCGCGTTTGCGAGTCCCGGCGAGTGGGCGGATGGTCGTCTCGCCGTTCTCGACGCGGACCATGATCTCGGGGGAACTGCCGACCAGCGTCACCTCTTGAGAGGTCAGTAAGAACATGAACGGGCTGGGATTCACGACGCGTAGTGCCCGGTAGATATCGAGCGGCGAAGCCTTTGTCTCCAACTCCAACCGCTGGCTAATGACGACTTGGAAGATATCCCCGGCGAGGATGTACTCTTGGCACTTTCGCACCGCGGCCTCGAACTCGGGCTGGGTGAAGTCCGATGTCCAGGCCAGCGCCGGATCGCCGCCGGACGGAATGTCCCTCATCCGCAGTCCGTCCTCGCCCGACTCCAACTTCTCGCACAGCTCATCCACCGCTGCACAGGCCCGCCGGTACTCAGCTGCGAGGTCCGGGGCATCAGTCCAGACATGCCCGACCACGATGATCGTCTTGCGAATCTGGTCGAAGACAATCATCTGGTCATAGAAGCCGAACATCATGTCGGGCAACTGGCGGTCATCCTCCGGCGGGTTCGGAAGCCGCTCGGTGTACCGCACCGTGTCGTACCCGAAGTAGCCGACCGCCCCGCCCAGGAAACGCGGCAGGCCGGGGATCTCGACGGCCTGGTATTCGTCGATCATCTCTTGCAGCACCAGCAGCGGGTCATCGACCGTCCGCAGTTCGGTCCGGCCGTTCCGCTCGATGGTCAATTGATTGCCCCGAGCCGAGAGCCGCAAGAACGGGTTCCCGCCGAGGAAGCTGTAGCGTCCGACCTTCTCGCCGCCGATGACGCTCTCAAACAGAAACGTCTCGCGGTCCCACCCGCAGCGGCACAGTGCAGAGACCGGCGTGAGCGTGTCGCTGAGCAACTGCCGGTAGACGGGGACGAGGCGGCCTTGGCCAGCCAGTGCCTGGACCGTGGCCAGGGAAGGGGAGTGCGGCATGAGTAGGGGAACTCGAACGAGGAGCGGAACGGCGGGTGGACACCGTTCCCAAGTGTCGGGTTCGAAGTATAGCGAGCCCCTTCTGGAAAGGCTGGCGTGCTTGGTTTCGGGAACTCGCAGAGACGCGACGGGTGGCGGGGTCAGGAGGCTTTGCGCATGGCCCCGACCAGAGAGATGTCCGCCCGTGTGATGTCTGATCGCTGCCTTGGAAGGCTTTCACAGAAGCCTCCTGCCACGTCCACCCTGCCCGGGGCCATTCGCTGCGCTGCTGACCCCGCCACCCATCCGCGCCGCCATGCGACCATGCGAATCGTCTTTCATCTGCTGCCCCCTCTCTTCATAGTTGTTCCCAAGATCTTATGAACCTCTTCCTCTTCTCCAATTGATGAGACGAGCCTCGGATCAGGGATCACAAGATCATGAACCACCAGATTACGGCGAGGGGTACTGATCTCGACGCTGTTGAGAATGCCGCACTTCTGTCGCGCGTGCCCCGCTGACCGAGACAGTGAGCTATTAACTTCTCACTCGCCAACCACCCCATTCGGGTACTCGCAGATGCGCGAACCTTCCGATAGACTACCGGTGTCTGGCTTGCCAGACGTGGGCCGCTTGGTGGAATTGGCAGACACGCCAGACTTAGGATCTGGTGCCGAAAGGTGTCGGGGTTCGAGTCCCCGAGCGGCCACTTCTTCTGTAACTTGTTTCTTTTCAAGACTTACGCCAAATGGCTGACGGTGATTCGTCAGGCGTCTTTTTGTTGCAGAATGTGGTTGCACGGGCGTTCTGTGCAACCAACCATGCAAATACGGTTCAACCAAAATGCCTTGAACGATGGTCGCTCCCTTCAACCGGAGAGCGATGATGAGTGTTTGGCGAAAGAAGACCGTGCGTTACTTCCAGGATGGCAAGAGATCGGAGAAAGGGGTCAAAGGGGCTGTTCCTCACACTGAAGCATCCAAGCGTTGGTATGGAACCCTGAAGACCTACGACCAGAAAAAGAAGCAAGTCCCCCTGACCGAAGATCAGGACACTTCGGAGAAGCTGCTGAAGACGCTGCAACGCATTGAGGACGAACGCAGGGTTAACGGCTTCACTAAGTTCCAAGAACCAGGTGAGAAGTCGATTGTGGAGCATCTGAGATGCCTTCCAGATACAGATGGAAGCTAAGAACAATGTTCCCCAGCACATCAGCACGACCATTTCAGGTTCATCCGACTTTTTTGGGGTTGGTGTTTCGCAGCGTAATCATGTGCCGTTCACCGACTCCAGCCACTCCTGCACCCGCTCCAGTGTGACGCCCTCCAAGAGGAACAGTTTGAGCGGCTGGGTGTCGCCTTGGAGGAGGGTGACCCGGCTGGGGGCGATGCCGAGGGAGGCGGCGATGAGGTCGCGGATGGTTTGGGTGGCTTTGCCCTTCTCAGCGACCTGGGTGACGGCGACTTTCAGGCGACCGGCGTGTTCGCCGACGATGGCGTTGCGGCGGGCACCGGGTTGGCCCTGGACGGGGAGCAGCACGCCAGCGGGGGTCGCGGAGAGTTCGATCATGAAGAGCAGTGTTGTTCCGGGGGAATGCTCCGCTTCGAGGACTTCGCGTCGCAGCTCAACGGGGGACCGGCGCAGCGGATCGCTCTACCGCTGGTAGATCGGCAGATACCGGTACTCGATCGCCAGACCCAGCACCGCGAGTGCTGTTCCGTAGCTCTTGCCGACCCCGCGCTCGCTGCCGTGCTCGGGGAACCACGAGCCGTCGGCTCCCTGGATCGGGAGCAGCATCTCGCACAGGTGAGCGTGACTCTTCTCGGCGTACTCGCCGCCGAGCTTAAACAGACCAACGCCCGTGTAATAGATCCCGTAGTAACAGTAGTTGCTGTCGAGTCGCAGGGTGTTGGTCTTGAGCCACTCCGCGCCCCCGCGAGCCTCTTCCGAGTCGTGGTCTCCGCAGACTTCCAGGCAGGTAATCCCGACCCCGGTGAGCGTCGGCGTCGCCCCGCTGCCCGGCTGGTAGCCGAAGCCCCGCTTGTCAGTGGTTGAGCAGTTCTTGACATACTTCACCGCCGCGTCAATCGCCTCGGCGGGAACATCGCAGCCGACATCCTTGGCCGCGCGGAGGGCCATCACCTGCCACCCCGTGGCGCTCAGATCGCTGTCGCGGCTGTCGACTTGATAACGCCATCCGCCCGCGTGACGGTGATCTTTTTCGTAGGCTTGCGATTCCAGGATGAGCTTAATCGCCCGTTCCAGCGAACGCTTGAGGAGCTTCGCCTCCGATTCCTCGACCATACCGATTGCTTCGGCCAGCATCAGCGTGCTGATGCCGTGGCTGTACATCGGGCCGTGGCTGCGTTTGGCCACGAGCATGCCGTTGTCTTCCTGCCGCGACATGACCCAGCGGATGCCCTTGTTGAGCATGTCGCCAAACGGCCCCTCACCCGGAGTATGTCCCGCCGACATGAACGCCATGCAAGCCAGCGAGGTCGCCGCCGTACACTCGCCATAGGAGTCGCTGCGCCACGCCCCTTCCGGGAGTTGGGCCGTTGCCAGGAAGTCGAGCGCCCGCACAATGGCCTCGTCGACCTTCTTCTGCGTCGCTTCGTCCACCGCGAACGAGGGGCGGCTACTGCCCGCGACAGCTGCCGCGATCGCCGTTCGAAATAGATCACGCCGGGTCAACATCATGGCTTGGCTCCGCTCGCCGCAGGAGCAGCTGCCCCCGGTTGGTCAGGACGCTGGGTCTTCGAGATCTCGTCGAAGTACTTGCGGATCAGCTTGGCGTAATCGCCGTCCGGCTTCTTGCGAGCCGCTTGGAGAATCTCCGTCTTGAGCGTGCCGGGGAGTTCGCCCCAGTTGCGGGTGGTCATCCCCTTCAGATGGTTCTCCAGAGCGACGATCCGGGCTTCATCAGTGTTGCCGAAATCGCTGTCGTTCCCACCGGGCTGGGCACTCGGCTGGTTGCTCGGTTGACCGGGTTTCTGGCCCTGCTGGCCGGGCTGTTGGCCGGGTTGCATGCCGAACTGCTGAAGTGCTTGTCGCAGGTTGGAGGCGGTTTGCTTCAGCGAATCGGATGCCTTGGGGGGCCCGCCGGGTTGCTGTCCGGGTTGCCCCTCTGGAGGTTGGCCGTTCTGAGCCTGCTCGCCTTCACCGGGCATCGGAGCCCCTTCGCCCGGCTGTTGTCCCTCGCCCGGTTGCTGTCCGGGTTGGGCCTGATCCTGAGCGAGTTGCTGGCCGATCTGGTTTAACTGCTGAGCGGCCTGGGCTACATTTAAAGCCCCTTCCGGAGGCAGTGGCGAATTGCTGCCCGGTTGCTGGCCTTCTCCGGGCTTGCCTTGTTGGCCGGGTTGTTGCCCTGCCTGCTGGCCTTGTTGTTGCCCTGTCGCCTGTGCCAGCTTTCCGGCATCACGGAGAGCCTGCGCCGCATCAGCAGCCTGTTGAGCGGCCTCCTGCGGATTGCTCTGCTGGAGGTTCTGCTGAGCCGCCTGCATCGCAGCCTGGGCTTGCTGCGTCGAGTTCTCGGAAGCCTGAGCCTCCTGAGCCTTATTCTGCTGCTGGAGCGGCTGCATGCCGAACGATTCGGCGACATCGTTCAACTGCTGGGCCAGCTGTTGTGTCTCCTGCTGGAGTTGCTGCTGGGCCTGCTGTTGAGCTTCCCGCCGGGCCACGGGCGAGGCGGCCAGTTGCTCCAGACGCTCAGCCAATTGAGCCTGACGCTCGGCCAGATTCTGGGTGTCGGTGGCCAATTCTTCGTTCGGGCCACCTTGGCTCTGAGGAACTTCACGCAGCTCTTGAGCCGCCTGTTCTCCCGTCTGAGCCGCTTCTTGACCGGCATCCGCAGCGGCTTCGACCCCGCCTGCAGCCAAGTCCTGGGCAGCCTCTTGAGCCTGTGCCGCGAACTCATTCGCAGCTTGAGTCGCTTCCGACTGGGCCCCGGTCTGAGCTTCTGCGTTCAGCGCCAACTCCTTAGCGGCGAGGGCGATTCGCTGTTGATCGCGGAGGGCCGTGGCGAGTGATGGTTGCGGCTTCTGAGGCTGTGGTTGACCCGGTTGCGGTTGTCCAGCCTCGGGTTGCCCGGCTTGAGGCTCGCCGGGCTGCGGTTGTCCATCGGCAGGTGGCCCCGCTTCTGGTTGCCCGGCCTGTGGCTCACCCGGTTGAGGTTGGCCAGCCTCGGGTTGCCCCGCCTCATTCATCGCCAATTCAGCAGCGTTGGGGTCTCCGGCCTGAGCGGTCTCAGCTGCTAAGGCCCGTTGCTCAGCGGCCAGTTCCCTCGCGCGCTCTGCCAATTCCTGCAACGCATTAGCAGGCTCGGCAGCCCCCGGTTGGGGCTGACCTTCCGCAGGTTGATCCGGCATCGGCTGTCCCGCTTCCGGCTGGCCTGCCTGTGGCTCTCCGGGTATCGGCTGACCCTCGGCGGGTTGAGCTACCTCACCGGCTGCGGGCTCACTGGCCATCGCCAGTTCTTCACCCGTCTGTTCCGCCAGAGCCTCGGCTTGCCGTTCGGCCTGCCGGGCCAGTTGGTGCAGAGCTTCCGCCGCGTCGGCCTGAGCCTCCGCCGCTTGCTCACCCTGGTTTTGCCCGAGGGCTTGATCTGCTGCCTCAGCGGCTTGTTCCGCCTCGGCTCGAGCCAGAGGGGCGACGGTATTGGGCAGCTTCTTCACGTCCTGGTTCAACTGCTGTTGAGGGCCACGCTGTTGCTGCAACGCTTGCTTCTGTGCCTCGGGATTGTCGGCGTTCTTTGCCAACGCTTCCGCAGCTTGCTGCTGAAGTGCCTCTTGCTGGTCGGCGAGGGCCTCGGCCTTCTCGGCCAGTGCATTTAACTCGGCAATGCGCGGCTCAGCAGCTGCGATGGCGTTCTGCTGATCCTGCTCAGCGGCGGCGGCCATAGCTTCCTGGGCTGCGGCAGGTGCCAGAGCTTCGGCCAGTTTGCCGAGAGCTTCTGCGGCCTCCTGCTGTTCCTTGGCGGCTTGCTGCATGGCTTCTTGCAACTGCGGAGTCGGAGCGGTCGGCTCCGTGGCACCGGCTGGTGGTTGGGGTTGTTGCTTGGCGAGTTGCTCGACCTGCTGCTGAGCTTGAGCCGCTTCCGCGAGGGCCTTGGTGGCTGCTTGCTTCTCGGGTTGGGCGGTCTCCGGTCCGCGCAGGTTCGCGAGTTCCTGCTGCCGCTCGCGGAGGTCATCCGCCGCTTTATTCGCAGCTTGTGGGGTCGGAGCCTGCGGCTTAGCGGCAGACTGCTGAGCCCCTTCGGCTGCGGCTTTTTGTTCTTGAGCGAGGGCCTGGGCCGCTTCGTTCGGAGTCTGGGCATCGGGCTTCAGCGCGTCGGCGAGATCGTTCAATGCCTCCTGGCTGTTGGCGAGTGCCTGCTCCGCTTCAGCGAATTTGGCAGGGGCCGGATCACCAGCGGCCCGGTCGAGGGCGTCGCGGGCTTCATAGGCTGCTTGCTTCGCAGCTTCTCGCAGTGCCGGGGCGACTGGGGTTTCGACCTGTTCCAGTGATTGAGCCAGCTGGTGCTGCTGGTCCTTCTGCTGCTGCATTTGCCCCTGCCGCTGGTCGCCCGTGTCGTTGGCCTTGTCGGCGGCTTGGGCAACTTCGGCTTGCTTGGCAGCGGCCTGAGCGAGTGCTTCTTCGGCGGTCGGCTGTCCTTCAAGTTGTTTCCTGAGATCGGAGAGTGCCTGCTCGGCCTGGGCCTGCGAGGCGTCGGTGTTGGCGACGTTCTGATCCTGGAGGTCGGTTGCGGCAGCGGCGACGCTTTCCAGAGCCTTCTTCTGCTGGGCTTCGACAGCGTCTTGCTTCGCCGGATCCTTGGCCATCGGCGTCAGATCCGCAAGCCGCTGGCCGAGTTCTAGTTCCTTCTGGGCCTGCTGCTTCAAGGCATCGGCCATCTGGTCGAGTGGCTTCCCTTCGGCCTGTTGCTTCCGCAGCTCTTCGGCTTGCCGGGCGAGGCTCTTCTGCTCGTCGTGGATGCCACGCACCTCGTTCAAGGCCCGTTGCTGACGCTCTTCCGGAGTCCCGATTTGCTGAGCCAGACGATCAAGATCGTTGGCAGCCCGCTCAGCCGCCTCGGTCGCCCGTTGAGCCGATTCAGCCAACTTCTTCGGTTCATCCTTCAACAGTTGCTGCACCGCTTCCTGTCCCTGACGAACAGCATCCTTCTGAGAATCCTTGGCATTGCGAGGCACATCGAGCTGAGCCGCTGCCGCTTGCAGAGCTGCCTGCTCCAATGCCAGATCGCGGCGCTGTTCGGCGACCTCGGCAGCTGCCTGCTCCTGCTCAGCAGTCAACGGTTTCTTCTCTTGTGCGGCTTGCTGAAGAGCTTGTTGGTTCTCCCGCTCCTTTTGCGTCAGTGCCGCCAACTGGTCCTTGAGGGCCCGTTCGCGGGTGGCCAGTTCCTTGGCGGCAGCCTGCGGATCGTCCGGCAGGTTGGCGTTCCGCTCCAGGGCTTCGGCCAGCTTCTCCAGATCGTCGGCGGCCTTCAACTGAGCCAGGGCTGCTTGCTGGGCGTCGCCACTCTCAATCTCATCGATCGCCTTGGCGAAGTCCGCCAGGTCGGCGGGCTTGGCCACCTTTTCATCCTGTTGCAATTCCTGATCCGCGACCAGTTCTTCCGCCTTGCGATTCAGATCGGACTGCTTCTGCTTCTGCGGGGCGAGCTTCTCGGCGGCATTCTTCGCTTCCTTCGCCAGAGCCTCGCCCAGCTTGTCTTCCCGGCTGGCGAGTTCCGCCGCCCGGTCGAACAGTTCTTGCAGTTGCTTGAGCAGTTCTTCCTGCGCCGCAGTCACCAACTCGGGCCGCTTCTGCAGCAGCGAGTTCAAATCCTGCGACAGCTGCTGGTGCCGCTCTTGCAGCTTCTGCTTTTCCTGCTGGCGTTGTTCGGCGGTCAGCGGTTGCTCGGAATCGGGAGTCCGCTCGGACTCGGGCACCTTCGCTGCGTCGCGCTTCTTTTCGTACTTCTCGGTATCGGTGGCGAGCTGCTCGGTGCGGCCCGCGAGACGCTGTAGCTCAAACAGATCCTTCTCCAGGGCGGCTTGTTGGTCGAACTTCTTTTCGAGGTCGGTGAGCTTGGCTTCCGCTTCGTTGAGCTCAGTCACCGCCTGCTTGAGGGCTTCTTCCTTGGCCGGAATGTCCGGGGTGGTGGGCAGTGATCCGGTCTTCTCGGCGGCGGGGATCGCGTCTTCCTGGGCCACTTGCTCCAGCACAGGAGAGAGCTTCTCGAACAGCGGGTGTTCTTCTAAGAGTGCGGCGAGTTGCTGTGCCTTGTCGGCGATTTCGCGCTCGGCTTCAGCCAGCTTGGGGGCCTGCGCATCGCGGTCGAACGGCTGGTTCTTCTCGCGAGCCTGCTGGGCGGCCTTCTGCACGTCCTGCACTTCGGAGCGGTTCGCAATGATCTCGTTCTTCAGCTGTTGAATCTGGGCCTTCCAGTCAGCGCGCTCGGCAGCGATGGCTTCAAAGCCATAGGGGAGCGATTCCTGCTTAATCCGGATCAGTCGCTCGTGGGTCCAGGCTTCGTTCGGCCCGGGAATCTCTCTCGCGTCGGCCACCCGGGCACGGACCGAGATCACGTCATCCGCTTTGAGGTTGAACTCCGCCAGATTCACCGAGAACGCCTCGGCCATCTCCTTCGAACCGAGTTTCGCGGCTTCGACGGAGAATACCTTGAGGGCTTTCCCCTCGGGGAATGACTTGACGTGCAGTTCCAAGGCCGCAATACCCAGGTCATCCAGCGCAAAGACCGGCACCTGGATGATTTCATCCGGCTTGGCAGAACCTTGTTCGTTGACATCGGCGTAATCAATTGTCGGCGGCTGATCGGCCCGCAGGTCGAGGCTGCGGATCGGCTCCTTGACGTTGTCGAGACCGAACTGATCGAGAGCGTGAATCACGAAACGGCCCGCGCGGTCGGCCCGGAAGGCAATCGTGGTCGACTTCTTATCTTCGCTCAGTACGCACGGCTCGACCGATCGAATCACCCAGCCAGGGTACATCCCCGCCAGATGCGCCGGGATCGCCGTCGGAGCTGCGGCCTCGGCCAGCACCGCTCCCTCGGGAGCGTTCGCGTCCACCGTCACCGCGCGTCCGGTGTCCGACTGATTCACCGAAGCAAGATCCAACCACACCAGATCGAGATGCTCGACCGGCTTGTTCAGCGCCACTTGCATCGTGATCTGGCTATGCTCAAACGCCAGAATCTCCAGCACCGCAGCTGTATGCTGCTCGGCGGGCAGGCCCGAATACGCGGGCGGCTGGACATCGATATTCAGCGAGGTGATCGCCGGGCGGTCCTCCACTCGGATGCTGTAGTCACGCGACTTGGCTCCCGGTGCCGAGACCGAATACTTGAACCCCGTCTGGACCGCTGCGAGCGACGTGCTGTAGGCATTCGCCGACTCGTCCCACGCCATGCGGCGGTTCTCGTAGCTCGTCCCGTCAAACATCCACGTCAACCGCACTTCCTTGATTGGCTCGGGCTGTTCATTCCGCCAGCCCGCGATGGCGACGATCTTCACATCTTCGCCGCGCGGTGCCACGCGGTCCCCATTCGGCACCTCAAACTGCAGATTGCTGGGCCGCTCGAAATTGTTCCAGGGTGTCAACAACCGCGCCCACAACAGTCGGTAGTTGTCCTTCCACATCAGGAACGGAATCAACAGCATGACCACCGCCACGCCCGCCGCCAGCGAACGCCATGCCGCTCGCGTATGATCGACCACATCTGTGAAGTCGGACGGCGCCACCAGCTGCAGCGTCTCCCGCTCCAGCAGCGACCGCATCATCGCGGAACCCTTGTCCTTCTCCTCGACACCCGGTTGCGAGAACTCGACCAGACTCACCAGCCGCTCGCCAAACTCCGGATGCTTCTCTTCCACCGCAGCTGCCAGCTCGGGCAGGGACACGCGGAAGAACAGCCGCCGCATTCCATAAGCTCCGAAGACAATCCCCGTCGTCAAGAGCGAACCCAGAGCGATCCAGCGACTGCTCGACGAAAGATCGAGCCAGTAGTCGAGGACGAACGCGATCGCCGTCACCACGACCATCGCCATCACCGCCACCGCCAGCCCGCTCAGGACCGACAGCGACCGAATGCGACCTTCCAGCCGACGCAATTCGGTCGTGACGCGGGAAGGAAGGAGACTCGCCTGCTGGCTGTGAAGCCGCACCTGCGGACGAGAACCGGGCAACGATGCTTGCGCCATGGGGAAGCCTTGCATTCGCGACGGGAGAAAAAACAACGCATCGGAGTATAACCACTTGTGTTACGGAAACTGTACGGTGAATTCCGAAAATTGGCGGGAAAACCGGACCAGCCTGCAGAACCAGCCAGGGTTCAGGCCACGCAGTCACCATGCGGTTGAGCGGGGTCGCCCCGGTTGATTCGCTTTGGACCCTGCCGGGGTGGCTCTGCCACAGGAGGTTCTTGTTGCGAGAACTGCCCGTGTGATAACCTCTGGTGCCGCTGGCACACCGGAAGGCCCCAGGGCGGGCCAACCGGTACTCCCCCGAATCCCGCTCATACTCTCAGTCGGTGACGAATACTCATGCCCAGCCAAATGCCTGTCTCTCGCCGCGCCGCCCTCACATTGACAGTCGCCGCTCTGGGGGCACTCGCAGCGGGGATCACTCAGGCCGAATCGCCGCCGGTGATCCCCGTCCCACCGCGCCCGCATTCCCCGCGTATCCGGTTCGGCGTCTCGACCTATTCCTTCTGGCAGTTCAATGGTGATCCCCCGTCGATTGAAACGTGCATCGATCGCGCGGCCGAGATGGGGTTTGACGGGTGCGAGATTCTGCACAAGCAGATGGGCGAGGACCAGTCGAATAAGCGGCTGCAACAGTTGAAGCAGCGGGCGTTTCGGCAAGGGCTCGACCTGTGCGGGTTTTCGACGCACCAATCGTTCGTGAAGCCCGACCCCGCCGAGCGGCAGCAGAACGTTGACGACACGATCCACCAGATCGAGTTGGCCTACGCCTTGGGCATTCCGACGATCCGCGTCAACACCGGACGCTGGGGCACGTCGAAGGACTTCGATGAGCTGATGGCCAACAAGGGGATCGAGCCCCGCCTTCCCGGCTACACCGACGAGGACGGCTTCGGCTGGGTGATTGGCAGCCTCGAAAAGTGTGTCAAAAAGGCCGAGGAGTGCGGCGTCGTCATGGGCTTGGAAAACCACTGGGGCCTGGGCCGCGACGCAACTGGGGTGCTGCGCGTGATCGACGCGATCAAGTCTCCGTGGTTGCAGGCGACGCTCGACACCGGAAACTTCCTGGAGAACCAGTACGAGCAATACGCCCAGCTGGCCCCGCGCGCCGTGCTAGTGCAGGCCAAGACCTACCCCGGCGGCGGCAAGTGGTACACGCTCGATATTGACTACAAACGAGTGGCCGAGATCCTGAAAGCCGCGAACTACAGCGGGTACATCTCACTGGAAATGGAGGGGAAGGCGGACCCGAGCGTGGCAGTGCCGCAGAGTTTGAAGGACCTGAGAGCCGCATTTGCGGGGGGGTGAGACACACGGGAATTCCCTCGGCCCCCGAAGCTCTGCTGGGGACCGCATCTCCCCGAAGCTCCGCTTCGCCGCCTGCCAGTCCAACAGGGCCGTGCTAACGTAATGGCTGTGCTAACGTATCAGTCCAGCAATCATCCCGTGACGAAACTGCCTCTCGACCGACTCTCCTCTGCATGTCCTCCATCGTCCTGGCCACTCTGAATGCCAAGTATCCGCACTGTGCGTTCGGGTTGCGATATCTGCTGGCCAACATGGGCGAGTTGCGGGACGAAACGGTGCTGCAGGAGTTCACGATCAACCAGCCGACGCTAGACATGTTGGACGCAATCCTGGCGGTGCGGCCGCGCATTGTCGGGCTGGGTGTGTATATCTGGAATGTCGAAGAGACGACGCGGCTGGTCGCCGATTTGAAGCGAGTGGCCCCCGAGATCATCGTGGTGCTGGGGGGGCCCGAGGTGAGTTACGAGACCGATCAGCTGGAGATTTCCAGGCTGGCGGATTATGTGATCACAGGCGAAGGGGACGTGGCGTTTGCGGGGTTGTGCCGGGAGTTGCTGGGTGATGGCGAGAGGAGTGGGGGAGACCAGGAGTGGGGGAGACGGGGAGTGAAAGCGGGAGATGGTGCTGCCAACCCTCAACTCCTCCCCTCCTCTCCTCCTCCCCTCTGCTCCTCTCTCCTCCACGCCCCGGTTCCCGTGCTGACCGAGCTGAAGCTCCCCTATGACCTCTACTCCGATGAGGACATCGCCCAGCGTGTCCTCTATGTGGAAGCCTCGCGCGGGTGTCCGTTTACCTGCGAGTTCTGTCTGTCCGCGCTCGACATTCCCGTCCGCCAGTTTCCGCTCGAAGAGTTTCTGGCTGCGATGGGCCGACTGATGGAACGAGGGGCCAAGCAGTTCAAGTTCGTCGACCGCACGTTCAACCTCAACATGCGTGTCAGCCGCGCGATCCTCGACTTTTTTCTGCAGCGGTATCAGCCGGGGATGTTCCTGCATTTCGAATTGATCCCCGATCGGTTGCCAGACTCGCTGAAAGAACTGATCGTCCAATTCCCCGCCGGGGCATTGCAGTTTGAGGTCGGCATCCAGACATTCAATGATGAAGTCTCGCACTTGATCAGCCGGCATCAAGACAACGCTCAGGTGGAACAGAACCTGTCTTGGCTACGAGACCACACGACCGTTCACGTGCATGCCGACTTGATTGTCGGCCTGCCCGGTGAATCACTCGACAGCTTCGCAGCGGGGTTCGATCGCCTAGTACAGCTCGCGCCGCATGAGATTCAGGTCGGCATCCTCAAACGCCTGCGGGGGACACCGATCATTCGGCATGATGCTGAGTGGCAAATGGTCTACAGCCCGCATCCGCCGTATGAGATTCTGCAAAACAAGCTGCTCGACTTCAGCACGATCCAGGAGCTACGCCGCTTCGCGAAGTCATGGGACACAATTGCGAATAGCGGGAATTTTGTCGAGACGGTGCAGTTGGTATGGGGAGACGGTTCGCCGTTCGCCGGGTTTGCGTGTCTCGCGGCCTGGCTGTTTGCCCGAGAAGGGCATGCGCGCGGAGTCTCGCTCAGCCGATTGGTCGAGCTGTTGTTGGAGTACCTCACCACGCAGCGCGGGCTGGCTGCGGAACTCGTCGCTGCCTCGTTGTGGAGGGACTATCAGCGGGGAGGCCGCAACGACAAGCCGCACTGTTTAAGGCCTTACATCGGTCACACCACCGCACCACAGGCCCGCATCTTTCCGAGTCAGGACGCTGTGCCCAAACGGCAAGCCAGGCACCAGCCGACTGCTCCGGGCGAGTCATGAAGGTCTTGGCCGTGTGGCGATATGCCACATCCTTCATCCCGAAGATTGAATGTGTCAAACGCCACTTGATATAAGTAATTCGCAAGAATGCTGTTCACCACTCATCACGAGCGATGAGAGAATTGAACCATCACGGATTCCATGCAAGGGCTATCATGGCGCAGCAATTTTTTCGGCGGATCGACGGACAGTCTGTGGGACCACTCACGGCAAAGATGCTCAAAGAGCTGTGCAGCCAGGGCGAAGTCCCGTCCGACGAGCAGATCTTCTGTGACCAAAACAAACAATGGGTCGCAGCGGGAAAGATCCAAGGACTGGTGTTTGCGACGCCGTCCGATCTTTCCAAAACAGCTGCCATGCGACCTGCGGTTTCTGGCGAGGATCAGATCACGTTGCCTCCCCCGCTGGATGTTTTCGCAGGCGATGTCCATGTCGCGGCTGGTGCTTCCCCTGGCGTGTCGCTGGAGAGTTTCAGTGACTCCTCCCCACTGCCCCCGGAGTCTTTTCCGGAGTCTGTCGTGAGTTCACCGAAGTCGGCCACCGCCGCACCTGCCCATCCGCCCCGCCCTGTGGGGATCATCGTGGGAGCGGTCCTGGGGGTGATCGTGTTGATCGGTGCGGCCTGTACCGGCACGTACTTGTTGGCCAAAGGAGGTGCCGAGCCAGTGGCCAAGCCCGGACAAGAAGAGCTCAGTACAGAGTTGAAAGTAGAACGTGACCGTTTGCGAAAGGAAATTGACGGTTTCAAGATCGAGGTTCGCGAACTTGAGGACCAGCGGAATGGCCTGCAACGCGACGCAGACGCTCTGGACAAGACCAAGAATGAACTCAATGCGGAGATCAAGAAGCTGACCACTCAGCGAGAGATCCTCCATCGCTGGAAAGGAGTGGATCTGGTCCTGATGAATTCCAAGCAGCAAGCGGTGGGGTTGAAGAAGGTCGGGATAGACTCGTCGGGAGCCTCTTTCACGGTGTTCGATAAACAGGAGGGCGAACTGGCGGAAACCGTACTGGCAGCCAGCCGAAACCTGCACATCGCCCGGACTTCGGAGGATGCCCAGTTGGCAAAGGAGGTGTACAACCGCGTCAAGCCGGGAGACGTATTGCCAGTGGATCTGGCGGAACGATTGCGGAAAACGATCTGGAAGACCCATTCCTTCGTGAAGGTCCGACCGGATACCTCCACAACCGAGATCGATCTGGCAGTGTTTCGAGATCTGGTGACCAACGAGGTGCGCATGGGGTATCTCCACGAATCTTCCAAGGATGGGATTCGTATTGAGGCTCAGGGGGCGTCCCGTGAGCTGATTCCGTGGTCACAAATGCAGGCCGGTTCCGCGAGACATGGAACCCCGGACATGATTCTTCCGATGCTGGGCAACGTGGATTTCCTTGAGTATTCGTTGTTGAGAGTGGCTCAGAAAATCGGGACGGGAGATGCTGTTCGAATGCTCCCGCGTGTGATTGTGCATTGCGACATGGAGATCTCGAAAGACCATATCCAGCATTATCAGGATTTGGATCGTCAGCTGGCCGAGCAAGGCAGCATGCCCACCTACTACACGGGCGATTCCGATTTTTCTGCGGCTCTGCAATTTATCTCAGAGATGAACCGCGCCATGATCCCTGGTCGTCGCGCCGCACTGCGACAGGAAATGCTCCGCACGGACCCGAATCGTCGTGAACGACATCTGGCACAATATGTCGAGGGTGAAGTGGAGAAACAGCTGTCTCAAGGGTGGGGCATTTCGACCGTCTCCGACAAGGATCTGGCAAAATTCGAGCAGGGTTCGACCTCGATTGGCCAGGCAGTCCGTGCGGCGACACTACACGACGCAACCCACCTGCTCATGATTACTGTCAAGGAGCCCCGTACCGCAGGTGATTACCATCTTTCGGTCAAACTTTTCGATGAAACGGGTAAAGACACGTGGGTGAATGAAGGCGAGCGTGATCTCAGCCCGGAACCGATGTTGGAGCGTTTTCATGTCTCATCAGGAGAATTGGTGGTCCTCACTCGAAGGGATAAACTCGTGAGTATTTCTCGGGAAACCCCCAAGGATTCCATCGAGAAAGCCACCCTCCTGATGGTCGCCGAGTCTCCCCTCGTCGCCCCCTATGTGGGGGCCAGATCACCCGGAGAGCGACGTTCGGAACTCGTCTATTTAGAGTCCAAAGACGAATTCAAGACACGATTTCGAACACTTTTCGACCGGCAGGTCAAAGAGATCTCCAGTGGGGCGGTCGAGAGTACCGTTCCGGTCATCAATTCTCATAACGATGTCTCCCAGGATCTCATCCTGCGATACGTGGTGGCCCGCATTTCTGAGCAATTATTATCTCCCGCGGGCCGTGTCGAGCGTGTCCAAGGTTTGACCGGAGAGATCTCCGGATTAACCACAAGTCGTGGCGTCACTCCAGGCCAGCGCTGCCGTGTTCTGCGAGCGGGTGGTGGCATCGAGCCGCTCTCGATTCTGCCGACCGAGGCCGAACTGAGTCATGTCGGTGATGCACAGGGCCTGGTGACATTCCACGAGTCGGGATTCGAAAAACTCTGGCCGGACAACGTGCTCTTGAAAGCGGGAGATCACCTGATCCCCCGGAATTGGACACCACGCTCGCTGCGAGTGGAGGCACTCCAGGGCATCGAGCCCGATCCCAAGGTCAAGGGGAGACTCGAATTCGCCGACTCGGGAGTCCGGGACAAGTTCGCTGAGTACACACGGCAGGCCGCTGCTAAGATCTCGAACCTGTTGGCAGATGCCCTCCCCAGAACAGGGATTCCCACTTCGGCTCCGGACTTGGGGTTGCGTGACTTCCCCACCACCCACCAAGTCTTTGGCACGATTACTCTGTCCAAGAAAATGGCGGAATTAAAGTATTCCAAGGCGTCTAGTCCGGTATTTACCGTACATGTCATGCTCGCTGAGGTCGGCTCCAAGAAAGACCCCCTGCAAATTACGTTTGATGTCTCCAAGTTCTTGGATTAGCCCAGTGTCTGACGAGGCAAGAACCGTTCGCTACTCCTGCGGACGTTCGTCCGGGAACTGCTGCCAATACAGCGTGTGAAACGTGTTCTCGGAGGCCGGGACCACGTCCTCATTCACGAGGTCCGGTGGGATCGAATCCCACCAGGTGTCGTAGGTCTTTTCTAGTCTGGCAGCGTCTTCCGGGAACTGCTTCAGAACATCCGTCATTTGCCCCGGATCAGTCGTCAGGTCGAACAGTTGCCAGCTGGGATTCTTGCCTGCGGAGACGAGCGTGAATCGTTCATCGCGGATGCTGCATTGGGAGTGCTTGGCCTCCGCCACTTGCCCCTTCGCCCAGCGCCCCATGTGTGTGACGAGAGTGCGATTCTCCCACGGAGCGTCTGCCGTTTTCCAGACCGGGAGCAGGTCGCGGCCCTCGAGTTTGGTCTCCACTTCCGGCGGGATGGCCGCACCCGCCAACCCGGTCAGCGTGCGGAACATGTCGACATGAGCGGTGAGTTGCTGCCGCTCCCCGGCCGGGAATTGGTCGCCGAATCGAACGAAACATGGCACACGCGTGCCGCCTTCCCAAGGGGTGACCTTGGACCCACGCATCCCGGCGTTGAACTCCTTCACCCCGACCGTCCCGCCATTGTCGGTCATGAAGATCAACAGCGTGTCACGCTCGATATCCCACTCCTTCATCTTCGCCCGCAGCTTGCCGACATTGTCATCGATGTTCGTAATCATGCCGTAGAACTTGGCCCGCTGGGGATCGTTTAGGTGGGCATACTTCGCCTCGTATTCGGGTGGACAATCGAGCGGTCCGTGCGGTGCGTTGGTCGCGATATGAGCGTAAAACGGTCCCTGCCCCTGGCGGCTCTCGATCCAGGTCAGTGCCTGCTCAAAGAACACATCGGTGCAATACTTCTGCGTCTTCACGAACGTCCCGTTGTGCAGCACCGCTGGGTGAAAGTACGAGTTCTTCGGAGCATCTCCACAGCTGCCGGGATAAGTCTGGCCGATGCCGCCCGCCCCGTGGATGAAGACCTCGCTGAAGCCCCGGCGGTTGGGCTGGTAGGGAGCCTCGTCCCCGAGGTGCCACTTGCCGAAGATCCCGGTTGCGTACCCAGCCTGTTGAAGCAATTGAGGAAACGTCGTGGCGGAGAGGGCCATCCGCTCGCGCTCGTTGATCGTGTGCGTGACCCCTGACCGGAACTCATGTCGCCCGGTCATCAGCGAGCAGCGTGTCGGGGCACAGGTCGGGCTGACGTGGAAGTTCGTCAGACGGACCGACACCGCCGCGAGGGCATCAATATTCGGCGTCTTGACCGACGGGTTTCCGTGGCACGCGAGATCGCCGTAGCCCTGGTCATCGGTGATGACCAGGATGATGTTGGGCTGCTTCGCGGCGTCTGCCTGAGCCGAGGTACTGGCCCCCAACACAAGACTCAAGACCAGAAGCGTACTGAACTGGATATGCATCGGGATCTCCAAGTGCCGTTCACGACCGCTAGGCCCGCCGCCTTTCCGCCTCGCAAAAGTTCGTCCTTTCGCGAGGTCGAAAGCCACAATACCGGCAAGTCTGAATATCGCAGATGAGGTGCGTCTCCGCCACTCGCCGTGACCAGAGACCGCGTGTGTACGGAATGTGTAGAGTGTCTTCGACCCTACGGTTCGTCTTCAGGTGTACGAGTTCGCATGATCCCGATCGGTACGAGGAACCCGCCGCGTTCTCGCAGCTCGGATGTCAGTACCGGTTCTTGGCTCAGCGGGAACACCACGCCGC
This sequence comes from Planctomycetota bacterium, assembly GCA_043718945.1. Lineage (GTDB taxonomy): Bacteria > Planctomycetota > Planctomycetia > Planctomycetales > Planctomycetaceae > TH-plancto1. The sequence continues at coordinate 31,241 of JAYSUV010000259.1, forward strand.
CAAACCCAGGGGCCGAGACCACCACCCAGTTATGTCCCGGATACGCTCGCGGCTGGGGGTTCCGGTTGCTCGAACTGGTACGAACATCGACGATCAGTGAAGCGATCCCTTGTTCGTCCGTGTGCCCTTTTTGAGAGGCTGGAACAAGATCCAAATGGTCCTGAAGGGGGACCAGTTCTTTCGCAGCTTGTGGAGCACGTTCGACGGAATAGACCCTGAAGACCCCGCGTGAAATCACAGCCACCTCAGCATCTGGCACAGGCTCTCCACGTTCGGCATCGAAGACAAAGATCCGGACCGGGAATTCACGAGTGCCATCCGCCACCCATTGGGCCTCGGGAAGGATGAAGATAGCAATCAAAACTGCGATGATCGCGATGACAATTGACACTTCAATCCACGTGAACCGGCGTGGTGGCTTTTGAGGAACCAGCGGCGTTTCAGTTGGATCACTCATCACCTCCTCCCTCTGTCCTTCTTAACGTGCCGGGTTTTTGTCCCGCATAACTCCGATCGGCACGAGGAACCCACCGCGCCTCTTCAGATCACCGACAGAAACCATGTCTTGTCCCAACGAGACAACAACACCTGGAAAATGATCGGATGAAACGGCGATCCAGCACTTGGCCGGATACACGCGAGTATCGGGATGTTTGTTGCTGGAACTGGAACTGAAACTGTGTTGCAGTGTGACCAGGCCATGCTCATCGGTCTCCCCATGTTCTAGTCCATTCAAATGGGGCTCCCCCTGTTTAGGATGTGGGTACTCGCGGAGATGCAGAAATTGCTGGGCGGCATCGGGGAGATCATCACTGGAGTACACCCCCGGTGCTCTTGTGACCACGACCTCTGCTCCGCATATGGGCTTGCCTATGTCGACATCGAAGACGAAGACCCGCACGGGGAGTTCCCGGGTGCCGCTCGCATAGTATTCCACTTCGGAACTAAGCAGGAGATAAAGGACAACGGCAATGATCACGAGGAAGAGAATCTCGATCAGCGTGGGATCCCAGCGATTCTTCCCCAAGATTACTGCCAGTGTCAGATTCCAACGGGGCTTCACTGCTGATTCGGGAGCAACTGGAGTTTCGCTCATGACGCACTCCCTGGATCAGATGGTCGACATCAGGAGAATGCTCCGCTGCGCAGAGCCTTCGCGTCGCAGCTCAACGGGGATGCGTATCGCTACCGCACTCCCACTACTCCACGCCAACCCTGAGTTGCTTCAGCTTCTCCCGCGCCCGCGTCAGGGTCGGCCCGATGGAGTTCTCCGGCACGCCGACCTCGGCGCTGATCTCCCGGTAGGTTTTGCCTTCCAGGTGGAACTTGCGGACGATCTGGGCGTCGGGCTGGGGGAGGTGTTCGAGTAAGAGGGCGACCTCTTCGACCGTCTCGACCGAGGCGTTCGGGATCGACTCGCCTGCCGACTCGAGTGCAGCTCCGTGGGCTTCGACGTGGCCCCACGCTTCGGCTTTGCGGCGGCGGATGATTTCCTTGACCACGATGCGGCGGGAGACGACGGTCAGGTAGGTGGCTAGCGAGCATTGCTCGCGGAAACGCCTCAGCACGGCGAAATCATGTTCGATCAGCCGGATAAAGACTTCCGAGCAGAGATCATCGATGTCGTCGTTGGTAATCCGAATACTGCGGGCGTGGGAGGTATGACGAATCACATGCACAAACAGACCCACAAAGCGGTCAACGAAGTCCTTCCAAGCCCCTGGCGCACGCACCAGACACTGCTTCAGAAGTCGTCGATCGATGTCCGTCAACGCCACGGTATCTTGCCCCGGTGGGATGCAACAGTCTTTGTTGATCGTCACCTCAACTCTACGCCGCAACCCGGAATCGGGCAAGATCGATTCCGCACAGAACCTCAGAACTCGCGTCGAGATTTAGGGTTGTGTCGCTCGAAGGGGCTCTAAAGCCGGTTTCCCTGGTCCAAGGCTCGACTTCGCAAATGCGAGGGTCTCGATCACCAGATGACCCATTTTGCCGTGTGTGGGCTCCAAGTGCGGGTTCAATCCCAGCCCGATGAGAGTTTCCGTCGCGGTCGGACCAATACTGCCAATCACACACGACCGCGCAGCTGCGATCCAGGCGTCCTTGATGCCGAGGCGATCCGCGATCTCCAAAACATTCACGGCCTGTTGGGCACTGGTGAACAGGAGTACGTCGAACTCGCCCGCGATGGTGCTGTGGACCGATTGTTCGAGGGGGCCGATGTCGTCCGGCAGCGCCCATTTGTAGACGGGCACCGAGATCACTTGGGCCAGCCGGTCTCGTAGAGCCTGGCTTAACTCCCGCTGAGGCTGGCCGTACTCTTGCACAGCAATCGTCTGCCCGGCGACCGGAATCGGGGTGTTGTCGATCAGATCGATCACCTCGCGCCAAGTGTTCGGCTCGGCGGCTCGGTGATCCACGCGGATGCCCGCAGCCCTCAGAATGACCACCGGTTTCGGCCCGCGAACGACGACGGTCGTTCGCCCGAACCATGCCTGAAGCGACTCCGAGGAGTAACGTGTCAGCAGCACATCCAGCAGCCCCTGCGCCCCGACTCCCGTCAGAAAGAGGACGATGTCGATCTCGCCTTGAGCCAGCTGTTCCCCGAAGGCGAGGGCGTCGGCGTTGTCCTCAATGGGGATTTCCCGGAGTGACTGAGCGATGGTGGCCACCCCGCCATTTCGCTCGATCAGCGACTTCATTTCGTTCGCACGACGGCTTTCAAAGCTGCACACTCGAAGCATCGGAGCAGGCCCCGGAAGATTGGCAAGACTTGAGAGAAGAGAGTGTTCGGCTGGCCTGCCGTAGAGTCTTGCAAGTGGATTGACCGGCGTCGAGCCGATTCCTACTCAGATTTACGAGAGAGCACGCGATTGGTCGGCAGAGACCATCCACTCGACGCGTCAGTGAGGGCGGGCACTGACCAGCATTCTCGGGAGGCTCAGTGACTGCCTGTGGCTCAGCCGGAGCGGGAGGTGACTGGGGGCATTCGCCAACTGGCGGTACTCCGTCATCTCTGCCCCCTCTCTCCACATATCGACTCGCCTTTCGGAGTGGACTCCACTGTGGGGGAGAGGGTTGGGGTGGCCTGATGAAACGAACGAATCCTGGGCAGTCTCGGGCCTCTGGGGGAGTGACGTTTTGTGAGTCAAACTCCCTCCCCGCGCGACCAGAATCGCCCGCTGGTGGAGTTCTTCAATCTGTGCCAATCTGCGTAATGTGTGGACCAATCCCTCTTCCGTCAACCCGTTTCAGAGACTGGAGTTTGTCCACAGATGGCACAGATTTTCACAGATTGAAGAGGCTTGGCTGTGGTCAGTTGAGACGGGGGAAGTCAGGACCATGCGGTGAGTGGCGCGGGGGCACCAGTGATTCACGAAACTGGAAGGTGTGACAAACGCCGTTTCATCAGACCAGGGTGGGGGTGGGGGCAGAGCGAGCGGTATGGCCCCCTCACTCCAGCCCTCTCCCCCGCAAAACGTTCACCGTGAAAGTCACATTGATCGCGGGGGAGAGGGGGCCAGAAGGGACCGCGATTGGGCGAATTCCTACGAGGTGACTCGCGGGCCTCCTCGCAACGCTCGGCCCTCGCTAGCGCGTTTTGAAGTTGCGCAATTGGGACACGGATCGCACGGAGTCCACGGAAAATGGTCTGTTCGAGGTGGCAACTCTGAGAGACTCGGCGTCGCAGGATCAAGGTCTGAAATCTCACGGTTTCGGCGGCAGACTCTTCTTTTCCGTGTCATCCGCGTCTTCCGTGTCCAATAGCGCCACTTCAAAACTGACGCTGCGGGCTAAAGGAGAGAACGGAATAAATTCCGTTCTCCGTCGAGATTCTTGTACGGCGCGGCCATCCGCCGGGCACTATTACAAGTAGGCTCCCATTCCCGGCGGGGCTGCCTGGAGAATTCCGATGCGATTGACCCTGCGAACCCTGCTCGCCTACCTTGATGATGTTCTCGAACCCACCACGCTTAAAGAGATCGGCGTGCGGGTCAGCGAAAGTGCCCCGGCCGCTGCGACTGTCGCGCGGATCAAGGAAGTGGTCCGCCGCCGCCGGATCGCCGCTCCAGAATTGACCGGTTCGGGATCGGCCCCCGACCCGAATCTGGTGGCGGAGTACCTCGATAACACATTGGCCCACGACGCGATTCCAGCACTGGAGAAGCTCTGCCTGGAATCGGACATGCACCTCGCCGAGGTGGCGTCCGCGCACCAGATCCTCACAGCTGTCCTGGGCGAGCCGGTGGAGGTGCTGGCCTCCACGCGGGAACGGATGTACGCGCTGGTGAGTCAGGCTCCTCTGGTCGAGCCGCGAGCGAAGGCGGAAAGCCCGGTTTCGGAGACGGCCGCGCAGGCTCTGGCCATCACGACGGCCACTCCGACCGTGCGCCAGCCGATGACACCGGACTATCTCCAGCCGACCGTAGGGCGGAATCTCCTGTTGGGGTTGCTGGTCGGTTGCGTCGGACTGGGGTGGCTCGGGTGGGTGCTGAAGGACCAGGGACTGCTGCCCGGGTTCAGTGGACAGTCTGTCACCGTGGCCGAACCGCCAACGGGCGCGGACCCAGCGGCTCTGGACGAGGGGACAAATCCCGTAACCAACCCCACGAAATCTCCGGAGCCAAACCGTCCAGCGACCAAGCCACTGCCCGTTGAATCGGCACTGGCGGTGAACTCCAATTCGACGCCGACCCCGGAGATGCTGCCGGAACCCGAGACTCCCCAGCCAGAACCTGCCGTGCCCAGCGTCGCCGCTCCGGGCGAAGTCGGTCTCGCTCCCCAGCCCGAAACTCCCCCAGTCCCGCCAGTCGCCGCCGGGACACCCTTTCCAGTCATGATGTATGGCAGTGCCGAGGGCATCCTGCTCGCCCGCGAACCGCAGTCCGGGCAGTGGAACGTCATGCCTCGTCGGGCACTGGTTCACGGTGGGGAGGAAATCGCGACGCCCGATCCCTTCCAGTCGGAGTTCACCGTCAATGGGACCACGCTCGTGGTGACCCTGTACGGAGGCTCTCGCGTCCGCCTCGATCAGGGGGTCGGGGCGGGACTCTTGACCATGTCGATCGACCGGGGTCGGGTCGCCTTCCAGCGACCACCTGTGAGTGAGAACACGGAGCCCGTGTCGATCAGTTTGAGCCTGCGCGGCCAACCTGCGGAACTCACCTTATACGAGCCGGGCAGCCATTGTGCTCTGGAGGTCAGTCAACGCGCCCCGCAAGGCCGTCGCCTCGACCCGCTATTGCCACTCCCCGAAGGCGGCATCCACGTCGTGGCCGGTTCCGTCTCCCTCGCCTGGAATGGTGGACCAGCGGTCGCGATTACCTCCGACATTGGTTACGCCGCCTGGCCCGTGCCTCTGCATCCTCTGCAAGTCGGACCGCAGCGGGCGATGCCCAACTGGCTCGCCCCCGAGGGCATTCCCCTCACAGCTGCGGACAAGACGAAGTACCGCATGTTCGAGAAAGAGTTTGCGATCGATCAGCCGGTGAGCATGTCTATTCCGGCATTGGTGTCGGACCGTCGGGAGACGATCTCCTCGCTCGCGACCTACACGCTGGGGCTGGTCGACGATGTTCCACTGCTGGTCAAAGCGCTGAAGTCGGAACATGAAGCGACCCGTCTGGCAGCGATCTGGTGCCTGCGCAGTTGGTTACCCTCGGACGCGAATAATTCGGCGATCTTGGCGATGGAAGTGGAGCGAGTCTTTCAGGAGGATGAGGTTTCCGATGTCGTGGATTTGCTTTGGGGGTATCCGCCCGAGGATGCCAAAGACAAGGCGATCACGAACCAGCTGTTGGGCTGGATGGATCACAAGGAGATCGCCATTCGGGAGTTGGCCTTTTCCCATGTCAGTCGGCTGACGAATCGCGCCAACGCTCACGGATACCGTCCGAATCTGGCTGACTCACCGCGCAATGCGGCGCTGCTCGGGTGGCGAAATCATGTGGAGAAGAATGGCGGGCAGTTGGTCAAGTGACGAAGCGATGCCATGCAAAAAGCCCAGTGGTTGCAACCACTGGGCTTGAGTCGAGTCGCGATCATCATCACGACTGCAGATTCAGCTTTGGTTTGCAGGAACGGCAGACAGGAATGTCTGCTCCACAGATCAGTGGCACAGACATTCCTGTCTGTGCGAACTGAAAACTGAATCTGTTCTACGGCAGCAAGCTCACCTTGTCCGCTGTCGGCAATTCCTTCGGCAATGGAATGGTGACTACGCCCGTGGCGGCCCATTCGGTGCCGCGCGTCAGGATGGCCTGGAACCCGGCACACCGCATCGGCCACGACGCCTGATCCTGCCCACCGCCGACATGCCCGAGAACGGTCGTGACGACGCGCCCCTTGCCCGAGGGAATCCACCACACCATCGGCTCATGCTCCCCGGTCCCGCCCGACTCCTTCGCGCTGAATGAAGTGGCCAGAATGTGCATGTTCAAGGCCGGGCCGCGCTGACCGTGGTACAGTTCGTCCTGCGGGTGCATCCACTCGGCGGGCAGGCCCTTCGTGATCGGATGCTCGCGGTCGCGGGTGATCACGGTGTAGGGGTGCTGTGACCCGTGCCCCGCTCCGGGGCCTTCGCCCTTGGCCGTGCGGACTTCCTTGCCAGCTGCGTCGAGCGTAATTCGGTCGCCGCCGTCATTCCCGCGCCACGCCAGCCCGATCATCTCATTCCACACCGGCCAGTCGCCGAACGGGTTGTTGGCGGCATGGACATTCATCACCCCGCCGCCGTTCTTGACGAACTCTTCGAACCCAGTGCGGGCATGCTCGGGCCAAGTCTCGCCGTTGTAGTTACTCACGACGACATCGTAGTCCGCGAACTGCGGCCGAAACCCCTTCCAGGCATTCGGGTCCGCCCCCTTCGGCGGGGTCGTGGCCACAAACACCCGGAACCTCCCCGTTTCTTCCAAAACCTTCTTCATGTACGGCGTCGTCCGCACAAAGTCATGATTGTTCTGCCCATCCACAATCAGCACATCAATCTTCTCCACCTTGTCTGCCGCCGATGACTCACTGGTCATCATCGCCAGCAACATGAGAGCCACCGCCCCCGACACCAGACAACACACCCAACAACGCAGCTTCATGGTCAGTTCCCCAACACGTGTGGCAGTTTCAGAGAGAATCCGTCGCAGGCAATGTACTCGACGCACCGTGGGGCCGTCATCCCAGTCGGGTTGGCTGACTGCTTCGCATCATGCGGCATCACACATGAAGAGTTGACCATTCCCTGGCCGCTCGCGAATATACATCCATGCTAGTCTCGCCTGAAGTCAAAGACCTACTCGAAGCGTTGTCCTACTTGGCAACGTTGCTTGGCATTCCTTCGGCGATACTCATCTTCGTTGTGGAGAAGCGCAGAGAGCGTCGCGTCCACGAACTGGAAGCTCACCAATACTCCAACGACCTCTACATCGACTACCTTGGGCGTTGCCTCGACGACCCGGATTTGGACGCTTTCGAGTTTCGCCGCGACGACAAAGCTGTTCTCGACTCCGGCGTTCCCTACAATCGCCTCATCATGTTCACCATTCTCATCTCCATGATGGAGACGGCGTTTCTACGTTACCGCTACGTCCATTCGGCAGCACAGCAAAGTCAGTGGAGTGGGTGGCGAGCTTACATGAGCGAGTGGGCAGAACGCGATGATTTCATCGCTGCATGGCAAATTCTTGGCCCTCAATTCGACACCGACTTTGTTGCACAGATGAACCAAATTGTAGCAGCCGCCAAATCCCGAAAACCCGAATAGATGAACGCCTAACCATGTGGATCATTGATCGCAGCTCGAAACTGAAGGACGCTGATTGAGTCACCCATGAAGATCACCGAAGCCAAACCCGTCGATCATTTCCATGTCTTCCTCCGATTTGACAATGGAGAGTCTGGGATCGTCGACTTGAGTCACTTCGCGGGCCGGGGGGTGTTCAGTGCCTGGCTGCAAGACGGTGTGTTCGAGCAACTCTCGATCAGCCCGGCGGGCGCTCTCCAGTGGCCCGGTGATCTCGATTTGTGCCCGGATTCGCTGTACCTCCAGATGGTCGGCAAGTCCGCAGCCGAGGTCTTTCCTGCTTTGCGGGGTGTACTCACCCATGCCTGAAGTCAGCCTCAGCCACGGTTCTGTACCCCAACGGGGTTGCGTCACGTAGCCCAGGGTTGGCGACGAAGGAGCCTACCCTGGGTCTCGCCGATTCCGAGCCATTTCAACCCCAACGGGGTTGCGTCGCCCGTCGTGCTCTGGCATCGAAGTGTGTTACTTGCGAAAAGACGCAACCCCGTTGGGGTTGGGCACAGAGGGGGGGGCACTCTCCCAGGGTAGCCCGCTGCGCAGGCAACCCTGGGCTAAGTGGCGAAACCCCGTTGGGGTTGAAGACGCGAGTTACCGATCCCCCGATACTCTCATTGGACTGTCTGTAGCCCCCCCAATTGTCCCCGCAACTCGGCGGGTGGCCCAGACACTGCTTTGAGTGTCTGGGTTGCAGAGCAACAAGAGGTGACAGAGGACACGCTCACCTGCAAATCCCTCTTGTGCCTGCGTCACCCAGACATCCAAAGCGAAGTCTGGGCCACCCAGACACAGTTCCGGAACTCGCTGTTTCCTCACCCGATCTCTTTGATAAACTGGCACCCGTCGTCCCACGCACCACCCGAACCCGACATCGGCGAACCGGGTCTCTTCGAGAGCCGTTCGATCTCCCGCACTCCTGCAATCCCCCACTCGCTCTCCTTTCAGCCCCAGGACACCGCCCCGATGCCCCACCGATCCAGCGAACAGACCATCGCCTTGTTCTCCAAGTACGTGGTCCCCAACTATCGCCGGTATCCGGTTTGCCTCGTCAAGGGCGACGGCAGCTACGTCTGGGACGCCGAGGGGAAACGCTATCTCGATCTGTTCCCCGGCTGGGGCTGCAACATGCTCGGCTACACGCCCAAGCGGGTGATCGCCGCGATTCAGAAGCAGGCCGCCGAGCTGATCCACGTCCCCAACACCTGGTACACCGAGCCGCAGGGAGACTTCGCCGAAGCCCTGTGCACGCGCAGCTTTGGCAAGGCATTCTTCTGCAACAGCGGCACCGAAGCCAACGAAGGAGCCATCAAGCTGGCCCGCCTGCACACTCCGGCGGGTAAGTACAAGATCATCACCTTCCTCGATGGCTTCCATGGGCGGACCTATGGCTCCGTGACGGCCACAGCTCAGCCGAAGTACCACGAGGGGATCGGCCCCATGCTGCCGGGGTTCATGTATTGTGAACGCAATAACCTGCAAGCTGTCCGCGAGCTGATCGACGAAGAGACAGCTGCGATCATGATCGAGCCGGTGCAAGGGGAAGGCGGGGTGAACATTCCCGCTCCGGGGTTCTTGCAGGGGCTGCGCGAGCTGTGTGATGAGTTCGGTCTGCTATTGATATTCGACGAGGTGCAAACCTGCATGGGGCGGACCGGAAGCTGGTTCGCGTACCAAACCTTCGGCGTCCAGCCCGATATTATCACGCTGGCCAAGGGGGTCGCATCCGGCGTCGCCTGCGGCGCGATCATCTGCAAGGACGAAATCGCCCCCAGCCTGCGTCCCGGCATGCACGCCAGCACTTTCGGCGGCAACCCGATCGCGATGGCTGCTGGTGTGGCGACCATTCAAACCATCGAAGAGGAGGGCCTGATCGCCCATAGCCAGAAGATGTCCGAACGCTTCCGCCAGCACTTCACCAAGCTAAAAGCTGAACTCCCGCTGATTCGCGAGTTGCGGATCTGCAACATGATGATCGGCCTGGAACTCGCCACCACCGCGACCCCGGCCGTCGGCAAGTGCATGGAGAAGGGCCTGCTGATCAACGCCACGCACGACACCGTGGTGCGGCTGCTCCCCGCGCTGAACATCACCGCCGAGCAGGTCGATGAAGGGTGTGAGGTTCTAGGAGGGGTGCTGCGTGAAATGGCGAACGCGTAACGTCGTGGGACGGGCACATTTGCCCGTCCTTCCCCCTTCGACAAATAGCCTTGTCCGTTGCTCCCCTCTCGTCAGCTGAGTCTTGACCGCCCCTAGCAGCGACGTGTGGCGGAGAGAGACAGCTTGTCCACTCCGAAGCCGCGAGATAGGATGATTTCATGCCTACTGTGCTGCGGAGCGGACCCTACCGATTCTTCTTCTATGCCGGGGATGGCAGCGAACCAGCGCACATTCATGTCGAACGAGATGAATGCGAAGCCAAGTTCTGGCTCGATCCAGTCCGGATCGAACGCAGCCACGGATTCCGCAGTAGTGACATCCAGCAAATTCAAGAGTTGGTCGAAGAACATCAGGTGGCATTACGAGAGGCATGGGATGAGTTCTTCCACGATTGATACAAGAGTGGTTGTGGCGATTAATGTGCAGGTCACCGAGGACACCCTCTCGGTGGAGCTGTCAGACGGTCGCACCTTGGGAGTGCCGGTGGCGTGGTATCCGCGATTGTCTCACGGGACACCGCAGGAACGCGGTGCTTGGCGGTTGATCGGGACGGGGGGAGGGATCCACTGGCCCGACCTGGATGAAGACATCAGCGTGGCCAACCTGTTGGTGGGACTCCCCTCCGGCGAAAGCCAGACCTCATTGAAGAAGTGGCTGGCAGCTCGCGATGCACACCAAGTGAGTGCCCAACCGGTTCGGATTTAACAGTTCATCCGCCCCGAATCCCCGAGGCAGGCTCATGCGAAATGCAGCAGTGGTCGTCGCTCTGGTCGGATTCTTGCTCCTTATCGCCTTGTATGGGGCTGTTACGGTTGTTTACTCTCGGGTGTCACGCACGGGTCTCTCCCGACGATATGTCCCCGAGTTGTTCGAAGCGCCCCATGTGTCTGTCAATGACGTACACCTCCAGTTACCCGGCGGATTGCGAGTCACTGGCGAGGGGCAGAAAACGGGCACACTGACCTGGGGCTTTCTGAAACTCCCCGTCTCCCACCGACAGAATGTCGGAAAGCTGCTGATGTTTCTGGCATCCGTCGGCGGTGTGGCGGTTGGTGCGTACGTGTGGCGAGAGAAGTTTTTCGATGACGATCGGTGAGACCATTTCGTTTCGATGAGTGGCTGGCCCCGGCATCGCTGGGGATGTCTGGGTGCGAAAGGCACCAGAGGGATTGAAAGGGGAGTCGGTCATCCGTAACCTCATGTTGTTGCACAGTTCAGACGCTCAAAGCAGCGACTGGGGCCACCCATCCGATGGATCATCTGGGCACCCCGGCCCCCAACCGTGTCCCATGACAACTTGAAATGGTGTTGCCAACGTGAGAGCAGATACGTGCGAAAATGAGTTTGCCGTCAGAGCGGAGCAACGCCGGCTGGATCGAAGCTACAACGGAGCATTTCTCCTCGTCCTGCTGACCGCCGTAGCAATTGCATTTGGCATGGGGTATCAATTCATTGTGACAGTCGTGGTTGCCGTTGCGTGGTTGAGTACCGCGATCATCTGGACCGGCAATCTGGCGTGCTGGGCAAACACGATTCGACTCCTTGGTGTTCCTCGCATCTCCGATTGCTTTCGGATGCTTTGGATCGCCAAAATTGTGCGATTTGGTCCGCATCGGTTGCACTTTTTTCGTTTGCCTGTGCTGATTGGAATCTTCGGTCTGCTTTGGCTCGGCGAATTGGCCTGGGGGGTGAATGTTCTCGGCAAGAGCGGCCTTGTGGCGCTGACCGCTCTGGCTTTCTCCATGAAGGGGGCAGACTATTCGCATCGCATGCGTCCCCCAGTCGTATTCGTACTCGGCAAGTCCGACCGCGATGTCGTGGCGTTTCACGCCCGGCTGTTCTATGAAACGAAACTCATTCGCATCGTTTCGCTCTTGGACATCGGTACAGACTTCACCGATGTTCTGTTTCAGGTCGTCACCCCGCGCGATTGTCTTCGCACCACGGACGGATCGCGCTGGCGAGAGGTCGTGCGGGAACTGATGCGAATCTCGCCGATCATCGTGATTGATTCGCGTTTTTCGACCGAGGCTGTCGTCCACGAAGTTCTCCAGGTCCACTCCCCCGAGGTATGGTTCAAGGTGATCCTGCTCGTCGGGCCAAATGGAGAGAAACCGGCGTTCACTGACGCCGTAGCTCAGCGAGGTCGGTTTGAATCGCCAGTATTTGAAGCTCCAGTGGAGAGCGCCATTCGCGTAGTCCAGCAAGCAACAGGTGCGGATGCTTTGATGCCGACGGCAGAGTGTCCAATCTCTCTGATCGCCGCTCGTGCGCGGGCAGGACTTCGGTAGCCGCAACGCCCCAGGATGCCAACAGGGAAATGTCGCCTCATGACAGAAGGGGGCCCGGGTGGCCCGATCGATTGGGTCTGAGGCTCATTTTTCGTGTGATCCTTTCCGAGTCAGGTTCCGTTTCCTCAGCAGATCACCCCGCGATGTCCTCTCCGGAATATTCTGATGCTCACCTGCCTCCCCCGTTCCATCTGTTCCTGGAACTTCCTGATCCGCGGCACGACGGGCGGAGAAGCGGCACTGACGTTCAACTGGTTCACCGAGCAGGGGACGATTGACTGGAACGGCACCGAATACGAAGTCGTCAAGCATGGCCCCTTCAGTGGCCACTGGACGCTGGAAGGGCCGGACGGTGTGGTGATTGAGGCCCAGAAGACCAGCGCCTTTACCCGGACCTTCGAACTGGACTGCGAGAGCGGGCTGGTCACGCTGCAGGCCCAGTCGGTGTTCACGCGAGTGTTCGAACTGCTGCAATCGAGTGACGTTGTCGGCACGATCCAGCCCATGCACATGTTCACCCGCCGGGCGACGATCGACTGCGATGAAGGGGTCGACGAACTGACCCAGCTGTTCGCGTTTTGGCTGGTGGTGATCACGTGGAAACGGGCGGCGGCGAAGAATAACAATAGCCACTGAAGCCGCTCAGGCAGGACTGCTTGGGCCGTCGGATGAGCCGGGGCTCAGTCAGCGTCAGGTGACGACTCGGTGTACCCTTTGCCGGTCTTCTCGTCGACCAGCTTGTCGTACTCGACTCTCGCTTTTTCGGGGGTCGCGAAGCTCTTGGTCTTTTCTTGCCCGGTGGTGCCGATCTTGCCCCAGTGGGTGGTCATGTCAGCACCCGCGAGCCACACTTCCCAGAACTTGCTGGAGCCATCAGCGGTGCATTCGAAGTAACGTTTGGGAATCGAATTCCTGACGGCTAGTGCCTCATCCACACTTAATCACGGGGTAGAGCCGCTTCAGTTTGGTGCGGGCGTCGGTGATCTGGAATTGCCAGTCGACGCCGCGTTGTTTGG